>JAGXBK010000056.1 GCA_018971195.1 Betaproteobacteria bacterium
CGAACTCCTACCTGCTCGCCGGGCAACCGGCGGAACTCGATCGGCTCCAACTTCAATCGAGAGTCTGGGAACCGGCTGGACGGGAACTGTTATCTCGTTTGCCCGCGGGCTCGGGTAGCAGCGTTCTCGATATAGGTTGTGGGGTTATGTGAACCGCCCCGGGATTCCCGGAGACTCCAAACTTTGAGAGGATGGAGTCATGAACACGTCAAAGAGGTATTCCCCGGAAGTCCAAGAGCGCGCCGTCCGACTGGTCTTCGAGCATGAAGGCGAGCATGAATCGCAGTGGGCGGCGATCGGTTCGATCGCGGCCAAGATCGGCTGCACCGCGGAGACGCTGCGCAAATGGGTGCGGCAAGCCGAGCGTGATCGGGGTCGGCGTGCGGGGTTGAGCACGGCTGAGCGTGACCGGCTCAAGGAGTTGGAGCGCGAGAATCGGGAGCTGAAGCGGGCGAACGAGATCCTGCGCAAGGCATCGGCGTTTTTCGCCCAGGCGGAGCTCGACCGCCGACCGAAATGATGGTGGCGTTCATCGACGCCCACCGGGATGCCTACGGGGTCGAGTCGATCTGCGCGCAGTTGCCGATCGCCCCGTCGCAGTACTACGAGCACAAGACCCGGGAGGCGGATCCGGCGCGGTTGCCGCCGCGGCTGCAGCGAGATCGGGCGTTGGTGACGGAGATTCGCCGGGTCTACGAGGAGAACTTCCGGGTCTACGGCGCCCGCAAGGTGTGGCGGCAATTGGGCCGGGAGGGCCAGGCGGTGGCTCGCTGCACGGTCGAGCGGCTGATGCAGGCGCAGGGGCTGCACGGGGTGGTCCGTGGCCGCAAGTGCCGGACCACGATCGCCGACGACAGCGCGGCTCGACCGCTGGATCGGGTCAACCGGCAGTTCCAGGCCAGCCGGCCGAATCAGTTGTGGGTGGCCGACTTCACCTACGTGGCGACCTGGTCGGGCTTCGTCTATGTCGCCTTTGTGATCGACGTGTTCGCCCGGCGCATCATCGGCTGGCGCGTGGCGCGCTCGATGCACGCGGAGCTCGTCCTGGACGCCTTGGAGCAGGCCGTGTGGTCGCGCTCCGGATTCAAGGGCGTGGTCCATCATAGCGATCACGGCAGCCAGTACCTGTGCATTCGCTACTCCGAGCGGCTCGCCGAAGTCGGTGCCCAGCCTTCGGTCGGGAGCGTCGGCGACTCGTACGACAACGCGCTCGCCGAGACGATCATCGGGCTGTACAAGACCGAAGTGATCCACCGGCGCGGTCCGTGGCGAAATCTCGAGGCGGTGGAGTACGCAACGCTCGAATGGGTCGACTGGTTCAATCACCGACGGTTGCTGGAACCGATCGGCAACCTGCCACCGGCCGAGCTCGAGAGGTCGTACTTCGATACCGGCACGGCGAAGAAGGCGGCGTAGCGATGATGGACCGACGCGCACCGACGGGTGGTATCATCGTGATACCTTCTGCGAAGCGGCTCCCCTATGGCGATGACCTTGCGGCTGCCCGAAGCGCTGGCCGAGCGCGGGCGTCGATACGCTGCCGAGTCGGGCATCTCATTGAACGGCCTTCTGGCTATCGCGCTACGCGAGTATCTCGATGCGAGGCAATCCGCATCTCGAGTGGCACCGCCACCGCGGTCGCTCGCGCAGGCGATCGCCCAGCAAGTCAAGGCAGGACCCGTGCGGCGACGAAGATGAAGCCGTTGGGCGTTGCAGTTCAGCGCTTAACCAACCCAAGCCACCGCTCGTACTATGAGTCAACGGGTCAGCTGCCAATCGCAGCTTGACCCAAACCCGGAGCTCTCCGGAAAAGCCGGGGCGGTTCACAAATGGCTTCCCCCATATGGCTACACGTGCACCGTTCATCACCTGGATGCGCGCGTCGGCGGTACGTTCAGAATGTCGTTCCACAGCTTCTCGTCAGGCAACGGCCATTCATTCGGTGGCGAATACCTCGAATTGGCCCAGGACAGACTGATCCGATACACCGACAAGTTCGAAGATCCGAATCTGCCGGGCGTCCTCGAGGTGACCGTGTCCCTGAAGCCTGTCGTCTGCGGAACTGAAGTCAGCATCGCCCAGGCGGGCATACCCGAGGCGATACCCCTCGAAATCTGCTACCTCGGCTGGCAGGAGTCGCTTGCCCAGTTGGCGACACTCGTCGAACCGGACATTCCGGGCTGACATCTCGCGAAACACGGCGTGGATTTCGCGGATGCCATCGCGGTGTTCAAGGACGATCCAGCGCTGACGCTTCCGGACACTGCGTCGCGTGGCGAATCGCGCTTCGTGGCACCGGGATTGGACGTCTTTGGCGGCATCTTTCCGTTGTCTTCGTCAAGCGTAGGACGCGCGTTCGCATGGTCTCCGCAGGCCTCGCCGCAATGCCGGCAGCCATCGAGGGACGTTCTGGAACCTCGAAGGCACCAAGCACCAATGGCCGGTCCCCGACCGCGGCGCACGGTCAGGTCCAGTGGATGCATGGGTGCCGTCGACCACGGGTGATGCAACAATGAGTCCGAGTCGCGTCGCGGACGCGGCCATGCACGATCATGGTGCCGGAGCTGAGGGTTCCTCATGGCGCCGATTTCGCCTCGTTGACCCCGTTGATGCCGCTATTCCTGAGCTACGTGCTGAGCTTCGTCTATGTCGGCATCTACTGGAGCAACCACCATCACCTGCTGCACGCCGCGCAGCGGGTGTCCGGCGGAGTTCTCTGGGCCAACCTGAATCTGCTCTTCTGGCTCTCCCTGTTCCCCTTCTCCACCGGCTGGATGGGCGAGAATCACTTTGCGCCACTGCCTTCGCCGGTGTATGGGTTCGTGCTGCTCATGGCGGCTATTGCCTACGACCTGCTGCAGCAATGCATCATCGCAAGCGAAGGCCCGGGTTCGATCCTGAAGCGTGCCGTCGGAACGGATTGGAAAGGCAAGCTCTCCCCATTCCTCTACATCGTGGCCATCGCCGCGTCGTTCTGGGCACACTGGATGGCACAGACGATCTACGTCGTGGTCGCGCTGATGTGGCTCGTGCCGGATCGACGTATCGAGCGGGTAATCGGCGACGCCAAACCCTAGCGCGTCGCCGGAGAGGCATTGCGTTCGGAATCGGCAACTTCCCGGAGTCCCCGTGCCCTTCCCTGCCATCGTTAGAATCGAGTCGCCCCGGCTGACGCTGCGGCCAGTGCTCGCCTCCGACCTTGCCGACCTTCTCGAGGTCAACGGCGATCCACGGGTAACCCGGTTCCTTCCCTATCCAGCCTGGCAATCGCTAGAAGACGGGAGCGCGTGGCTCTCGCGCATGGAGGCACTCGGCGCCTCGGGCACCGGTCGACAGCTCGTCCTCGTGGCAAAGCCCGATTCGAAAGTCATTGGAACGCTCCTTATGTTCAGGTTCGACGAAGCGAGCAGTCGGTTGGAGCTGGGCTATGCCCTGGCCCGCAACCACTGGGGCCAGGGCCTCATGAAGGAAGCTGTCGACGCGGTGTGCTCCCATGCCTTCGGCGAGTTGAACATACGGCGCATCGAGGCCGAGGTGAACCCGGCCAATGCGGCCTCCTGCCGGCTGCTGCTCACCGCAGGCTTCGCTCTGGAAGGAAACCTGCGCCAACGCTGGGTGGCGAATGGGGTAGCCTACGACACCTGCATCTACGGCTGTCTGGCAGAGGATTGGCGGCGAAACCGCCGTGCCGGCGGACCCCCATGAACGTCAAGAAGCTCAGGACAATCTGCGGCCGGCTCTGCGGGGCCGACGAAACGCTCGACGGCGCGCCGGGCAGTTTCCTCGCCTACGCCGCCGGCCTGCCGCGAACATCCATGGACATTCGACTCGACGACCTATCCGGTCCTGAAGTACGGGAACTGCTGGACGACCATCTGGCCGATATGGCTCGGCTCTCGCCGCCCGAGAGCGTTCATGCGCTCGATATCGACGCCTTGCGCAGGCCCGGGACCGCGTTCTGGTCAGCCTGGTCGAACGGCCGGCTGCTGGGCTGCGGCGCGCTCAAGCAACTCGACCCCGGACACGGTGAGGTCAAGTCGATGCGCACGTCCCCGGCCCATCGGCGAAAGGGCGTCGCGCGAGCAATGCTGGCCCACATCATTTCCGAGGCGCGCTCGCGTTCGTACCGCCGGCTCAGCCTGGAAACGGGCTCGATGCCGGCATTCGAGCCCGCACGACGGCTGTACGCGAGCTTCGGCTTCACCTATTGCTCGCCGTTTGCCGACTACGTCGACGATCCGAACAGCGTATTCATGACACTTGCGCTGTGAGCAGGGCAACTGCTCCAATGGAGTGGGTCGCGTCGATCTTCGCTGCGAGCACCCGCCATGGGGGTCGGGGTTCCGCTCGACCGATATCCGTGAATACGTGAAGCCGCCTGCCAACATTGCCTGGCACGCCCTGACCGGGCCGCAGGCGCGACACGCGACCGGCGCAGGCGGCGTGCGCCGCTATGCTCCCGGGCTCTCGCCGATCGTCGCATTTGCGAGCGTCGAGCGTCCCGACGTCGACGCCCTAGCCCCGTATTGCGAGCCCGGCGAGCAGCTCTACTGCGCAGAATGGAAGGGCGACGCCCCCGATGGCTGGCGCGTCGAAGCCGAATCGACGATGTATCAGATGGTGTGGGAAGCTCCGATGCCGACCGTCGACGAGGCGCTGCCGGCCCTGCAGCTCGCCCCCGGGCACGCGCAATCGATGCTCGATCTGGCCGACCTGACCCACCCCGGGCCCTTCGGTCCGAGAACAGTCGAACTCGGCGAGTATTTCGGCGTGTTCGACCGCCGGCGTCTCGTGGCCATGGCGGGCGAGCGCATGCATGCCAGTGGATTCCGGGAAATCAGCGGTGTGTGCACCCATCCCGGATTTCAGGGTCGCGGACTCGCTCGGCGTCTGGTCGCCACGCTCGTCCGCCGCCAACTGCTGCGCAGCGAAATCCCATTCCTCCACGTCATGCGCGACAACGTCAGCGCCCACCACCTCTACGAGGGGATGGGGTTTCGGGACCACCGGGAAATCGCGGTGCGTATCGTTTCGCGCTGCGGCGATCGCACGCCCACCGACCCAGGCATCCTGTGCACTCCGTGATCCTGACCGTCGGCCTCTTCGCGATCACGTTCCTGAGCCCTGGTCCGAATCTCTTCGTTGTCGTGCAGGCGAGCCTGGTCGCGGGCCGCGGCGCCGGCTTTGCGGCCGGCCTCGGTGTCGCAGTTGGCGATGGAATCTACGCCGGGCTCGGCCTGCTTGGAATGGCGACGCTGATCGCTCGCAGCGGCGAGCTTTTCTCGGCGGTGCAGGTGGTCGGCGGTCTCTACCTGCTCTGGCTTGCCTGGAAGCTCCTCCGGCGTCACCCGCCGGCGCGCCTCGACGACCTCGCTCCGGCGCCAAAGCGCTCGCTGGGTGGTCATTTCATGCGCGGCCTGATGACCGACCTCGCGAATCCGCAGACCGTGCTGTTCTTCGCGAGCATCTTCGCGCTGACGCAGTCGGGGAACACGCCGTCGTGGGCGAGGCTGCTCGCCTGGCTCGGCATCCTCGGCGCGTCGGTGCTCTGGCGCAGTTTCCTCAGCGTGGCGTTCTCGCGACGGCGTATGCGCATCGCCTATGGCCGCTGGCAGCGCGGAATCGAGAGGATCGCCGGCACCGTGCTCGCCGGCTTTGGCGCCAGGCTGCTGCTCGACGGGATCTGCCGGCGCTAGTACCGAATGCTCCAGCCGCCTCGACCGGGTCGCCGCGCCAAGGCGTGGCGACACATAAACACATTATATTACATGCTGTTATCGATGTTACCTAAGAAATTGAATTAATTTCTGATGAAGAAGCGGTGACTTCGACGATCAACCGTTTCATCGAGCACCTGCCCGTGATGAACTAGCGCAGTTTGCGCCCCGTTCGACGTCGACGAGTACGGGCCACGACTCGGCGTCGCGCACCTCCCGAGCTTCCAGCACCACGGCCGCGGGGAGCGCCGCGGATGTCGGCGGATGCTGGGGACCCACTGAGGCGCCCACGCCGAGGGGGCTGGCCCGCTTCGTGCTGTGCAACAGCATGCAGGTGCGTGACCCCCGTTCCGACCCCGGCCGCCATACCATACGCGCGCAGCTCGCGGCCCTTGCGCTGGCCACCGTCGTGCCGCTCGCTGCCGCCGCCGGCTACGTCATCGTCGACCGGTATCGCGAGGCGCGCAGCCAGGCCGAGGCCGAGCTCCAGAACCTCGCCGCGACCACCGCGACGAATATCGACCGGGAGGTTTCCCAGAGCAAGCGGCTGCTCGAGGTCCTGGCGAAGCGGCCGCTGGTGGCGGCCCTCGACCCGACGCATTGCGATCCCATCCTGGCCGAGTTCCTGACGCTGCACCCGGAATCCGCGAACCTGGTGACCCGCACGGTGCGCGGCGACGCCGTGTGCTCGCTGCTTCCACAGCCGTTGTCGGCGGACGCTGCCTCCAGGTTTCCATGGTCTCAGCAGGCAATCCGCAGCGGCGGCTTCGCCGCGGGTGACGCCTTCCTCGGCACCGCGAGCGGGCGCTGGGTCTCGGTGCTCACCTATCCCTTGCGCAATGGCGACGGCGCGATCGCCGGCCTGCTCGCGCTGCCGCTGGACCTGCTGAAGCTGCAGTCGCGGATCCTGCCGGCGATTCCCGGCGACGTCGTCATCTCCGTGATCGACACGCAGGGCCGGTTTCTGATGCGCTCGGCCGATCCCGACCAATGGATCGGCAGGCGCAGTGCCGAGGTGCCGGTGGCGCGCGGCGGCGGCGAGGGAGCCTACAGGGTGTCGAGCGCCGACGGGGTCGCCCGGGTCATCGCCTACCGAAGGAGCCCGCTGACCGGGTGGCTCGTCACCGTCGGCATCCCCGCGGACACGCTGTTCGCGCCGGTGCGCTACCGGATCATGAAGGCGATTGCACTGGTTCTGGCGACCCTGGCCTTCGCGCTGATGCTGGCGCGCCGGTTCGGCAATGCCATTGCGCGGCCGATCCAAAGCCTCGAGGCAACGGTCGAAAGGGTCGCCGACGGAGACCTGGGCGCGCGCGCCGCGCTCGGCGGACCCGACGAGCTCGCGACGGTCGCGCGTGAATTCAACCGGATGCTCGACGTGCGTGAACGCGACGTCGGCGCGCTGCGGGACCTCAACCGGACCCTGTCGGTCCTGATCGAATGCAACGAAGCGATGGTGCGCGCCACCAACGAGCGGCAGTTCTTCGATGAAATGTGCCGCATCCTGGTGCAGCGCGGAGGCCATGCGCTCGCCTGGATCGGCTATGCCGACGACGACGAGGCCAAGAGCGTGCGGCCGGCTGCCATGTACGGCGCGACCGGCTATCTCGAAGGCGCGAAGCTGTCCTGGGGCGATGATGTGCTCGGCCGGGGCCCCACCGGCACCGCGATACGCACCGGCAAGCCGGCCGTCGTCCGCGACACCCTGACCGACGTACCCTTCGGTCCGTGGCGCGAGAGCGCGAGCCGCCATGGGTTTCGCAGCAGCATCGCGCTGCCGCTCGGCAGCGAGCTGCCTGCGTTCGGCGCGCTGTGCATCTACTCGACGGACCCGGCGCGCTACAACGACGAGGAAGTGCGCCTGCTGGTCGAGCTGGCAAGCGACCTGACCTACGGCATCGAGTCGCTGCGCGCCGAGGCCCGGCGCCGCGAATCGGAGCGCGCGCAGCGGGAAAGCGACGAGCGCCTGCGACAGATCGCGGAGAACATCAGCGAAGTCTTCTGGCTGACCGATCCGGTCAAGAACGCGCTCCTCTACGTGAGCCCCGCCTACGCCGAGATCTGGCAGCGCAGCGTCGCGGAGCTCTACCTGCACCCGCGCCAGTGGTTCGAAGCCATCCATCCCGACGATCGCGATCGCATGGCGAAGCTCGCCATCGAGCAGCATTCCATCGACGGCTACGACGAGGAATACCGCATTGTGCGGCCCGACGGCAGCGTGCGCTGGATCCGCGATCGCGCATGCCCCGTTCGCGACGCCTCCGGGAAGGTCTACCGCATCGTCGGCACCGCGCAGGACATCACCGAGCGCAAGCTCGCCGAGCTCCACATCAAGAACCTGAACCGCATCTACGCGGTGCTGAGCCAGACCAATGCGCTGATCGTGCGCGTCCGCGAGCGCGACGAGTTGTTCCGCGAGGCATGCCGTATTGCGGTCGACGCCGGGCAGCTGCCGATGGCATGGATCGGGATCGTCGACCGCAGCGCCCAGCGCGTCGTGCCGGTCGCATCGGACGGGGACGTCCGCGATTTCTTCGAGACCGCCCCCGATGCGATGACCGAGATCGGAACCGCCGGACCCGGCATCGTGCGACAAGCGATCATGCAGATGCTGCCGGTGATCTCCAACGATGCGCAGAACGATCCCCGGATCGTCGCCAAGGCGGGATTCCGCGAGCGAGGAATCAACGCGGTCTGCGTCATTCCGCTGCAGAGGGGCGGGGAGGCGATCGGCGTGATCGCCCTCTATTCGCGCGAAACGGGCTTCTTCGACGAGGAGGAGATGAAGCTGCTGCTGGAGCTGGCGGGCGACATTGCGTTTGCGCTCGACCACATCGAGAAATCCGAGCGCCTGGATTACGTCGCCTACTACGACGTGCTGACCGGGCTTCCCAATCGTTCGCTCTTCAGCGAGCGGCTGACGCAGCGGCTCAAGGGCGCGGGGCCGGAACAGACGCGGCACGCCCTGGTCCTTCTGGACATCGAGCGCTTCAAGGCCGTCAACGATTCGCTGGGACGCCGGGACGGGGACGAGCTGCTGAAGCAGGTCGCCAACCGCCTGCTGCGCTGCGCCGGGGATTCGAGCCGGGTCGCGCGCTTTGGCGCCGACCATTTCGCGATGCTGCTTCCCGCCACCGGTTCGCGCGAAGTCGTGGGACGCGCGCTGGACGTCCAGCTGCGCGCCTGCTTCGGCGAAGCGTTCGCCGTCGGCGGCACCGAGTTGCGCGTGTCCGCGAGAGCCGGGATCGCCCTTTCGCCCGAGGACGGCGCCGATGCGGAGACGCTCCACCGCAACGCCGAGGCTGCGCTCAAGAAAGCCAAGATCCTCGGCGAGAAGCAGCTCTTCTACACACGCCACATGACCGAGAGCGCCGCCGAGAAGCTTTCGCTCGAGAACAAGCTCCGGCTGGCACTGGAGCGCAACGAGTTCGTGCTCCATTACCAGACCAAGGTCGACGTCCGTACCCGCCGGATCTGCGGGGTCGAGGCGCTGATGCGCTGGCAGAGTCCCGAGCTCGGGCTGGTGCCGCCCGCGCAGTTCATCCCGCTGATGGAGGAGACCGGAATGATCCTCGAGGCCGGCGAGTGGGCGTTGCGCCGGGCCGCGCTCGACCACCGCCGCTGGCAGGAGCACGGCGTGGAGGCGCCAAGAATCGCCGTCAACGTTTCCCCGATCCAGCTGCGCAAGCCGGATTTCGTTCAGACCGTGCGGGCTGCGGTCCTGCGCGAAGGGGAATCCTGCGCCATCGACCTCGAGATCACCGAGAGCCTGATCATGGAGGACGTCGAGGACAATATCACCAAGCTTGACGCGGTCCGCGCGATGGGCGTAGGCATCGCCGTCGACGACTTCGGGACCGGGTATTCGTCGCTGAACTACCTCGCCAAGCTCCCGGTGCAGACGCTGAAGATCGACCGCGCGTTCATCAGCGCAATGCTCGACGACTCGAACACCATGCTGCTCGTCTCCACGATCGTCTCGCTAGCACACTCGCTTGGCCTGCGGGTCGTCGCCGAAGGCGTCGACTCCGAGCGCCAGGCCGACGTCCTGCGCGGCCTGAAGTGCGACGAGATGCAGGGCTACCTGATGAGTCGCCCGGTCCCGCCCCATGAGCTCGAGGCCGTGCTGCGCGACGTCGCTGCGTATAATTCGCGCACGCCAACAGCACACCGGCATCATCGATGATTCCCGCCTCCGCGGCCCTCGGCCGCCTGATCGAGGGCAACCGCCGCTTCGCATCCGGCTTCCGGAGCCGCGGTAGTCTAGCGAGCCCGGAGCGGCGCGACGCGCTGGTCGCAGGCCAGGAGCCGTTCGCCATCATCCTCGGCTGCTCCGACTCGCGGGTCCCCGCCGAGATCGTCTTCGACCAGGGGCTGGGCGACCTGTTCGTGATCCGCGTCGCCGGCAACGTCGTCGCCGCATCCCAGGTCGGCAGCGTCGAGTTCGCGGCCGCGCGCTACGGCACCCGGCTGGTCGTCGTGCTCGGACATTCGCAATGCGGCGCCATTCTCGCGACGCTCGAGGAGCTCCAGCAGGCGAGGGAGAACCGGTCGCGCAACCTGCGCTCGATCGTCGACCGGGTGCGCCCTTCGGTCGAGACCCTGCTCGCCACGGATCTGCGGCACGACCCGGAGGCGCTGGTGCGACAAGCGGTGCGCGCGAACATCCGCGTTTCGGCGAACCACCTGCGCCATGGATCGGAGATCCTCGAGCAGCTGATCCAGAGCGACGGCCTGGTGGTTGTCGGCGCCGAATATTCGCTGGAGACCGGGGTCGTCGAGTTCTTCGACGGCATGCCCGACGCGGCCTAGCGCCGCCCCACTGCGGCGCCGACGCCCGGACCGCGCGCCGCAACCCCCTCCCGAGGAGTCGCAATGGTCGTCACCGTGTTCCGCTCCAGGCTGAAAGCCGGCGCCCAGGCCGAGTACGCGCAATGGGCCGCGCGCATCAGCGCGCTCGCCCAGTCGATGCCCGGCTACATCTCCCACAAGGGATTCGTCGCCGACGACGGCGAGCGAGTCACCATCGTCGAGTTCGACTCGATGGATTCGCTGCGCGCCTGGAGCCATCACCCCGGGCACGTCGAGGCCAAGCAGAAAGGGCGCAGCGACTTCTACGCCGAGTACCGGATTCAGGTCTGCGACGTCCGGCGCGAGTCGGCGTTCCCCGCAAGCTGACGGTCGAGATCGAAGGCGAGGTCGAGACCGCCGCTCGAATTACGCGACGAGCAGGTTCAGCGCCTCCGACGGGAACGCGACGGTCAGCGCACCACCGGGCGCGAGCGCCATCTGCCGGCATTGCGCGCGGGTCACGTAGGCGGTCAACGGAAAGCCGCAGTCGCAGCCGACCCGGACCAGCGGGCCGTGACCGGCGAGGCGCAGCACTGTCGCGGGAACGGCAATCTCGCGCGCCGGGGCTGCCTGTCCCGCCGGAAGCAGCGAGAGCTCCTCGGCGCGGATGCTGACCGACACGCGCTGCCCCGGCGTAGCGACGCGGTCCTGCAACGACACGCGAAACTCGGTCGCACCGAGCGCGACGACCGCGGTCGCAGCGTTGACCGTGCGCACCCGGCCTTCGACGATGTTCTCGACTCCGATCAGGCGGGCGATGCGCTCGGTTCGCGGCGCGGCGAACACGCGCTCGGCAGGGCCTTCCTGGACGAGCGTCCCGCCGTCGACGACGGCGACCCGATCGGCCAACGCCATCGCCTCCGCATAGTCGTGGGTCACGTAGACGGCCGGAACCCGAGCATCCCGCAGGAAATCGGCGAGCTCGTCGCGCAGCGTATCGCGGGTCGCGGCATCGAGCGCCGAGAACGGCTCGTCGAACAGGAACACCACGGGATCGGTCGCCAGCGCCCGCGCCAGGGCGACGCGCTGCTTCTCGCCCCCGCTGAGATCGGCCGGGCGACGGTCGGCCAGCCGGGTGAGGCCGAAGCGCTCGAGCAGCGCCGCGATCCGTCGCTCGCCCGCTGGCCGCTCGACCCCTGCCCTTCCCCGCGCCTGCGTGGCGAAGCGAACGTTCTGCGCGACGCTGAGGTGCGGGAACAGCGCGAAATTCTGGAACACGTAGCCGACATGCCGCGCCTCCGGCGGCAGCGAAGTCACGTCGCGCGCTCCGATCCGTACACGTCCATGCGACGGGCGGTGAAAGCCGGCAATCGTCTCCAGGATCACGCTCTTGCCGGCGCCGTTCGCCCCCAGCAGGACCAGGATCTCGCCGGGGTCCACCCCCAGCGAGACGTCGCGCAGCGCGAAGGCGCCGAGCTCGATCCGGACGTTCTCCACCGACAGGGCCTGCGCGCTCACCGGCCGAATCCCCGGTTTCCGCCGCGCCCGTAGGCGAACTGGCGCAAAACGACGAAAAGCAGCAGCACGATTCCGAGGAACAGCACCGCGGCCCCGGTGGCATCGTCGAGCCCGAAGCGCAGGAACAGCTCGTAGACCTTGATCGGCGCGGTCATCGGGTAGTACGCGAGCAACGCGACCGTCGCGAACTCGCTGATCGCGCGGGCGAAGGTGAGCGTGACGCCCGCCATTACGCCGCGCCAGGCCAGCGGCAACGCGATGCGCGTGAACACGCGCCAGGGACCGGCGCCCAGCGTTCGCGCCACCTTCTCGAGATGGGGGTCGATCGCCTCCTCGAAGCCGATGCGCGCCGCATTGACCGCGTAGGGCAGGCTCACGAACAGCATGGCGACGACGATGCCGGCGAAAGTTCCCCAGAAGCGCAACCCGAACCAGGCTGCTGCAGGCTCGCCCAGCACGCCTTCGCGACCGAACGCGAGCAGCAGCGCGATGCCGGCGACGGTGTGGGGCACCGTGAGCGGCAGATCGACCACGGCTTCGACCACACCCTTGCCGGGAAACGCGCTTCGCGCGAGCACGTACGCCAGCGGCACGCCGAATGCCGCAGCGAACAGCGCCGCAACGAAAGCGGCGCCCAGGCTCAATGCGATCGCCGCGCGGACGTCGGGCATCGCCGCCGCGCGGAGCAATCCGGTCAGTCCCGGGGCCGCCACCAGCGACAGCAGCGGAACGACGATGAAAGCCAGCACCAGGCTGCCGAGCAGCCAGAATGCCAGGAACAGCGTAGGACGCCGCATCCTGCCTGCGACCGCGTCAGGCAGCGGGGAATCGCCGCAGGATTACGGCGTCCTCCACGGCTGCGTCATTCCCTGGAGCGGCGCCGGCATCCTGTCCCCGTGGACGACGTAGGCAGGCGAAAGCGTCTTGAAGCCGTTCTGCGCGGAAATCCTCTGCCCCTCAGGCCCGAGGATGAACTTCGCAAATTCGATCGCGGCCGCCTTGTGCGGGGCGTTGAGCGGAATCGTCAGCGCATAGACGATGGGCTTGGCCGACAGGGACCCGTTCCTGGTGTGCACGACCGATTTCGAATAGTCGGCCGAGTATTTCGGGTCGCTGAGGTCGATGGCAGCCGGCAGCTTCAGGTATTCGAAGTGGTGCTGCAGCGCATCGGAGCGATAGATCGCGAGGTAGTCGATCTGGCCGAGTTGCAGCGCCGAGATGAGGTCGGTCTCGGTGTCTCGGATGTTCGTCTCGGGCGCGTTCTTCAGGACCGCAGCCGCGAGTCCCGGCCGATGGTAATGCGTCGCGGCGAGCTGGAGCATCTGCAGCGTCTGGTAGCCCGACGGATCGGTGTCGGGATTGGAGCGGCCGATCTCGACCCCCGGGCGCGCGAGGATGTCGTACCAGTTGTCGGCCGTGATCTCCTTCGCGAACGCGCTCCTGGGCGTGTAGATGAACGTGATCGCATTGCCGACGAACCCGGCGTACCAGTCGGCGTAGGCCGGCGTCCCGCTGCCGCCGAACATGAATTTCGGGATCACCGTGTAATCCGCGACCGCGACGATGTCGGCCTGCTGCTTAAGCACCGTCACCTGCTTGACCATCTTGACGCTGCCGCCGAACTGCGACTGGATCACGATGTCGGGATGCGACTTCTCGAACTCGCGCGCCATCTCGGTGAACGGCCGGGCGAGCGTGCCCGCCGCGTAGACCGTCACCGTGACCGGATCGCGCGTCGCGGCGCTCGCCGTCCCGGCGCCGGCAACGGCGATCGCAACCATCGCCGCCGTCGCCCCCGCCATCAAGCCCAATGCCCGCACTCGCAAGTCCATGCCTGTCCTCCTCGATGAAAACGATTGGTTCGCTCAGGCCCGGATGAGCTCGGGCCGGGCGGCCCCGACGATGCGCCCGCAGTCGCGCAGGTCGTATCCGGCGTAGCGTCCTGCCTCGCGCCGCAGCGACCGGCCGCGCAGGACGCCGAGCAGCCGCCGGCAGTGCGCGGATTCGAGCACGTCGCGTGACAGCGCGATGTCGTAGCGCTCCTGCACCAATGGCACGAAGTCGAGGTCCCAGGACGCGGCGACCGCCCGCAACCCCGGGCCGACGTCGGCGTGCCCGAGGACGATCGCCCGGGCCACGGCATCGTGGGTCGCGACCGCGTTGTCCCAGCCGGCGATCGACGACGGATCGATCTGCGCAGCACGCAATGCCCGCATCAGCAGCACCCGGGTGCCGGCCTCCCGCTGCCGATTCACGAAACGCAGGTCGTCGCGCAGAAGATCATCGGCGGCGGCCACGCGCCTGGGATTGCCCCGCGCGACGATCATGCCGTTCTCCCGCCACGCGAGGTTCACCAGCACCCAGTCGCTCTCCGGCAGCAGCTGGCGCAGGAACGGCGCGTTGTATTCGTTGGTGTCGGCATCGAGCAGGTGCAGCGATGCCGCATCGACCTCGCAGCGCTGCAATGCCCAGAGGCCGCCGTAGCTGCCGACGAACTGAGCGTCGCAACCGGCCTCGCGCGCCAGCCACCCGAGCAGCGGGTCGTCGCTCCCCGCGATCCGCAGCGCCCGCGGGCCATCGCCGCCGCCCATGCTGCGCCGCGCGCGCCGGGGCCGAGCGGTGTCACCGGATCGCGGCATCGCCGTGCCCCGCACCACGGCCTCCGCCTGCGCGAGGCCGAGCGTCGCCTCGATCGCTTCGCAGCGGCGACGCAGCGCGTCGCCGGCGATGATCCGGCCTCGATCACCGGACTCGACCGCGCAGCGGTAGGCATCGCGCGCCTCGTCCAGGCGGGCGGCGAATCGTCGGCGATTGGCTGCGGCGACGCGCGCAGGCCGGCCGGCTCCCTGCGCAGCCAGCGTCAACTTGACCATCAGCTCGTCGTCGTCCTGCGCGGGCTCCGCAAGCCACGCATCAACAGCAGCCCGACCCCTGGGCGTGAGCCGGTAGAGCGTGCGGGCCGGACCCCGGTCGCTCCTGCGACGACCGGCCGCCGCGATGAGTCCCTCGTGCAACGCGCGGTGCAGGACGCGGTAGAGCTGCCCGAAATCGATGCGCCAGAACGGCTGCAGGCCGCGTTCGACGCGTCCCCTGAGGTCGTAGCCGTGGGACGGCCCCTGGGCAAGGAGGGCGAGGATCGGGGCGATGGGTTCCATCGATGGGCCGGTATATGTGTTGCATATACTAGCATCCCGACCGGATGTTGCGCGCTGCGCCCCTGCTGACCGGAGGCAGACCGATGTCGATCGACTCACCCTTCCCCGCGGACGGCGGCTGCGCCTGCGGAGCGATCCGCTACCGCATGACGACCCCGCCGCTGTTCGTCCATTGCTGTCACTGCCGCTGGTGCCAGCGGGAGACCGGTGCGTCATTCGCGCTCAACGCGATGGTCGAGGCCGACCGCGTGATCGTGCTGCAAGGCGAGCCCGAGGTCGTCGCGACGCCGTCGAACAGCGGCAGAGGCCAGAAGATCTCGCGCTGTCCCCGATGCCATGTCGCCGTGTGGAGCAACTATGCAGGCGCGGGTGACGCCGTGCGCTTCGTGCGCGTCGGCACGCTCGACGATCCGGACCTGCTGCCCCCCGACATCCACATCTTCACGTCGTCGAAGCAGCCGTGGGTCGTGCTCCCGCCGGGCGCGCGCGCGGTTTCCGAGTTCTACGAGATCGAACGCGAGTGGCCGCCGCAAAGCCTCGAGCGCAGGCGTATCCTTCGCGGGGCCCACCCGCGCTAGCCACGAAGCCACCAAAGGGAGATCGGCGATGAGCCAAGCGTCAGCAATCGGCACGACGGATTCTGCGTGGGTCCACGCGGAGGCAGCACGCATCAACATACCGGGGCGGCTGGAAAGACTGCCGATGACCTCGTATCAGAAGCGGATCTTCGCGATCGTCGCGACGGCGTGGCTCGCAGACCAGGTCGACGTCGCGCTACTGGTCTTTCTGATCGGGGCGCTCACCGCTTACTTCCATCTGACGCCGGTGCAAATCGGCTATCTGGTGTCGATGACCTTCCTCGGACAGCTGGTCGGCAACCTGCTCGCGGGTACGCTCTCGGATCTCTTCGGCAGGCGGATCGCGTTCCAGAGCACGATGATCGTCTGGGGACTGGCGAGCTTCCTGGCCGCCACCTCCTGGAGCGTCGCCTCGTTGATGGTGTTTCGATTCCTGATCGGCGTCGGCGTCGGCGGCGAAGCGCCGGTGGCGCAGGCCGTGCTGTCGGAGATCATTCCGGCCGGACAACGCGCAAAGTACATCGCGTTCATGGAAGGATTCTGGGCAGTCGGGTTCGTGATCTCCGGGGTGATCGCCTACACCGTGCTGCCGATCGCAGGATGGCGCTGGGTGTTCGTGGTCGTCGGCTGCCTGTCGGTGGTGGTGTTCTGGGTCCGGCGCAGCCTTCTGGAGTCGCCGCGGTGGCTGGCGGATCACCGTCGGTTCGATGAAGCGGATGCCGCAGTGTTGCAGATCGAGGCGGCGGTGACCAAGGCCTACGGCCACGCCCTGCCATCGCCGAAGCCCTACCTCGGGGAGACGAAACTGGAAACCCGCAATCCGCTCGCGGTGCTTTTTTCCCGCTTCTATCTCAAGGCGAACGTGATGGTGTTCACGCTGTGGTTCTTCGCGCTGCTCGGGTATTTCGGTCTCACCTCATGGCTGGGCGTCATCCTGGGAGAGCACGGATTCTCGGTGGTGAAATCGATCGGCTTCATCACCTTGATCAGCCTCGGCGGAATCCCCGGCTTCTACGTCGCCGCCCAGATGCTCGAGAGAGTCGGGCGCAAACCAACGACTGCGATCTTCCTGTTCCTGAGCGCCGTCATGGCCTATGTCTACGGGCACTCGACCAGCACGACCACACTGTTCGTCAGCGGCTTCGTGATGCAGTTCTTCATGTTCGGCATGTGGTCATGCCTGTACGCGTACACCCCCGAGCTGTATCCGACCCGCGCCCGCTCGACCGGCGCCGGACTCGCCTCGGCTTTCGGTCGCATGGGTGCGATCACCGGGCCGATCGTCGTCGGCTACATCATCGGCACGGTGGGTCATACGGGCGTGTTCACCCTCGGCGCGGCCAGCTTTGCAATCGCGGCGCTGGTCGTGCTGATCCTGGGGATCGAAACCCGTGGCAGGACACTGGAAGAAATCTGCCAGATCGAGGAACAAGCGGCTTGATCGACGAAACCCGCCGGTTCGAGGAGCAGGCGGCGTGACGCGACGCGACGGGGCTGCGCGGCCCGTTGCGCGGAGCTTCGCTAGCGCAGATACGCGAGCAGCGGCGAGCCGACCGGCCGCCTCACCAGCGCGTTCTCGGCGACCCTGGACTGCGCAGGATCCAGGGTTTCGAGCCAGCGAACCGCGTCGCCGACGAGGGCGGCGATCGCGATACCGCCGCGATACAGCACGCGATTGGCGGCGAGCGCTGGGACGCGCGCGCCGGGCACCGCGATGCCGACGAGATTCAGCGGGTCGGCGCCGCTGACGCAGACCAGGGCATCGACCACCGGCGCGCGACGCGTGTCGCGCAGCAACGCCACGGCTTCGGGCAGCGCGAACTGCTCGCCGGTCATGCCGGCGATGAAACGCCCGCCGCGCAGCTCGCCGCGCGCTTCGAGTCTGCGCAGCGCGCGCAGCAGCTCGCGCCAAGGGGGAAGCCACGCAGCTTCGCGCTCGAGCATGCGCCAGGCGACGACGCCATAGCGTCTCAGCAGCGCACGCGCGATGTGCTCGACCGCATCGGTATCGACTGGCGCATCCCCGGTCAGGGATCGCTGCATGGCGTCGGCGGCGGCGCCGGCCGCCGAATCCTGCGTTCCCCCAGGCGACGCCGGCCGTCGCAGCAGCGACCAGCGTCCGGCATCCTCGATTCCGGGCAGCGCGCCGCGCCGATGACGCCCGCGCCCGCCGATGCGCTTGCGGCGCTCCGAGGGGGTCAACAGGGCGCGCAGGCCCGCATAGCTGTCGGAGGTCACGACACCGCGCGCAACGAGCTCGGCGAGCGCGTCCTCGACCTGGCTGCGCAGCAGCCGGGTGCCCTCGACGATCTCGTCGTAGAACGACGCGCCGTGCAGGCGCAGGTGCGCGGCGACCGCCTGCGCGCGCGAGCTCATCCTTGCGGGATCCGCAGGCACCGGGGCCGCGCGAGTCCAGGACGGTGCGACCCGGCGCGGCAGGAGCGTCACCGGCGTCGTGCGGATCGGTCCGGCGGCGCTCCCC
>JAGXBK010000217.1 GCA_018971195.1 Betaproteobacteria bacterium
CGCCGCGTCGCGACGCGGTGGGTGTAGCGGCCGCAGCTCCGGGCGCATTGGCCGCTTCGCCCGCGCGACGCCCCGCCACCTGCGGTTGCTCGGCGCCGCAGTGGACGCAAGCACGCGCAGTCTGCGCAATTTCCTTGCCGCAAGCGGCGCAGTCCATTCGATCGATCTCCGATGCAATCGGCCGTCGGGCGCCCGGGCGCGGCGCCGCAATGGACGATAATCGCATATCCGGGTCGCCACCGGCAGCCGACCGAGACATCGGCACGCGCAGGCAGATGGGTCGCGCCGCGAGCCGCCGGTCGACGGCGAGGCCCGGATTGCATCCACGCTGGCATCGCGGCGACCGATCTTCCATACTGTGCCTCCGCTCGGCGCCGACCCGGTCCGCCCGCGTTGCCATTACGACTGCCTCGCCATGCCCATCGACGTCCATAGAATCGAGCGCCTGACCCGGGAACTGCTGGAGGCACTGGGGGAGGATCCGCAGCGCGAGGGACTCGTCAGGACGCCCGCGCGCGTGGCCAGCGCGCTCGCTTTCCTGACCTCGGGCAACCGCACGGACATCGGGGTGGTGATCAACGACGCGATCTTCACGCAGACGACCAACAGCATGGTCATCGTGAAGAACATCGAGGTCTACAGTCTCTGCGAGCACCACATGCTCCCGTTCTTCGGGCGCTGTCATATCGGCTACATCCCGACCGGCCGCGTGTTCGGCGTCTCCAAGCGGGCGCGCCTGGTCGACATGTACGCCAGGCGGCTGCAGCTCCAGGAGCGACTGACCGAGCAGATCTCCCATGCAGTGCAGGAGTCGATCGACGCGCGCGGCGTCGGGGTGATGATCGAGGCGCAGCATCTGTGCATGATGATGCGCGGCGTCGAAAAGCAGAACTCGCAGATGATCACCTCGTCGGTGCTCGGCACCTTCCGCGATTCACAGGCGACCCGCGACGAGTTCCTTGCGTTGATCGGCCCACGCGGCTGAGCCCGGCCCGCCCATCGCCCGCGCATGCTGTTGCACCTGGTTGCGCTGACCGCGCCACTGTTCCTGCTCGTGCTGCTGGGCTATGTCCTGACGCGCTTCGGCTGGCCGCGCAGCGCGTCCGATGCGCTGACGCGCTTCGTGTTCACCGTCGCCGTACCGACGCTGCTGTTCCGGCTGATGAGCGACTTCTCGCGACTGCCGCGCGTCGATCCGCGCCTGCTGATCGCCTTCTTCGGCGGCTGCCTCGTCGTCTATGCGATCGGTCGCGTGCTTGGTGCGTCCGTGTTCCGCATGGACGGTGCCGCGCAATCGGTGTTCGCGATGGGCGGCATCTTCTCCAACAACGTGCTGCTCGGCATCCCGCTCGCCAAGGTCACGCTGGGCGAGGCCTCGCTCCCCGCGGTGTCGCTGGTGCTCGTGTTCAATTCGCTGACGCTGTGGACGCTCGTCACGGTGTCTGTCGAATGGGCCAAGCATCGTGACCTGTCGTTCTCGGCGATCGCGAGGACCGGGCGCGGCGTGCTCCGCAATCCGATCGTCGCCAGCATCCTCGCGGGGACCGGGTTCGGGTTCCTGGACTGGCCCCTGCCGACGGTCATCGACCAGACGCTGCAGATGGTGAGCCAGGCCGCGGTGCCGCTGTCGCTGATCGCCCTGGGCATGGGGCTCGCCGAATTCGGCGTGCGCGCCGGCTGGCGCGAGAGCGCTGCGATCACGGTGCTCAAGCTCCTCGCGCAGCCGCTCGCAGTCTATGCGCTGGCGCGAATGATCGCCTTGCCGCCGCTCGAAACCTCGGCAGTCGTGATGCTCGCGGCATTGCCGGTGGGTGCCAACGTGTACCTGATGGCCCGCCAATTCGACGTGCTGGGCAGCGCCGTGGCGTCGTCGATCGTCGTGACGACGGCGCTCGCCGCGGTGACCACGCCGATCGCCTTGACCCTGATCGGCGCCGTCCCGGGCTGATGCGTCGCCGTGCGACAATCCCGCGCCACGACAAGCCCTCCGAGTCCGCATCCGATGCCCGTCACGTCCCGCAGGCCCTCCACCGCGAGCTCCGCGCGCAGCACGCGCGCATATGCAGTGCGCAATTCACCGATCCACGGCCGCGGCGTGTTCGCCTCGCGCACGATCCGCAAGGGCGCCGACATCATCGAGTACCGCGGCCGGCGCATCTCGATGGAAGCGGCGGACGAACTGCCCGACAGCGATCCGGACAACCCCCACCATACTTTCCTGTTCGAGCTGAACGACGGCCGGGTGATCGACGCGGGCGTGCGCGGCAATGCCGCGCGCTGGATCAACCACAGCTGCCAGCCCAACTGCGAGCCCTACGAGGATGACCGGGGGCGGGTGATCATCGCCGCGAAGCGCACCATCCGCGCCGGCGAGGAACTTGCGTACGACTACAAGTTGAACGTTCCCGGTCGCCGCACGACGCACGTGCTCGCAGCGTATGCCTGCCGTTGCGGCGCCCCGCGTTGCAGGGGCTCGATGCTCGACCCTGAAAAGGACAAGGCAGCGAAGGTGAAGCGGGGGAAGTCGAAATAGGCGCCCGGGGGCGCAGGACCACCGGCGCGAGCCCCCCGCGCCGGCGTTCATCGGCCGGCAGTCACGCGATTCCTGCGATGCCTGCCAGTGCCGCGATTCCCAGCAGCCACACCGGATTGATGCGCGTGAACGCGAGCGCGGCGGTGGCGGTGATCGTGAGCACTACGGCGCCCGTCGACCGGTCCGCGCCCTGCGCCAGCGTATAGCCGCTGGCCATGATCAGCCCGATCGCGATGGGTGCGAGCGCGCGCTGCACGATCCCCCGCCATCTCGATTCCTGCAAGCGGTCCGCCCAGCGCCAGGCGTAGTAGCAGGCAAGCGACGACGGCCCGCAGACCGCGACCATCGCTACCAGCGCGCCGGCAAGGCCCGCGACCTTCCAGCCGATCAGCGCGACGACCATCGCGTTGGGTCCTGGCGCGATCTGCGCGAGCGCGAACAGTCGTGCGAACTCGGCGCTGGTCATCCAGCCCTGAACGTCGACGACGACCCGGTGGATCTCGGGAAGAATCGCATTGATGCCGCCGATCGCCACCAGCGAAAGCACGGAGAACCGGAGGGCGAGCTCGGCCAGCACGTGCATCGCGGGACTCATCGCGATGCCCGCCATTCCGCGACGATGGCGACGGCGATCAGCACCACGATGACCCAGAACAGCGGCAGGTGCAGTATGCCGACGAGGACGAACGCCGCCCCGCCGGTCAGCATGCCACGCAGCGGCGGACGCGCCTGCACGAGCAGCCTCGCCGCGGTTCCCAGGATGAGCCCCGCCGCCGCCGCCGCCGCCGCCGCGATCGCGTCGCGCACCCATGGATTTCCCGCGACCTGCGCGTAGAACAGCGCAATCAGCAGCATGACGCCCACCGGCACGAACAGGAGCGCGCCGACCGCGAGCAAGGCCCCGACGGGGCCGCGGTTGCGCGCGCCGAAGATGACCGCGAAGTTCACGATATTGGGACCGGGCAGCACCTGGCAGAGGCCGATGACCTCGACGAACTCGCGGTCGCTCAGCCAGCGCCGCTCGTCGACGATGACGCGACGGGCCCAAGGCAGCACGCCGCCGAATCCGAGAAGACCCATCTTGAGGAAGCTCGCGAACAGGTCGCGGCGGC
>JAGXBK010000218.1 GCA_018971195.1 Betaproteobacteria bacterium
CCAAGGACGGGTATGCGCTGTTCAGCCTGCCCGGCGGTCCCAAGGTCGTCAAGGCGGGCCAGGACATCACGCCGGGCGCAAGGGTCACGTCGATCACTCCCAACACGGTCACCGTGCGCGAAGGCGCGATCGAGCGCGAGTTGCGGCTGCGCCCGGAGGGCGGGGCCGGGCCGCAGTCGGCGCCGGGGATTCCGCGCGCGTCCGGGATCGCGGTGCCGGCGGTTTCCGCTCGGGCGTCGGCAGGTGGCGCCCCCCCGCCGTCGCGTTCCACGATTGCGGGAGCCTCATGTGCAGCGCCCGCGGGATTCGATGGGGCAATCGTCCGCCTCAACGCCGAGCTCCTCGGGGGGCTGGGCAGCGACACCGCCGCATGGCGCGGCTTGCTCGCCGCCACGCCTCGAGGACTGGTGGTCACGCAGGCGAACGGCTACGCGGCGATGCTCGGCCTCAAGGTCGGCGACCGCATCTCTCAGGCGAACGGAATCGCGCTGCGCAGCCCCGACGACGTGACCTCCGCCGTGCTGCGGCCGCTGATCGCCAATCAGGGAGTGCGCATCGTGGGATCGCGCAACGGTGCGCCGCAGGAGCTGTGGCTCGCGAACGTCGCGTGCTCGGAGTGACCGGGCGCGCGCCCGGTCATCCCGGCGGTGTCTGCGGAAGCCACTGCAGCAGCGCCAGCGGCTCGGCGATCCAACCCGTGGCGGGCCATTCATCGGCGCTGGCCGGATTCCCGAGGTAGCCGTATTCCGCGACGATCGTCGACATCCCGGCGGCATTGCCGGCGATGACGTCGCGCAGGTCGTCGCCGACATAGACGCATTGGCTGGCGTCGACCTCGAGCAGCCGCGCCGCGTGCAACAGGGGCTCCGGATGCGGCTTCGGGTGCGCCGTCGTGTCGCCCGACACGATGACCCCCGCGCGGGCGTCGAGGCCCAGCGCTTCGACGACCGGCCTCGTGAACCGGGTCGCCTTGTTCGTGACGATGCCCCAGCGCAGCATGCGTGCATCGAGTTCGCGAAGCAGCGCGGCGACACCGTCGAACAGCCGTGTCGTCATCGCCAGGCCCGCCGCGTAGTTCGCGAGGAATTCGTCGCGCAGCTGCGGATAGTCCGCGTGATCCGGGGCGACGCCCATGCCCGCACCGAGCAGGCCGCGGGCCCCCGCCGACGCATGCGCGCGCAACGCCTCGACCGGCAGTGGCTCGAGTCCACGAACGCGGCGGACGCGGTTGACGGCCAGCGCCAGATCACCGGCGGTGTCGGCGAGCGTGCCGTCGAGATCGAACAGCACCGCCGCGACCGGGAGCGTGGTCGGGCGCGGGCGAGGCGCCCGGTCAGCCGGCATGCGCGTCGATGCGCGTGAACGCGGCGAGGTAGTTGACCGATGTGTCGTCCTCGAGCCGGTAGCTGCGGGTCAGGGGGTTGTAGGTCATCCCGATCATGGCCAGCGGGTCGAGGCTGGCGCGGCGCGCGAATGCCGCGACTTCCGACGGGCGCAGGAAGCGCGTCCAGTCATGCGTGCCCCTGGGCAACAGCTTCAGCACGAATTCGGCGCCGAGGATCGCCAGGACGTAGGACTTGGGGTTGCGGTTCAGGGTCGAGAACACGACGCAGGCGCCGGGCTTCGCCAGCGCGGCGCAGGCGGCGATCGTCGAGGCGGGCTCAGGAACGTGCTCGAGAAGCTCGAGACAGGTGACGACGTCGAAACCCGCCGGCATCTCGGTGGCGAGCGACTCGGCGGCCGTCAATCGGTAGTCGACGCTCGTTCCCGATTCGAGCTGGTGCAGGCGCGCGACGCCGATCGCCTTGTCGGAGAGATCGATGCCGACCACGCGCGCGCCCTTGCGCGCCATCGCCTCGGCGAGGATGCCCCCGCCGCAACCGACGTCGACGACGCGCTTGCCGTCGATTCCGCCGGCGACCCGCTCGATCCACGCGAGCCGCAGTGGATTGATGTCGTGCAGCGGCTTGAACTCGCTGCCCGGATCCCACCAGCGGTGCGCGAGCGCCGAAAACTTGGCGAGCTCCGCGGGATCGGCATTGGGTGTGTCGCTGATCATGGTCGGGCCAGTCGCTGCTGCCACGCGTGCGTCCGGCTCGCGAGCGCCGGCAGGTCGATGTCGACGAGCATCCGGTCGTCGAGCACGCGGATGCCCGAGACCCAGACATCGGTGACGAGCTCGCGCCCGGCGGCGTGCACGAGGTGGGACAGGGGATCGTACATCGGAATCGTCTCGACGTCGGCGAGCCGGACTGCGACGACGTCGGCCTGCTTGCCGGCTTCCAGCGATCCGACCTGGTGGTCGAGACCCAGCGCGGCGGCGCCGCCGAGCGTCGCCATCCGCAGCACGCGGGCTGCAGGCAGCGCACTCGCGTCGCCCGTCGTCACCTTCGCGAGCAGGCTCGCGAGGCGCATTTCCGAGAACATGTCGAGCCGGTTGTTCGACGCCGCGCCATCGGTGCCCAGTGCGACGTTGACGTTACGGGCCAGGAACGAGGCGACGGGCGCGGCGCCGCTCGCGAGCTTCATGTTCGATGCAGGGCAATGCACGACGTGGCAGCCCTGCGCCGCGAGCAGCTCGATGTCTTCGGCATCGACGTGGACGGCGTGGATCGCGATGAACCCGGGGCCGGTCGCCCCGAGCCGGTCGAGTCGGGCGAGCGGACTCTCGCCGGTCGTGACGCGCGCCTCGTCGACCTCGTGCTGCGTTTCCCCGATGTGGGTCTGGATCGGCAGGTCGAGCTGTCGCGCATAGGTGACGACGCTCGCCCAGCTCGCGTCGCCGACCGTGTAGGGCGCGTGCGGCGCGAGCGCGAACGACAGGCGTGGCGAGTGCTTCCAGGCATCGCGGGCCTCGAGCCCGCGTTGCAGGCAGGCCTCGGCATCGGCCGCATACGACGTGGGGAAATCCAGCACCGGCATGCCCAGCATCGCACGCATCCCGGCCTGCTCGTACGCACGCGCGGCGGCATCGGGGAAGAAATACATGTCGTTGCAGCAGGTGGTGCCGCCTCGGAGCATCTCGGCCGCACCGAGCAGCGTGCCGTCATGCACGAAGTCCTCGGCGAGGAACCTGCCTTCGCGCGGCCAGATGTGCTGCTCGAGCCATGCCCGGAGGGGAACGTCGTCGGCGATCCCGCGCAGCAGCGTCATCGCCGTGTGGGTGTGGGCGTTGACGAGTCCTGGAATCAGCGCATGGCTGGGCAGCGCGACGCGGGAGCGCGGGGCGTAGTGGCGGTCGGCTTCGTCGGCGTCAACGAGCGCGACGATCCGCCCGGCGTCGACGATCAGCGCATGGTCCGCCAGCACTCCCGCCGGCTCGACGGGGATCACCCAACGCGCGTCGATGCGCAAGTCCACGGGGCTGGGGATGCGCTCGCTCATCGCGCATCAGTTTAGCAGGCAGGGCACCCACCACCGGAAAATGGGGCAGCGGAAAATGGGGTCAGAGCTGTAATACTTCGTACGCCGTGACGTGTCCCCAGCATGCGGAGCAGCGTCACGAAGTATTACAGCTCTGACCCCATTTTCCGCTGCCCCATTTTCCGGTGGTGGGTGCCCTGCCTGCTAAACTGATGCGCGATGAGCGAGCGCATCCCCAGCCCCGTGGACTTGCGCATCGACGCGCGTTGGGTGAT
>JAGXBK010000219.1 GCA_018971195.1 Betaproteobacteria bacterium
GCCCGGTGCAGGTGCGCCACCAGGTTGACCGAGCCCAGGTTGCACACGGCGATCTCGCTGCCGCTGGTGTTCAGGGTGATTTCGGTGCACAGGTTGCTCGAGTGCACCACCCCGGCGTGCTGCTGCGGGCTGCGCACGTTGCAGGCGTCCTTGAAGGTGATCCAGGGATGCCCGGTCTCGAACAGCATGGTCAGCATCTTGCGCCACAGCTGCGAGGCCGGGATGGTCCGGTGCAGCTTGAGCTCGCCGCTGGCGGCGCGCTGCTCGTAGCGCAGGTAGGCCTGCTCGAAGTCCTTGCCGAAACGGTCGTGCAGGTCGGGCACGTCGGCCGGCGAGAACAGGGTCCAGTTGCCGCCTTCCATGACCCGCTTCATGAACAGGTCCGGAATCCAGTTCGCGGTGTTCATGTCGTGGGTGCGGCGGCGGTCGTCGCCGGTGTTCTTGCGCAGCTCGAGGAATTCCTCGATGTCGAGGTGCCAGGTCTCGAGGTAGGTGCACACCGCGCCCTTGCGCTTGCCGCCCTGGTTGACCGCAACTGCGGTATCGTTGACCACCTTCAGGAAGGGCACCACGCCCTGGCTCTTGCCGTTGGTGCCCTTGATGTGCGAGCCCATCGCGCGCACGTTGGTCCAGTCGTTCCCCAATCCGCCGGCGAATTTGGAAAGGAGCGCGTTTTCCTTGATTGCCTCGTAGATGCCGTCGAGGTCGTCGGAAACCGTCGTCAGGTAGCACGACGACAGTTGCGAGCGGTGGGTACCGGAGTTGAACAGCGTCGGCGTCGAGCTCATGAAATCGAAGGTCGACAGCACGTCGTAGAACTCGATCGCGCGCGCCTCGCGGTCGACCTCGCCGAGCGCGAGGCCCATCGCCACGCGCATGAAGAAGCATTGCGGGAGCTCGAAGCGGCGTCCCGCATTCGCGTGCACCGCGTACTGATCGACGAGGAAGTATCGATCGTAGAGCGTCTGCAGGCCCAGGTAGCCGAACTGCAGGTCGCGCCCGGGCTTCAGTGCGGCGCCGAGGCGGGCCAGGTCGTACTGTGACAGCGCCTCGTTGAGCAGGCCGATCTTGATGCCGTGCTTGACGAAGCGCGGGAAGTACTCGGCGTACTTCGTGTCCATGTCGGCCTGGGTGGCTTCCTCGCCGAGCGCCTCGAAGCGCAGCGCGTCGAGCAGGAGCCGCGCGGTCACGTACGAATACGCGGGATCCTTCTCGATCAGCGTGCGCGCGGCCAGCACGACGCACTTGCGCACCTCTTCCATCGGCACGCCGTCGTACAGGTCCTTGAGGGTCGCCTTCAGGATGCGGTTGGGTTCGGTCGCCTCGAGCCCGGCGCAGGAGGCATCTACGAGATCGGTCAGGCGCTCGAAGTCCAGCGGCTTGCGCACGCCGTTGTCGAGCACGTGCAGTGTCGTGTCCTCGCCCCCGGTGTCGTTCTTCCGTCGCTCCTGCGCGCGCTCCTGGGTGCGCTTTTCGCGATACAGCACGTAGGCGCGCGCCACTTCGTGCTCGCCGCCGCGCATCAGTGCCAGCTCGACCTGGTCCTGGATCTCCTCGATGTGGATCGCGCCGCCTTCGGGCTTGCGCTTCAGTAGTGCATTGACGACGGCATCGGTCAGCTTGATGACCTCGTCGCGTACCCGCGCCGACGCCGCGCCCTGGCCGCCGTTGACGGCGAGGAAGGCCTTGGTCATCGCGATCGTGATCTTCGCCGGCTCGAATGCGACGACCGAGCCGTTGCGCCGGATGACCTTGAACTGCGCGAAGCGGGGATCGCTGCTGCTCGCGACGGGGCTTCCAGGTTCACCCACGATCAGGTCCCGAGGCGGCAGGGAGGTGGGTGACGCCGACGTCGTCGCGATCTGCATGGGTTGCACTCCTGTGTGAATCTCGTTGTTTGTATCCGCGAGCCGCTGTCAACCCTGAAGGGATGCGATTTGGGCATCGCCGCGGCCCGCCGGGCAAAGGCCCCGTATCCGGGACCGCCCCCACCTGCCGGTACCGGGGCGGCCCAGACGGGCGCCCGAAAATTGGCTTGCGAATCAAAATCTACTACATCTTGTGTTCAGGCGGTCCCTGAGCACCAAGCATAGTGGCTCGATTCGGCAAGTGCAAGTGTTTTTTCGTGCACAGTAGTAGCGCAACAAAAGCGGTGCAAAAACAGTCTTCTGGACTTGGATCTCGCAGTCGTCACCCGCATGTGCACCGGAAACCCACCGTCTTGTGCACAGGACCGGGCGCTGATCCCGCGTCCCGATGCGGGCGGGCAGAACGTTGCAGTTTTACGACAGGCCGTGGCATGGCCGGCCAGCTCGCTACGCTATGCTGTGATGCCCAGGATGCTTGCATGCCACGATTCGCCGCCAACCTGAGCTACCTGTTCACCGAAGTGCCGTTCCTCGAGCGCTTCGCGGAGGCGGCCCATGCGGGCTTTCGCGCGGTCGAGTTCGCTTTCCCCTATGCGTACCCGCTGAAGGACGTGGCGGCGGCCCAGCGCGAAGCCGGTCTCGAGATCGCGCTGATAAACGCCCCGCCCGGCGACCTGGAGGCGGGGGATCGGGGACTCGCGTCGCTACCCGGGCGCGAGCACGAATTTGCCGCGGGAATCGCCAACGCGCTGCAGTACGCCAAGGCGCTGGGTTGCCGGCGGCTGCACGTGATGGCGGGGGTGCTGCCCGCGGACGCCGATGTGGGCGAGCGCGAACGGCGGCTGCGCATCTACCTGCGCAGCCTGCGCCACGCCTGCACCGAGGCGGCGGGACCGGGGATTACCATCCTGATCGAGCCCCTCAATCCGCGCGACACGCCGGGGTACCTGCTGACGACGCAGGCCGAAGCGCACGCGATCCGCTCCGAGGTCGGTGCGCCGAACCTCGCGGTGCAGATGGATCTGTACCACGCGCAGATCGTCGAAGGTGACCTGACGGTGAAGCTGCGGCGGTGGATGCCGCATATCGGGCACATCCAGATCGCGGGGGTTCCGGACCGCGGCGAGCCGGATGCAGGTGAGGTGAACTACGCACACATCTTCAGGTTGCTCGACGAATTGCGCTACGAAGGCTGGGTCGGCTGCGAATACCGGCCGGCGCGGGGAACGACCGAGGGCCTGGCGTGGTTCTACCGCTTGCTCGGTCGATAGTGACCGCGCCCGACAAGCGATGGACGATCGGAGCGCAGTGGCGGCCGGGCTCGAGCTCCCGGCCGTTCAACCGACATCAATTTGAGGATTGACGACGTGTCATTGACATTCAAGTGGTTGACGCACGATTTCGCGGTCGCGGGGCAGATTGGCCCGGAAGACCTCGCGCAGGCCGCGGCTGCAGGATTTCGCAGCGTGATCAACAACCGTCCGGATTTCGAAGGCGGTCCGGCACAACCGACTTCCCACGCGATCCAGGATGCAGCAGGCACTGTGGGCATCGAATACGCGTTTCTGCCAGTGCGCTCCGGATACCAGGACGCCACGCAGATCGCCGAGATGCACGAACTGCTGGAGCGACTTCCCAAGCCGGTGCTCGCGTTCTGCCGCTCCGGGGCGCGCTCGGCGAATCTCTATTACACCGCGCAGGCGCTGGCGCGCCGCTAGATATCGGGATCGGCGGAAATTGCGGGAAAATGGGGTCTGCGGGA
>JAGXBK010000220.1 GCA_018971195.1 Betaproteobacteria bacterium
GCGCGCCCTGCGCCGGGTCCGCCTGGGCGACGACGACCCGTCCGTCGACGGCCGCGGCACGCACCACGTGGGCGTGCGGCAACAGCCAGCACGCGAGGCCCAGGGCGAAAGCGGCGCCGAGCACCAGGCGGCGGATTCCGGCGGCCGGCGCCGTGACGCACTGACGATGCATGAAGACTCCCCAGGATGACATGGCGGTTGGATGCAGCGACCCCACCGGGCGGATTCACCCGCGACGGCGGAACCACCGGCCCGGCGCGCGGCCGAAGCTGCGCATACCCCATGCTATTATCGCCGCGACCTCCAATCGGCGGCAGCAAGCCACTGTACGATCCTCTCGATGGCCGACGCCACACCCTCCCAACGCCTCCGCCGGGATCGCCGGACTCGAGCCGGCCTGTACTGCGCCTGATGATGCTGCGCCGCGGTACCGGTTTTCGCAGCGTCCTCGCGGCCCTGTTCCTGCTGTTCGCCGTTGCGGTCCGGGCGCAGGACAACGGCACCGTCACGCTCAATTTCGTCAATGCCGACATCGACGCGGTGGTAAAGGCGGTCGGCGAAATCACCGGGCTCAACTTTCTCGTCGACCCGCGCGTCAAGGGCACCGTCAACATCGTCTCGGCGCATCCGGTCCCGAAGTCCCTGGTCTACCCGACCCTGCTGTCGGCGCTGCGCATGCAGGGTTTCGCGGCAGTCGAGTCCGAGGGTGTCGTCAAGATCGTCCCCGAGGCGGATGCCAAGACGCAGGGCGGACCCGTGCAGCGCGGGGCGGTCTCCGCCTCGGGCGATCGCATCGTCACCCAGGTGATCGCGCTGCGGCACGAGTCGGCGGCGCAGATGGTCACGGTGCTGCGACCCCTGATCTCGCCGTCCAACACGATCTCGGCCTACATCCCGAACAACGCGATCATCGTCACCGATTTCGCCGACAACCTGAAGCGCATCGACCAGATCGTCGCGTCGCTCGACCATCCGCCCGGCGAGCCCGTGCTGGTCCGCGTGAAGAACGCTTCGGCGCTCGACATCGTGTCGATGTTGAATCGCCTGCTGTCGGAGGGTCCGGGCCAGGCCGGGACCACCACCGACGCCCAGCAGCGCGTCAGCCTGGTCGCCGACCCGCGCTCGAACAGCGTGATGATTCGCTCGGACAGTGCGGCGCGCACCGCGAGCGTGCGGCAGATGATCGAGCAGCTCGACACGCCGCAGCCGCAGGGCGGCAACGTCTACATCGTGTATCTGAAGAATGCCGAGGCCACGGAAGTGGCGCACACGCTGCGCGGCCTGTATGGCGGAGACCAGAAGTCGATCCTGCCCGCGGCGGCCCCGGCCGCGATGGGCAGCGCGCCCTCGCTGCAGAACGCGGTCGCGACGACCGCGTTCGAAGGATCCGCGGCCGCGACGGCACCGCTGCACGGCGCGGGTTCGGCGCCGCAGGCATTCGCGGCCGGCGGCGCCGTGATTCAGGCCGACACCGCCAGCAACGCATTGGTCATCCGCGCGCCCGAGCCGGTCTACAACAATCTGCGCGCGGTGATCGACCGACTCGACACGCGGCGCGCGCAGGTGTTCGTCGAGGCGCTGATCGTCGAGGTGACCGCGGACAAGGCCGCCGAGTTCGGCATCCAGTGGCAGGTGCTGACCGGCGCGAACAGGAACAACCTGCAGGGCATCGGCGGCACCAATTTCGGCACGCGCGGCGGCGGCACCAACATCATCGACGCGTCCGCGAACCTCGGCAGCGTCGGCCAGGGACTCAATCTCGGCATCATCAACGGGACGGTGAACATCCCCGGGCTCGGCGTCATCAGCAACCTGGGGTTGCTGGTGCGCGCGCTGCAGAACGATTCCAACGCGAACATCCTGTCGACGCCGACCTTGCTGACCCTCGACAACGAGGAGGCGCGAATCGTCGTCGGCCAGAACGTGCCGTTCATCACCGGGCAATACGCGACGACGGGCACGTCGGGCACGGTGCAGCCGTTCCAGACGATCGAGCGGCGCGATGTCGGACTGGTGCTGCGCGTGCGCCCGCAGATCACCGAAGGCGGCGCAGTGCGCCTCGGCATCTACCAGGAGGTGTCGCGGGTGCAGGACTCGTCGGCCGCGGGCCCGATCCTGTCCAAGCGCGCGCTCGAGTCGACGGTCGTCGTCGACGACAACCAGATCGTGGTGCTCGGCGGACTGATCCAGGACAGCCTGACCGACGGCACGCAGAAGCTCCCTGTCGTCGGCGACATTCCCGGGATCGGACCGCTGTTCCGCTACGACACGCGCGAGCGCACGAAGACGAACCTGATGGTGTTCCTGAAGCCGACGATCGTGCGCGGCCCGGTCGGCGGCCGTGAAACCACCTCCGAGCGCTACGAATACCTGCGCGATGCGCAGCAGGAGATCGCGCCCGGGGAGCGGTGGTTCTGGAAGGACAAGACCGCGCCGCAGATGCCGCCGCAAGGCACGATGCCCGGCGACGCGGGCACGACGCCCCTGCCGCAGGTACCGGTCCCGGCCCCGGGGGCGGCTGCGCCTCGGCCCACGCCGCCTGCCGCCGCGGCCGCCCCTTCGACAGCCGCTCCTGCGACGGCCGCTCCGGCGACGGCGCCTGCACCCCCGGCATCGCCTGCGCTTCCCGCCCGGTAGCGCGGCGCCCTGCGATCCCGCGCAACGCCGTGCCCGCGACCCGTCCCGCAGCGTTCGACGAAGCGCTGACCGCGCGCATTCCGTACGCATTCTCGCGAGCCCACGGCGTGCTCGCCTGCCGCGTCGAGGACGACGCCGTCCTCGTGCTGTTGCGCCCCGACGCGACGGTCGAAGGCGTGGCCGAGCTGCGACGCGTCCTCGCCCGGCCGCTGTCGACGCGGCCCGTGCCCGCCGAGACGTTCGCGGCGGAGCTCGCGCGCGCCTACAACCAGGCGGGCGCCGCGCTGGCGATGAGCGAGGGGCTGGCCAACGAGACCGACCTCGCGCGCCTGATGCAGGAGCTGCCGTCGTCCGAGGACCTGCTCGACGACAGCGCGCAGGCGCCGGTGGTGCGCATGATCAATGCGCTGCTGCTGCAGGCACTGCGCGAGCGCGCATCCGACCTGCATTTCGAGCCCTACGAGGCGCGCTCGGTCGTTCGCTTTCGCGTCGACGGCATGCTGCGCGACATCATCGAGCCTCCGCGCGCGCTGCACGCGGCGCTGGTGTCGCGCCTGAAGATCATGGCCGGGCTCGACATCGCGGAGAAGCGGCTGCCGCAGGACGGGCGCATCGCGTTGCGGCTCGGCGACCGGCAGGTCGACGTGCGGATGTCTTCGCTGCCGACGGGAGCGGGCGAGCGCGTCGTGCTGCGCCTGCTCGACCAGGAGTCGGCGCGCCTCGACCTCGCGATGCTGGGGATGAGCACGGCGACGCTGTCGGAGATCGACCGCGTGATCCGCGAGCCGCACGGCATCCTGCTCGTGACCGGGCCGACGGGGTCGGGCAAGACGACGACCCTCGCCTCGATGGTCGATCACATCAACCACACCCGGGCGTGCCACATCATCACGGTGGAGGACCCCATCGAGTACCTCCACAAGGACG
>JAGXBK010000057.1 GCA_018971195.1 Betaproteobacteria bacterium
TCACGTCGGAGCGTCGGAGGTGCCCGTCATCGTCGATTTCTGGGCGCCATGGTGCGGCCCCTGCCGGGGGATGGCACCCGCGTACGAGGAGGCCGCCTCGCAGCTCGGCGCGGGCGTCCATCTTGCCAAGCTCGACACCGAGGCGGAGCCGGAGATCGCGTCGCGCTTCGGTATCCGCAGCATCCCCACGCTGGTCGCTTTCCGCAACGGCCGGGAGATCGCGCGGCAGTCCGGCGCGCTGGGCACCTCCCAGTTGCTGCAATGGATCCGGGCGCATGCCGCGGGGAGCTGACCCGTCGGACTGGATGCTGTCGCAGGCGTTCGGCCTGATCGAGCAGGCCGAGCGGCTGCACCGACAGTTCTTCCGACTCGCGAGCTCGGCCAGGACGCAGGCGTCCTGGGAACCGCCGGCCGATGTCTTCGAGGACGAGCGGGAAGTCGTCATTGTCGTCGCGATGCCGGGCGTCGCGCCCGAAAGGATCGAGATCACGACCGAGCCCGGAGCGCTGGTCGTGCGCGGCGTCCGTCCGCTCGCTTTTGCCGGGGCCTGTCAGGCGATCCGGCGCCTGGAGATTCCCTACGGTGTCTTCGAGCGCCGCATCGCGCTGCCTCCCGGCCGGCTCGAGGCGAGCCTGCCCGAGTGCGCGAACGGGTGCCTGGTGCTGCGACTGCGCAGGCTGGATTGACCGGACCATGAACGAGACGAAGCCTCACGACGCCGACGCGCTCAGCGCGGAAGGCTCCCCTCGTCCCGGCCCCGTGGCGCCGGCGGCGCCGACGCGGCCCCGCGCCGACGCGGCCTCGCAGCCGTTGCCGGATGACGCGCTGATCATCCTTCCGGTGCGCAACACCGTGATGTTCCCAGGCGTGGTGCTGCCGCTGACCCTGGGTCGCGAGCGATCGCTTGCCGCCGTCCAGGAAGCCGTGCGCCTGGAGCGCCCACTCGGCGTGCTGCTGCAGAGCAAGCCCGAGGTCGAAGCGCCGACGCCCGAGGACCTGCACTGGGTCGGCGCGAGTGCGGCGCTCGTCCGCTATGTCACCGCGTCCGACGGCACTCATCATGCAATCGCGCGCGGGCTGCGCCGTTTCCGCGTCCTCCAGTTCCTCGACGGGTATCCGTACACGGTCGCGCGCGTCCAGTTCGTCGACGATCCCGAGACCGTCGACGCCGAGATCGAGGGGCGCGCGCACACGGTCAAGCAGCGTGCCGTCGAGATCCTGCAGCTCCTGCCGAACGTTCCGGAGGAGATGGTCGCCGGCGTTCAGGCGATCGAAGGCGCGGCAAGGCTCGCCGATTTCATCTCGGGCATGATGGACGCGACGCCCGAGGAAAAGCAGTCGCTGCTCGAGAAGTTCGACCTCAAGGACCGGCTCGACCGGCTGCTCGAGCTGCTGTCGCATCGTGTCGAGGTCCTCAGGGTCTCACGCGAGGTCGACGAGCGTACGCGAGAGTCGATCAGCGACGTCAACCGCAAGCATCTGCTGCGCGAGCAGCTGCGCACGATCCAGAAGGAGCTCGGCGAAGGCGACGAGGGCGCGACCGAAATCGCCGACCTCGACCGCGCGATCACCGAGGCGCGCATGCCCGAGGAGGTCGAGAAAGTCGCGCGCAAGGAGTTGAAGCGGCTCGAGCGGATGCCCGAAGGCGCCGGCGAGTCATCGATGGTCCGGACCTACCTCGAGTGGCTGACCGAGCTGCCGTGGGCGAGCGACCCCGAGCCGCCGATCGACATCGGGCAGGCGCGCAGCATCCTGGACGCCGATCATTTCGGTCTCGAGAAGGTCAAGCGACGCATCCTCGAGTACCTCGCGGTCCACAAGCTGAACCCGACGGGCAACAGCCCGATCCTGTGCCTCGTCGGCCCGCCCGGCGTAGGCAAGACCTCGCTCGGGCAGAGCATCGCCAAGGCAACCGGGCGCAAGCTCGCGCGCGCGAGCTTGGGCGGCGTACACGACGAAGCCGAGATCCGCGGGCACCGGCGCACCTACATCGGCTCGCTGCCCGGCAACGTCATCCAGGCGCTGCGCAAGACCGGCACGCGCAACTGCGTGATGATGCTCGACGAGGTCGACAAGCTGGGCGCGGGCGGCTTCCATGGCGATCCGGCATCGGCGCTGCTCGAGGTGCTCGATCCCGAGCAGAACGCGGCGTTCCGAGACAACTACCTGGCGGTGCCTTTCGACCTGTCGAAGGTGATGTTCATCTGCACGGCCAACGTGCTCGACACGATTCCCGGCCCGCTGCGCGACCGGATGGAGGTGATCGAGCTCCCCGGCTACACGGCGCAGGAAAAGCTGCAGATCGCCCGCCGCTACCTGGTGCCGCGGCGGCTGGCGGCCGCCGGGCTCACGCCATCGTCGTGCGAGATCGGCGACGACGCGTTGATGGCGATCATCGACGACTACACGCGCGAAGCGGGAGTGCGCAACCTCGAGCGTGAGATCGGGCGCGTGTTCCAGAATGTCGCCGTGCGGGTGGCGGAGGGCAGCACGCAGCATGTTGCGATCGACCGTGATGCGCTGCAGGCGATCCTCGGTCCCCGGCGATTCGAGGCGGAAGTCGCGATGCGCAGCGCCATCCCCGGCGTCGCGACCGGTCTTGCATGGACGCCGGTCGGCGGCGACATCCTGTTCATCGAGGCTGCGCGCATGCCCGGGACGGGCAAGCTGATCCTGACCGGCCAGCTCGGCGACGTCATGAAGGAGAGCGCCCAGGCCGCGCTGTCGCTCGTCAAGGCGCGCTCGGGGCAACTGGGGATCGCCCCCGGGATGCTCGAGAAGTCCGACATCCACGTCCACGTCCCGGCGGGCGCGACCCCCAAGGACGGTCCGAGCGCAGGCGTCGCGATGTTCCTCGCGCTTTCGTCGCTGTTCACCGGGCGGACGGTGCGCTCCGATGTCGCGATGACCGGTGAGATCAGCCTGCGTGGCCTGGTGCTGCCGATCGGCGGGGTCAAGGAGAAGGTGCTGGCCGCGTTGCGCGCCGGCATTCGCACCGTCATGCTGCCCGCGCGCAATCGGCGCGACCTCGAGGAGATCCCCGCCGACGCACGCGGCAAGCTCGAGTTCGTGTGGGTCGAGGACGTCGACCAGGCGATCGCCACCGCGCTCACGCCGGTCGCCGCGGAGCGCGCGCCGGCGCCTCATCCCGATCGCTGATCCTCGTCCGGCGCCGCGGCGGGGCTAGCGCATCGTCATGCCGCCGTCGGCCGCCAGCACCTGACCGGTGACGTACCCCGCGGCGTCGGAGGCGAAGAAGACGAATACCGGCGCAATCTCCTCGGGCTCCGCCCACCGGCCGAGCGGTATGCGGTCCAGGTATCGGTCCCTGAAGCGCGGGTCGGTACGGATGGTCTCGGTCATCGGCGTTGCGGCGCCGGGTGCGATCGCATTGACGGTGATGCCGTATCTGGCAAGCTCTCGCGCAGCCGACAGCGTCATGCCGACGATTCCGGCTTTGGCTGCGCTGTAGTTGATCTGGCCGATCGTGCCCAGCACGCCCGCGGCCGAGGTGACGTTGATGATGCGACCGCGATGGCGCTCCATCATCCCCGGCACAACGGCCTGCAGGCAGTTGAAGCTGCCCTTGAGATGTACGGCGGTCACCTCGTCCCACTGGGACTCGCTCATCTTGTGGAGCATCGCCGGGCGGGTGATGCCGGCGTTGTTGACCAGGATATCGACGTGGCCGAAGCGCTCGTTCGCGGCGGCCACCATCGCGGCGACTTGATCGCGCCGAGCGACGTCGCAGCCGATGCCGATTGCCTCGGCGCCATCGTTGCGCAGCGCGGATGCCAGCGCCTGAGCGCGTGCCTGCTCCAGATCGGCGATGGCGACGCAGGCGCCTTCGCGCACAAACGCCCGAGCGACGGCGGCGCCGATCCCCTGCGCAGCCCCGGTGACGATCGCGCTCCTGCCCCGCAGCTGCATTGCCCCTCCGTCGCCGGCGGCGCCCGGCCCTTGGGTCGCGCCGCAATTCCGGTATTCGAATACCCGAATGCGGGTGACTCTGCCGCAACGGGCGACCGCCGCACTTGATCTGACTCAAGGAAGGCCGCGACCGCGAGGCCGACAATGCCGGTTCGGCGACCCCGGCACTCCGAGCCGGGGGGAGAATCCCATGGAACGGTCCTTCCCGCGCGAAATCGAGCTGCTGAAGCAGGGCGAAGGCCGGATGTTCTACGGCGAGGGCATCCTCGCGGTCACCAAGGCGCTTCTGCAGTCCGGCGTCGCCTACGTGGGCGGCTACCAGGGCTCGCCGGTATCCCAGCTCCTCGATGTCATGGTGCAGGCGAAGGGCTATCTCGACACGCTCGGTGTGCACGTCGAAGCGTGCACCAACGAGGCGTCGGCCTGCGCGATGCTCGCGACATCGGTCAACTATCCGGTGCGCGGCGCGGTCACGTGGAAATCCATCGTAGGAACCAACGTCGCGTCTGACGCGCTGTCCAACCTCGCGTCGGCGGGTGTCCTGGGCGGCGCGCTTGTCGTCGTCGGCGAAGACTACGGCGAGGGCTCCAGCGTGATCCAGGAGCGCTCGCACGCGTTTGCGATGAAGTCCTCGCTGTGCCTGCTCGACCCCCGCCCGGAGCTTGCGCAGATCGTGCGCATCGTCGAGCACGCGTTTCAGCTCTCGGAGGCGGCATCGACGCCGGTCATGCTGCAACTGCGGATCCGCGCCTGCCACCTGCAGGGCAGCTTCGTGTGCCGGGACAACGTCGCGCCGGCACTCTCCGCGCGGCATCCGACGGCGTCAGCGCCACCGCACAATCCAGGTCGCATGTCGCATCCGCCACACACCTTCGCGCATGAACGGCAGAAAGTCGGCGAGAGACTGCCCGCTGCACGTCGCTACATTGTCGATCACGGCATCAACGAGACTTTGGCCGGCGACATCGCCGGCGCCGGCCTCATCGTGCAGGGGGGGCTGTACAACACGCTGATGCGCGCGCTCGCGACCGCGGACCTGGTCGACGAGCGCGGTCGAAGTCGCCTGTCGATTCTCGTCCTCAACGCGACTTACCCACTGGTACCCGAGCAGGTGAGCGCGTTTTGCGCCGACAAGTCCTTTGTTTTCGTGCTGGAAGAGGGCCATCCAGAGTTCATCGAGTTCGAGATTTCCGCACTGCTCGCACGCTCGGGCAGCGCTTGCGCCGTCCGCGGCAAGTCCACCATGGCCTGTGCCGGCGAGTACACCGGCGAGGCGCTGCTGCGGGGACTGGAAAGATTCATCGACGAATGCGTGCCGGCGTTGTCGTGCGTGCCGGCGGCGGCATGGCGCGAGGAAATCGACGCCGTGCGCGCCCGGGCGAGCGCGCTCCTTGCGGCGCCGGTGCCCGCGCGCCCGCCGGGGTTCTGCGTCGGCTGCCCCGAGCGGCCCGTGTTCGGCGCGCTCAAGCTCGTCGAGCGCGAGTTGGGGCCGCGGCATGTCGCCGCCGACATCGGTTGCCATTCGTTCGCGATGTTCGAGCCGTTTCTCCTTGGCAATTCGATCATGGGCTACGGGCTGGGACTCGCCAGCGCGGCGGGCGTGGGTCCGATGAGCGGCAAGCGCCCCCTTGCGATCATGGGCGACGGCGGGTTCTGGCACAACGGCTTCCTGTCCGGCGTCGTGTCGGCGCTGAAGAACGGCGCCGACGGGGTGCTGTTGATCTTCAAGAACGGCTACACGTCGGCGACGGGAACGCAGGAGCTCATTTCGACGCCTTCCGCCGAGCGTCGCGACGAGGCCGGTGGTGCAAGCGCGACGGCGGGCGATCATGCGATCGAGGACGTGCTCCGTGGCGCCGGCGTCAAGTGGCTGCGCACCGTCCACAGCTACGACGTTGCGGCAGTGAAGGCGGTGCTCCGGCGCGCGTTTACGACAGCCGAACCGGGACTGAAGGTCGTCGTCGCCGAGGGCGAGTGCCAGCTCGAGCGGCAGCGGCGCCTCGTGTCATGGACCGCGCGCCGTCTGGCCGCCGGCCGACGCGTCATGCGCGTGCGATACGGCATCGACGAGGAGATTTGCACCGGCGACCATGCGTGCATACGCCTGTCCGGCTGCCCGTCGCTGACGCTCAGGATGCCGGCCGATCCGTTGCGGGTCGATCCGGTGAGCACGGTCGATGCCGGCTGCGTAGGCTGCGGGCTGTGCGGAGAGCTCGCGGGCGCCGCGGCATTGTGCCCGTCGTTCTATCGCGTCGAGATCGTCAGCGCGGCGCCTGCCTGGGAGCGGTTCATCGCAAGGATTCGCTCGTGGACGGTGCGCGCGCTGCTGCCGGCATGAATCCGGCATCGGATTCCAGGGCTACGGCCGGGTCGCGCGAGCCGCTATCGCTACTGATCGCCGCACTGGGCGGGCAGGGTGGTGGCGTGCTGACCGACTGGGTCGTGCAGGCTGCCCGCGCCGACGGGTACACGGCGCAGGCGACCTCGACGCCGGGGGTGTCGCAGCGCACGGGTGCCACGACGTACTACGTGGAGATCGTGACCGGGACGGATGCAGGAGCCCGCACACCGGCGCTTGCATTGATGCCGTTGCCGGGGCGCGTCGACGTCGTGGTCTGCGCCGAACTGCTCGAAGCCGCGCGCATGCTCGAGCGCGGCGTGGTAACGCCCGCGCGCACCACGGTCATCGCGTCGACGCACCGTGTGTACACGACGCGCGAGAAAATGGAACGCGATGATGGCCGCTTCGACGCTGAACGCATCATCGCTGCCGTGCGCAGCCTCGCGCGTCGTGCGGTGCTGGTCGACATGGAGGCGGTCCGCGCGCGCCACGGCGCGGCAATCAGCGCCGTGCTGTTCGGGGCGCTGGCGGGGAGCGGCGCGCTCCCGCTGTCGAGGGCGGCATGCGAGGACGCGATCAGAGCGGCGGGCAAGGGCGTTGCGGCGAGCCTCGCCGCATTCGGCGACGCCTATGCGCGAGCGGAATCGCCGGATGGCTTGCCATCCGAGGACCCGGGCGGGCCGCCTGCTCCGCCGGCGGTGGATGACGTACCGTTGCCGATGGCGCTCGCGCGACGCATCGCCGCGTTGCCGCCGCTCGTCTGCGAATATGCGCGGCCTGGCGCCCGGCGCGCGCTGGACTATCAGAGCGATCGCTACGCGCAGCGCTATCTCGATCGGGTGGAGCGAATCGCTCGCGCGAAGGTGACGGCTGGACGATCGCCGCCACCGGCCGAGGTCGCGCGCGAAGCGGCGCGCTATCTGGCGCTCTGGATGTGCTACGACGACGTGATTCGGGTTGCGTCGCGGAAGGCACGTCAATCGAGACTCGCACGCATTCGACGCGAGGTGGCTGCCCAAGCCGATGACGTCGTCCGCATCTACGATGTCTTTCGCCCCGGCGTGCAGGAAATCGCTGCGATCCTGCCGCGCAGGATCGGCGCCTGGCTCGCGCAGCGCGAGCGTGGCGACGTGCCGGCTTCGAGGGGGGGCAGCGGTTTGCGGCTCCAGGCGTCGTCGGTGGCGGGGGCGCTGGTGTTGCGGTTCGCAGCCGCGCTGCGGCCATTGCGGCCCCATTCGCTACGCTTCGCGCAGGAGCAGGCGGCAATCGACGACTGGCTTGGGGTTCTCGAGGGCATGCTCGCAGCGGATGGCCGCGACGCGAGCGCAGCCGCCCTGGAAGTGGCGCGCCTGCCGCGACTGATCAAGGGTTACGGCGACACGCAGGCCCGTGGCCGCGAGGAATTCAACCATCTGCTGGACGCGGGGCGCGACGGGGATGCCGCAGGATTCCTGCGGGCCCAGCGAGCGCGACGCGACGCAGTCGCGAGCGATTGCGGGAGCCGGCATGGCGCCACGCACGCGAGCAGTCCGCGTGCGCAGCCGGTGCTCTGGGCGAAGCGCCCGCCCGTGTGAGGTCCCGGGGGCGCCGCGGGTCAGGGGTTCCTTCCGGAAGCGTGACGCGGGCGGCGCCGGGACACCCGATCCTGCCCCGCCTTTTGCTGGCGCGCCATCAACCGCAGCATCGTGGCCAGCGTGATCGAGGCGAGCGTGGCCTTGGTCATCTGGTCGATCTCGGAGAGCACCACGCCCAACGCCCGGCCGACCGGCGTCGACTCGCCCGAATCCCCGCGTTCGCCATCGGGAAGGCCCGGGTCCTCGAAGATCTGGATCACATCGATCAACGTGAGCCGCCGCAGGTTGCAGACAAGGCGGTAGCCGCCGCCGACGCCGCGTACCGATTCCAGGATGCCGGCGCGCGCCAGTGCCGCGAGGACTTTCGCCAGGTGGTGCGCCGAAACGCCGTACTTCGCGGCGATCTCGGTGGCCGGGAAGTGGCGCGTCGGATCGGCGGCGAACTCGAGCACGCTGTAGAGGGCGAGCGACGTGTTCTTCTGCAGCTTCATCGGCTTGCTGCACTGCACGCGAGCCGGCGGTCAGACCTCAAGGTCCATCTCCAGCGGAATGAACGGGGCGGCCATCATGCCCTGGCTCCGGAAAAACGAAAGGATCAGGGTGTTGTCGTGCGCGAGGATCGTGCGCACCTTGAAGACGCCCGCACGCCGGAAGTTCGCGCAGATTGCCGTCAGCAGGCGCGTACCGATTCCGGCCACGCGGAATCGCGGCTCGACGTCGATCGCGAACACCCAGCCGCACGGCGGAGAGCCGAACTCCCAGTCGCGCACGTCGCCGATGATGAAGCCGCGCACCTCCCCACCCGAATCTGCCACCAGGAAATACCGGCCGACGCGACCGGCTCCGGAGTAACGCCGGTAGATCGACAGCCAGTAACTGCGCTTCGGCAGTCCGGTCACGGCGGCGTCGATCGCGATCACCCGGTCGAGATCGCCCCGCCGCGCCGGTCTGACGGCGACCACCTCGGGAGCCTGCCGCACGGGACTGCGGCGTGGGGGGGGCTTCTCCTGGCGGGGTCTGGCGGGAGTCGGAGGCACGGCTTCTCGCATTGAAAAGCTGACGCAGATCAAATCAATAGGCGCATTCGGGTACCAGAATGAGCCTGCATTTTTCATTTAACCATAAGAGGCCGCGCGGCGTCACTGCGCGCAGGCGACGTCCGGAGGAGTACGGCATGGGAATCATCGACAGGCTTCGGCCCGCAACATCGCTTGCGGGGATGGTGTTCGCATTGATGGTCCTCGGCGCCGGCGTCGCCGCGGCGCAGGAGCCGATCCGCATCGGCTCGATCCTGTCGGTGACGGGACCTGCGTCGTTTCTGGGCGATCCCGAGCAGAAGACGCTCGAAATGTACGTGGAGCGCCTGAACGCGGCCGGTGGCGTGATCGGCCGCAAGCTCCAGCTGACGATCTACGACGATGGCGGTGACGCGGAAAAGGCGCGCACGTTCACCAAGCGGCTGATCGAGCAGGACAAGGTCGACGTCATCGTCGGCGGGTCGACGACCGGCACGACGATGGCGGCGATTCCGCTGGTCGAGCAGGCGCAGATACCGTTCATATCGCTGGCGGGAGCGGTGGGCATCATCGAGCCGGTCAAGAAGTGGGTCTTCAAGACACCGCATACCGACCGCATGGCCTGCGAGAAGATCTTCGCCGACATGCGCGAGCGCAAGCTCGTGAAGGTCGCGCTCATCTCGGGAACGGGCGGCTTCGACAAGTCGATGCGCGCCGAGTGCCTGAAGGTCGCCGGCAGGTACGGCATCGAGATCGTCGCCGACGAGACCTACGGAGCTGCCGACTCGGACATGACGGCGCAACTGACCAAGATCAAGGCCACGCCCGGCCTCCAGGCCGTGCTCAACGCCGGCTTCGGGCAAGGGCCCGTGATCGTCACTCGCAACTACCGGCAGCTCGGCATTACCGTACCGCTCTACCAGTCGCACGGCGTGGCCTCGAAGCAGTTCATCAAGCTTGCCGGTGACGCCGCCGAAGGGGTCCGTCTGCCGGCCGCGGCGCTGCTGGTCGCGGAGCTCCTGCCCGACACCGATCCTCAGAAGGCGGTGGTCGTCGCCTACAAGCGCGACTACGAAGCCCGCTACAAGTCCGACGTCTCGACGTTCGGTGGCCACGCCTACGACGGCCTGATGCTCGTCGTCGACGCGATCAAGCGGGCGGGCAGCACCGACAAGGCGAAAGTCCGCGATGCCATCGAGAACACGCACGGCTACATCGGGACCGGCGGGGTCGTCAACCTTTCGGCGACCGACCACCTGGGCCTCGATCTCAGCGCCTTTCGGATGCTCGAAGTGAAGAACGGCGACTGGGCCCTGGTCAAGTAGCCTCAAATGACGCGGCCGGCGCCGGATGGGACCGCCGATGAGCGCAGAGTCGCTGCAATTCGTGGCCGGGGGCCTGACGACCGGGGCGATCTACGCGCTGGTCGCGCTGGGCTTCTCCATCATTTTCAACGCGAGTGGCGTCATCAACTTTGCGCAGGGCGAGTTCGTGATGATCGGCGGCATGAGCGCGGCGACGCTGTTCGCGAGTGGCATGGCGTTGCCGGTGGCGATCGCCTGCGCGGTGGGCGCAGCCGGAATTGTGGGACTCATGCTCGCGAAATTCGCCGTCGGGCGGGCGCGACGCGCCGACGTGGTGACGTTGATCATCATCACCATCGGCGCGTCGATGTTGCTCCGCGGTCTCGCGCAGATCGTCTGGGACAAGCGCATCCACGCGCTGCCGTCGCTATCGGGCCACCGGCCGGTCGAGCTGTTCGGCGCGACCATTTTGCCGCAGAGCCTGTGGGTGCTGGCGGTCACGATCGCGGTGGTCGCGATGCTGTCGTGGTTCTTCGGGCAAACGCGGCTCGGCAAGGCGATGCTGGCGACGTCGTACAACCGGCTCGCTGCGGAACTGGTCGGCATCGACGTGCGAATCGTCCTGCTTGCGAGCTTCGGCCTTGCCGCCGTGCTGGGCGCGATCGCCGGGGTGCTGATCGCGCCGATCACGTTCGTCTCCTACGATTCCGGCGTCATGCTGGGATTGAAAGGCTTCGCCGCCGCGATCCTGGGCGGCCTCGGTAGCTTCCCCGGCGCAGTCGTCGGCGGCCTGACCCTGGGCCTGCTGGAGAGCCTCGCCGCGGGCTACCTGTCATCGGCGTACAAGGACGTCATCGCATTCGTCGTCATGCTCGCCGTCCTGCTGGTGATGCCAGGTGGAATCCTCGGCGCCCGCACCAGTGCGCGCGTCTAGCCGCGCCGACGCGCGCCGCACGTGGTGGTGGGCGACGCCGCGCAGCGGGGGCATTGCGGCGCTGGCGCTTGTGGTGGCGGTGCTCCCGCTCGGCTTCGCCAACGGCTATTTCTACGACGTGGCAATCCAGGCCGGCCTGAACTCGATCATTTGCGTCGGGCTCAACCTCCTGATCGGTTACGCCGGGCAGATCAGCCTGGGGCATGCCGGATTCTTCGCACTGGGCGCCTATGGCTCGGCGCTGCTTGCGGCGCGCTACGGCTGGCCGCCGTCGCTGGCGCTGGTCACCGCGGTGGCGGGGGTCGCGCTCGTCGCGTACTGCGTGGGGCGGCCGATTCTCCGGCTGAAGGGCCACTACCTCGCGATGGCGACGCTCGGCTTCGGCGTAATCGTTTCGATCGTCCTCGCCAACGACGATCGCCTGACCGGCGGCCCCGACGGCATGCAGGTTCCGCCGTTCGCGCTCGCAGGCTACGTCGCGCGCAGCGACCATGCCTGGTACGCGATCGTAGGGGCGTGCCTGCTCGCTGCCGTGTGGCTCGCGCAGAATCTGGTCGAATCGCCGACGGGGCGCGCATTGCGCGCGCTGCACACCTCCGAAGTCGCGGCCGCGATCGCCGGCATCGATTGCCCGCGCCACAAGGTGAACGTGTTCGTGGTCTCCGCCGTGTTCGCTGCGGCAGCCGGAGGTCTCACCGCGTACTACGCCGGCTTCATCACACCGTCGAGCGCGTCGTTCGTACGCTCGGTCGAGCTGGTGACGATGGTGGTGTTCGGCGGCATGGCATCGACGTTCGGCGCGGTAGTCGGCGCCACGGTGCTCACCGTGCTGCCGCAGGCGCTGACGGTGCTGAAGGAATACGAGCTGGCGGTCTTCGGCGCATTGCTGATGGCGACGATGGTCTTCCTTCCGCGCGGTGTCGTGCCGACGTTGAGCGGGCTGCTGCAGAGGGGAACGCGGTGAGTACGCTCGCGGTCAGCGGCCTCACCAAGACGTTCGGCGGCGTGCACGCAATCGAGGACCTTTCGTTCGAAATACGCGCCGCGACCGTGCACTCGATCATCGGTCCCAACGGCGCGGGCAAGACGACCTTGCTGAACCTGCTGACCGGCGTCTATCTCCCCAACGCGGGGAGCATCCGTCTCGATGGGCGCGAGCTCACCGGCGCACCGGTGCACGCGTTCGCCGCCGCGGGCATCGGGCGCACGTTCCAGAACCTGCAGGTCTTCTTCAACATGAGCGCGCTCGATAACGTGATGACCGGGCGGCACCTGCGCGAACGCTGTGGCTTGCTGCCGGCGCTCCTGCACACGCCAGGCTTGGCACGCGCCGAGCGTGAATCCCGGGAGCGCGCGCTGGGGCTGCTGCGCTTCCTCGGGCTCGAAGCCTATGCCGATGCCTGCGCCGATGCGATGCCATACGGCGCGCTCAAGCGTCTCGAAATTGCGCGGGCGCTCGCCGGCGAGCCGCGGATGCTGCTGCTGGACGAGCCGGCGGCGGGCCTCAATCCGACCGAAGCAGCGGAGATCGCCGGGCTGATCAGGCGACTGGCCGAGTCGGGCACGACCGTGGTGCTGGTCGAGCACAACATGCGCCTGGTGATGGGGGTTTCCGATCACATCCTGGTGCTCGACTACGGTCGCCGCCTGAGCGAAGGCACGGCAGCGCAGGTAAGGGACGATCCGCGCGTGATCGAGGCGTACCTCGGCGCCGTCGATACGCGGGTGGCCGGCCATGCTTGAGGTCACGCGGCTGTCGTCGCGGTATGGCAGGATTCCGGCACTGGCCGGCGTCGACCTCAGCGTGGGTCGGGGCGAACTGGTCGCCCTGGTGGGCGCTAACGGCGCCGGCAAGACGACGCTGCTGCGGGTGCTCTCGGGCGTGCAACCGGCCGCGGACGGGATCGTCCGCTTCGAGAACTCGGACATCACCGGCGCGTCGCCGCGCCAACGCGTCCGCATGGGCATCGTGCAGGTCCCCGAAGGCCGGCAGGTTTTCGGTCCCATGACGGTCGACGACAACCTGCGCCTTGGCGCGTTCATGCGTCCGCAACGTGAAACCAACGCGGGCCTTGACCGCGTTTATGCGCTGTTTCCTGCCCTGACGAACAAGCGCCGTGAGCCTGCGGGAACGCTCTCGGGCGGACAGCAGCAGATGCTCGCGATCGGGCGGGCGCTGATGGGCAAGCCGAAGCTCCTGCTGCTCGACGAGCCGAGCATGGGTCTCGCACCCCGGCTGGTCGCTGAGATCTTCGCGACCATCCGCGCGCTCAAGGACGATGCGGCGACGATCCTGCTGGTCGATCAGAACGCGAATGCGGCGCTGTCGATCGCCGATCGCGCCTACGTGCTCGAGGTCGGCCGCATCACGCTCGCGGGCCGCGGCGACGAGCTCGCCAGCCATCCGCGTGTGCGGCAGGCCTACCTCGGATTGTGAATCGACAGACCCATATCCATGCGTTCCCGGAGGACTCGATGAAGGCATCACTTGGCGCAGGCGCAAGCGCGACGACCCGATTGACCGTCGGCGGCGACCGCACGATCGACTTCCTGGGCGAGAACGCGCGCGTCTACGCGACGCCCATGCTGGTGCGCGACATCGAGATCGCGTGCCGCGACCTGCTGCTGAATCACCTCGACCCCGGTGAGGATTCGGTGGGCACGCGGATCGAGATCGATCATCTGGCGGCGACGCTCCTGGGCATGTCGGTCGAACTCAAGGTAACGATCGCGGCCGTCGACGGTCGTGCCGTGACGTTCGATGTCGAGGGCAGGGACGACCTCGAGGCGATCTGTCGCGGCCGCCACCAGCGCTTCGTCGTCGACGTCACGAAGACCGAGGCGCGGCTTGCCGCCAAGGCCGCCAGGGCGGGCCTCGCGTGAGGATGGCATCGACCGATACGCGGCGTGTCCCGACGTACTGCTACCAGTGCGTCGCGGGGCCGGATCTGCTCACCGTCAAGGTCGTCGACGGGGTCGCGACCGAGGTCGAGCCGAATTTCTGCGCAGCCGGCGTGCATCCGGGCGGTGGGAAGGTGTGCGTGAAGGCGTTCGGATTGGTGCAGAAGACCTACAACCCGAATCGCGTGCTGACGCCGATGAAGCGCAGCAATCCCGCCAAGGGACGCGACGAGGATCCGCGCTTCGTCCCGATCACCTGGGATGAGGCCTTCGATCTGATCGCCGAGCGCCTGCACCGGGCGCGCGCCGACGGCCTGACCGATGAATCGGGCTATCCGCGGGTTGCGGCAAGCTTCGGCGGCGGCGGGACGCCGCAATCCTACATGGGCACGTTCCCCGCGTTTCTTTCGGCGTGGGGCCCGGTCGACATGGGCTTCGGTTCAGGGCAGGGCGTCAAGTGCTACCACTCGGAACACCTGTACGGGGAACTGTGGCACCGGGCGTTTACCGTATCGCCTGACACGCCGCTCTGCGACTACCTGATCTCGTTCGGCGCAAACGTCGAAGCGTCCGGGGGCGTCGTTGGAATCTGGCGCCACGCCGAGGCGCGGGTGCGCGGCATGAAGCGGGTGCAGGTCGAGCCACATCTGTCGGTCACCGGCGCGTGCTCGGCGCAGTGGGTGCCAATCAGGCCCAAGACGGATGCGGCGTTTCTCTTCGCGCTGCTGCACGTGCTGCTGCATGAGGTCCCGCGCGAGCGACTGGACCTCGCTTTCCTCCGCCGGCACACCGCTTCGCCGTATCTGGTCGGAGCGAGCGGTTATTTCCTGCGCGATCGCGGGACGAGAAAGCCGCTGGTCTGGGATGCGGCGGCGGGCGTCGCCGTACCCTTCGACACGCCGGGAATCGCCGAGGAGCTGGAAGGCCGATTCGAGGTCGAGTCGATCGAAATCGGCCCGGACCAGGACGTGTGCGGCGAAGGTCGTCGGGTCGGCGAAACCGCCTTCGCGAAGCTGCTGGCGCACACGGCGGCGTATTCGCCGCAATGGGCCGAGACGATCTGCGACGTGCCGGCCGCGATGATTCGCCGGATCGCCGTCGAGTTCATCGAGCACGCGCAAGTAGGTGCGACGATCGAGATCGACGGCACGCGCCTGCCTTATCGCCCGGTGGCGATCAGCCTGGGCAAGACCGTCAACAACGGCTGGGGGGGTTACGAGTGCTGCTGGGCGCGCACCATGCTGGCGGCGTTGGTCGGCGGCCTCGAAGTACCTGGTGGAACGCTCGGCACCACCGTGCGGCTCAACCGGCCGCTGTCCGAGCGCCTGAAGAGCGTGCAGCCGGGTCCCGACGGCTTCATGGCGTATCCGATGAACCCGACGGACAAGGCTCGTTGGTCGCCAAGGCCGAACATTCGCAATGCGTACAAAGCGATGGTGCCGCTCGCCGGCGACGGTCCGTGGAGCCAGGCGCTGGGGCCCACGCAGTTCTCGTGGATGTTTCTGGACGATACGCCGCCGGGGTTGCCGCGCGTCACGGCGCCCGACGTGTGGTTCGTGTACCGCACCAACCCGGCCATCTCGTTCTGGGATACGGCGGCGCTCGGACAGAAGATGGCGCGCTTCCCGTTCGTCGTGGCATTCGCCTATACCCGCGACGAGACCAATCATTTCGCGGACGTGCTGCTGCCCGATGCGACCGATCTCGAAAGCCTGCAGCTCATTCGCATCGGAGGGTCCAAATACGTCGAGCAGTTCTGGAACCATCAGGGCTTCGCGCTGCGCCAGCCTGCCGTGGTGACCCGTGGCGACGCGCGTGATTTCACGGATATCGCAACCGAGCTCGCAAGAAGAACGGGGCTCCTCGCCAAGTACAACGCGTCCATCAACAAGGGGGCAGCCGGCGTGCCGCTCAAGGGTGCGCATGGCGATTTCTCGCTCGACCCGGCAGGCGCGCACACCCGCGAGGAAATCTGGGATGCCGTCTGCCGCGCCGCGAGCGCCGAGCTCACCGAGGGCGCGGAGGTCCACGGTCTCGACTGGTGGAAAGAGCACGGCCTCGCCACCAAGCCATTCCCGCGGACCGACTGGTACCTGTTTCCGACATTGGCAGCGCGCGGCTTGCGCTTCGAGCTCCCTTACCAGGAGCGGCTCAAGCGCGTCGGGGCGGAACTCGGCCGCCGGCTGCACGAGCACGAGATGCGCTGGTGGGACAGGCAGCTGGAGGAATACCAGGCGCTGCCCGCCTGGAAGGATTTCGCCGCGCCCTGGGAGGCGGCGGTCACGACGGCCGGCGGCGCGCCGCAGAACTATCCATTCTGGCTGCTCACTGCGCGCAGCATGCAGTACGCGTGGGGCGGCAACGTCGGCATGCAGCTGATCAAGGAGGTCGCGGACAATGTCGCCGGTCATCGCGGCGTGATCATGAACGCGAAGGCGGCAGGCGAGCTCGGCATCCGTGATGGAGACCGGGTCGAGATCGCCACCCCCGCGCGCAGCGTGCGCGGTCGCGCGGTTTTGCGCCAAGGCATCCGGCCCGACACGCTGCTCCTGATCGGCCAGTTCGATCACTGGGCCACGCCGTTCGCCAGGGACTTCGGCGTACCGAGCCTGAACACGCTGGCGACGATGTCGCTGGACCTCACCGACGCGACCGGGTCCGGCGCCGATATCGTTCGGGTAAGGATCGCAAAGACCAAGGAGCAAGCCGCGTGACGCGCTGGGCGATGGTCGCCGACTTGCGCCGCTGCGTGGGCTGCCAGACCTGCACGGCCGCATGCCGCCATGCCAACGCCACGCCGCCAGGCGTGCAATGGCGGCGTGTGCTCGACATGGAGTTCGGCGAATACCCGGACGTGCACCGCGCCTTCGTTCCGGTGGGGTGCCAGCACTGCGACGATCCGCCGTGCATGGACGTCTGTCCGACGACGGCGACGAAGAAGCGCAGCGATGGCATCGTCACCATCGACTATGACCTGTGCATCGGCTGCGCCTATTGCGCGGTCGCCTGTCCCTACCAGGCGCGCTACAAGACGCAGAAGGCGCTGTTCGCCTATGGGGAACCGATCGCGAGCGAAGCGAAGCGGCACGACGATGCGCGCCTCGCCGTCGCGACCAAGTGCACGTTCTGCGTCGATCGTGTCGACGCAGGCATCGAGAAGGGCCTGCAGCCCGGCGTCGATCCCGAGGCCACCCCCGCGTGCGTCAATTCCTGCCTCGCCAACGCGCTCACCTTCGGCGATCGCGACGATCCGCACAGCAACGTCTTCCAGCTCCTCGCGGAGAATCAGCACTTCCGGATGCACGAGGAGCTCGGTACGGGCCCCGGCTTCTACTACGTTTGGGACAAGGCGGCCGAATGAACCCCGCGTACGGTCCGAATCCGTGGCAGCAGACGAGCTGGGACGCTCGCGCCGCTTGCAACTTCGTCTTCGGCGGCGTCGGCGCGGGGCTCATCGTATTCGCCGTGCTCTCCGGCGCAGGCGGGTTGGCGCTAAAGGGGCTCGTGCTGGCGGGCCTTGCGCTGGTCGGACTCGGCCTCTTCTGCGTCTGGACCGAGATCGGCCGACCGCTGCGCGCGCTGCATGTATTCATCAACCCGCGCAGCTCGTGGATGACGCGCGAAGCGCTCAGCGCGACACTGTTGTTCCCGGCGGGCCTTGCTGCCGCAGCCGCAGTGCCCGGATTCGCCTGGGTCGCGGCGGGGCTCGCGCTGGCCTTCGTCTATTGCCAGGGGCGCATGCTGCAGGCGGCGAAGGGCATTCCCGCATGGCGCGAGCCGCTCGTCGTTCCACTGATCGTCGTCACCGCAGTTGCCGAAGGCGGGGGCGCGTTCTTCCTCGCCGCGCCGCTT
>JAGXBK010000058.1 GCA_018971195.1 Betaproteobacteria bacterium
AGCACCGCACGCCAGTTGGCGAGCGCCGCGCGCAGGCTCGCGGCCAGCGCCGTGGTCAGGCGGGCGTCCTGGAACACGACCAGCGCGGGCGCCCACCACAGCGCGAGGATGGTCGGCAGCGCACAGATGGCGCCGAACAGCATCCCGATCTCGACGCTCGGCGAGGACAGCACCTGGTGCAATCGGCGGGCCGCGGCTGCGGGATCGGCGTCGGTCGGTGTCGCCCCGTAGAGCAGGTCGAGCAGGCGACCGCCGTCGATCAGGGACGTGGCGGCAACAGCGAGCGAGATCCCCGCGACGAGGACGACGCCCAGCGGCAGGAGCGTCCGCGCGTTGGAGCGAAAGCCCTGCAGCAGCATCCGGAACTGCGGCCGTCCGCCGCGCTCCTGCGTCCATGCGGCAGCGAGGAAGGCGACCGACATCAGCGGCTTGATGATAGGCGCGAGGTAGACGCCGATCCACGGCAGAGTCTCGACGACGGCCAGCAGCAGGTAATAGCCGACGACGAGCGCGAGCCACGGCACTCGGTGCTTGGAGAGCATTGCATAGCTCTCGGCAAGCCACGCGGCGCCGCGGCGTCCGTCGTAGCGCGTGAAGACGATGTCTTTCGCCTGCAGTGGCATGGTTCGCCGTCCGCGACCGTCCCCGTCAGCCGGGGAGCGGCGCAGCGCCGGCTGCGGCGCGCGCGCGCAGGACGCGCTCGAAAGGCTGCGGATCGTGCGCGTGGGTCAGCTCGCCTGGGCGGGGCAGGTACAGGTCGTAGAGCCGCGACACCCAGAAGCGCAGCGCGGCCGCGCGCAGCAGCGCGGGCCACTGCGAGCGCTCGTCCCGGGTCAGCGGGCGCACAGCTGAATAGGCGCCGATCATCGCTTCGAGACGCTGCGCGTCGAGCGAGCCGTCCTCGTTGCCGGCGACGCACCAGTCATTGACGGCGATCGCGAGGTCGTAGGCCAGGAAGTCGGTGGCGGCGAATCCGAAGTCGATGATGCCGACGACGCGCCCGTTCGCGAACAGCACGTTGTCGCAGAACAGGTCCCCGTGGATCGCCCCTTTGGGCAGCTTGACCTTGCCGAAGCCGGTCTGGAACCTGACTTCCGCTGCGAGCAGTTCGTTCTGCGCGGCGCTCAGGAACGGCCTCACCGCGCGCGCGGCCTGGCGCCACCAGGCGGGGCCGCGCCGGTTCGCGAGCCGCGCCCGGTACGTCTGCGACGCGAGATGCAGCCGGCCGAGCGCATCGCCGACGGCCGCGCAGTGGTCGACTGAGGGCGCCGCGACGGCGACGCCGTCGATGCGGCTCACCAGACCCGCCGGGCGCCCATTCAACATCGAGAACAGCCCCCCGGTGCGATCCGCCGCGGGGACGGGCACTTCGACGCCGGCGCGGGCGAGATGCGCCATCAGGTTCAGGTAGAACGGCAGCTCCTCGGCCGGCAGCCGCTCGTAGAGCGTCAGGACGTAGCGTCCGTGCACGGTGGTGACGAAGTAATTCGTGTTCTCGATGCCGGCTGCGATCGGCGCGAACTCGACGAGGGCGCCGAGCGCATAGCGGGTGAGCCATGCGTCGAGGTCATCGGTGGTGACGGCCGTATAGACGGACATGAAAACGCGCGCCGCGCTCCCCGCGCGTCGCGTCGCTCGCTGGAGGTCGGGGCTAGCCTAGAACGAGAACAGGACCCACAGCGGGACCTTGAGCGACGAATCGAGGCTGTCGCGCCGGATGTAGGTCGCGCCGTTGACGTCGGGAAACAGGTAATAGGGCCGTCCGTGCGCCGGTGTCACGCGGATGTACCTGAGCTCGCCCTTGATGCGGACTTCCTCGATGACCTGCTGGTCACGACGGATGATCGTCACCTGGGGCGCGAGGTCCGAGTCGCCGGAGACGTCTGGCGGCGGTGGCGGCGGCTCGGGCGACGGCGGCGCCTTGGCCGGGGCCTGCGCAGACGCGCTGCCGGCCGCCAGGGCCAGGACGAGCGACATCAGGAAGCTGCGGGCGATCATGGTGCGGGAGAATGGACGCTGCGATCGGGTGCCCGGCCATGCGGACCGGTGCGATGACGGCGCTCGCATTCTACCAAATGCCGATCGACTTCGCAGTGCCGCGACCGCGATCAGAGATTCAGGATCTTTTCGCGGTCCTCGCGCGACGCCTGGAAGCCGCGGGTCTCGTAATACTGGAAGATGGCGTCGACAACCGCATCGGGGTCGTCGATCACGCGCATCAGCTGCAGGTCGTTCTCACCGATCATCCCCTCGCCGAGCAGCTTGTCCTCGAACCAGGCCAGCAGTCCGCTCCAGAACGCCGAGCCGACCAGGATGATGGGTATCCGATGGCTGGTGCCGGTCTGCACCAGCGTCAGGCACTCGGAGAGCTCGTCGAGCGTGCCGTAGCCGCCGGGCAGCACGACGTAGGCCGAGGCGAAGCGCACGAACATCATCTTGCGCGAAAAGAAATAGCGGAAATAGAGGCTGATGTCCTGGAAGCGGTTTCGCGCCTGCTCGTCGGGCAAGGCGATGTTGAGGCCGATCGCCGGCGAGCGTCCGGCATGCGCGCCCTGGTTGGCCGCCTCCATCAATCCGGGGCCGCCGCCCGAGATCACCGAGAAGCCGGCGTCGGACAGCTTGCGGGCAATCGACTTTGCCGTCGCGTAGTACGGATGGTCCTCGCGGATGCGCGCGCTTCCGAACACGCTGACGGCGGGATGGACGCTGTTCAGCTGGTCGGCCGCGGTCTGGAACTCTGCCATAATCCCCAGCACCCGCCACGCTTCCTGTCCGTTGGTCGATTGCAGCGACTGCGGATCGATCAGCTCGGGAATCTTGTGGGTTCGCGACCGCATGGCAACGCTCGTCCTCGTCGATGGTTCGTCGTATCTGTACCGCGCTTTCCATGCGCTGCCGGACCTGCGGACGTCGAAAGGAGAGCCCACTGGCGCGCTGCGCGGCGTCCTGTCGATGTTGCGCCGTTTGGTGATCGACGGCAAGCCGGACTACTTCGCGGTCGTCTTCGATGCGCCCGGGAAGACCTTCCGCGATGCGTGGTACCCCGAGTACAAGGCGAACCGTCCGCCGATGCCCGACGCGCTCGTCGCTCAGATCGAGCCCCTGCATGAAGCGGTTCGGGCCAACGGCTGGCCGCTGCTGGTCGTCGACGGCGTCGAAGCCGACGACGTGATCGGCACGCTTGCGCGACAGGCGAAGGCGGCGGGCATCGACACCGTGATCTCGACTTCCGACAAGGATCTCGCGCAGCTCGTCGAGCCGGGCATCACGCTGATCAACACGATGACCGGTGAGCGGCTCGATCACGACGGCGTCGTCGCGCGGTTCGGCGTCCGTCCGGACCAGGTGCTCGACCTGCTGACGCTGACCGGCGACGTCGTCGACAACGTGCCCGGCGTACCCAAGGTCGGGCCGAAGACGGCCGCGAAGTGGCTCGCGCAATACGGCACGCTGGACGAGGTCGTCGCGCACGCCGATGAGATCGGCGGTGTCGTCGGCGCCAACCTGCGCAACGCGCGCGACTGGCTGCCCGAAGGCCGGCGCCTGCTGACCGTCAAGGTCGACTGCGACCTGCCCGCCCGGGTGGACGATCTCAGGCTCGGCGCGCCCGACGCCGACCGGATGCGGGCGCTCTACGAGCGCTTCGAGTTCAAGAGCTGGCTGCGTGATGACGATCGGCAACCCGAGACGGACGCGGCGGGAAAGCTGGCTGCACGCGCGGCGCGCGACGACGCGGGCCGACGCTGGGACGAGGACACCAAGCCGCCGGCGCATGCACGGGCCGCGCCTCCGGTGCGCTACGAGACGGTGGTCGACGTCGCCGCGCTGGAGCGCTGGCTCGCGGCAATCGCGACCGCCGACCTCGTGTCGTTCGACACCGAGACGACGAGCCTCGATCCGATGCAGGCCGACATCGTCGGGCTGTCGCTGTCGATCGAGCCCACGGTCGCGTGCTACATACCGCTCGGCCATCGCTACGCGGGTGCGCCCGGGCAGCTCGACGCGGGAGACGTTCTCCGGCGGCTCGCGCCATGGCTCGCGGACCCGGCGCGACCCAAGCTCGGCCAGAACCTCAAGTACGACCAGCACGTGCTCGCCAACCGGGGCGTGGCGCTGCGCGGCGTCGCTCAGGACACGCTGCTCGAATCCTACGTCCTCGAATCGCACCGGCCGCACGACATGGACTCCCTCGCGCGGCGCCATCTCGACCTGGCGACGATCACCTACGACGACGTCACCGGCAAGGGGGCGAAGCGCATTCCCTTCGAGCAGGTCTCGATCGAGCGCGCGACCGAATACGCTGCCGAGGACGCCGACGTCACGCTGCGCCTGCACCTGGCCCTTTATCCGCGCATCGAGCAGGATGCGAAGCTGCGGCGCGTCTACGAGACGATCGAGATGCCGGTGCGCGAGATCCTGTTCCGGATGGAGCGCGAAGGCGTGCTGATCGACCGCGATCTGCTGGCGCGGCAGAGCCAGGCGTTGGGCGCACGCGCGCTGGCACTCGAGCAGCAGGCGCACGCGCTCGCGGGTGGTCCATTCAACCTCGGCTCGCCGAAGCAGCTTTCCGAGATCCTCTACGAGCGCATGAAGCTCCCGGTGCGCAAGAAGACGGCGACCGGCCAGCCGTCGACCGACGAGGACGTGCTCGAGGCGCTTGCAGCCGACTATCCGCTGCCCAGGGTGCTGCTGGAATACAGGGCGCTGACCAAGCTCAAGTCGACCTACACCGACAAGCTGCCGACGATGGTGAACGCGCGCACCGGTCGCGTGCATACGACGTACTCGCAGGCGACCGCGGTCACGGGACGCCTGGCGTCGGTCGACCCCAACCTGCAGAACATCCCCGTCCGCACCGCCGACGGGCGCCGCATTCGCGAGGCCTTCATCGCGCCCGCGGGACGCGTGCTGGTATCCGCCGACTACTCGCAGATCGAGTTGCGCATCATGGCGCACCTGTCGGAGGACCCGGCGTTGCTGAAGGCTTTCCACGAAGGCGCGGACATCCATCGCGCGACGGCGTCGGAGATCTTCGGCGTGGCACCTGCCGACGTGACGCCCGATCAGCGGCGCTACATCAAGGCGGTCAATTTCGGATTGATCTACGGCATGGGCGCGTTCGGCCTCGCGTCCCAGCTCAATATCGAGCGCGGCGCCGCACAGCAGTACATCGACCGCTATTTCGCTCGCTATCCCGGCGTGGCCGCCTACATGCAGCGCACCCGCGAGCTCGCCCGCGAGCAGGGCTACGTCGAGACGGTGTTCGGCCGGAGGCTCGTCTTGTCCGACATCAACGCGGGCGGCGGCCCGCGTCGCGCGGCAGCCGAGCGCGCAGCGATCAATGCGCCGATGCAGGGGACAGCCGCCGACCTGATCAAGCTGGCGATGATCGCCGTGCAGGCGCACATCGACCGCGACAAGCTCGGCGCTCGGCTGATCATGCAGGTGCACGACGAGTTGGTGCTCGAGGTGCCCGAAGCCGAGCTCGCCGACGTCCTGCGCGAGCTGCCGCGGCTCATGACCGGCGTTGCGGAGCTGCGCGTGCCGCTGGCGGTCGAGGTCGGCCACGGCCCGAACTGGGAGCAGGCGCACTAGGAAACCGGGGACGCACCACGTTTTTCGCCTGCCATCGTCCAGAAACCGGGCGGCTACCGCTTTTCGCATTCTCGTTCGATTGTCTGTGGCATGGGCAGCGGGCCGAGGCGCGTCTGTGCGCTCGAAGTGCGCAAACGCCGGCTTACGGGTCCCGGCGCGGCAGCGCTCGAGGACGTCCTGCACGATGGGGTTCTGTCGGGCTCGCTTGCCGCGCCACCCGTAACAGCCGTCGCGCACGCTCGCGCTCGCCGCGCCCCGTCACGCTGCCCCTGACACGGCGGCGCCGATTCGGCGAACATCGACGCGCCGTGACTCGATACGCGTTCCACGCCGATGCGTCCATGGGCACGGGGTACCGGGCTCTCGCCCGAGACGGCTGCGGCGCAGTCGTCGAAAAGCGGGTGGCCAGGGACTCTCGCGCGGGGCGCCTTTGGCGCAGTCGTCGCGAAGCGGGTGGCTCGTGCGCGGCCAGTCGTGGGTTGACTGGCCGCCGCGAGCCGGGACCCGCTCGACGACGCACATTGCGCCACCGAAGCCCTGCGCGAGAGTCCCTCGCCGCCCGCCAAATGCCGATCGCCGCGCCCGTTGCCGATCACCGCGCACCGGACGCCAACTGCGGGCGCGTGCTCAGCCGCTCAACGTCGCCAGCAGCCCGGCGATGCCGAGTCCGAGCGCCGCCAGTGCGTCGCCGGCGATCAGCCCGCCGCCGACGAGCGACGTCGTGCTCATGTCGCTGGGCAGCGCAGGCGCCTGGGTCTTGCGCCTGGGGAGGCTGTTGACGAAGCTCGAGAGCGCGCCGCCGGCCGCGAACCAGCTCGATGTCGGCAGGTTGAGGAAGCCGCCGAACGACGAAGCGTAGGGCGACGGCAGCACGACCGCGTCGAGCAGGAAATCGGTCGTGAAGCCGACCTTGCCGGACCCGGCGAAACGCTTGTAGCCGGGTCGCGACTTGATGACCTTGCGCAACACCTCGGTGACGAAGCCGATCGCGACGCCGACCCAGATCGCCGTGCGCTGGTAGGCCTTGTCCTGGGTGAGGCTGCGAAGCACCCCGACGAACTTGTAGGTCATTGCGGATGCCCAGTGCGCGGGCTGCTGGTCTGCAGGCAGCACGGTCTGGTCCTTGAGCAGGATCGGGTAGGCATCCATGAACAGGCGGGCGAAGACGACCGCGAGGATCGCACCCATCACGATGCCGGCGACCTGGAAGCGGAACTGGATCGTGCGGTTGGTGCCGAGCCGCCAGCCGGTCGAGCGGTCCTGCTGCATGTCGCAGGCCTCGCTGGTCGACACCAGGACCACGGTCGCCGCCATCAGCCCCACGTTCGGGTCCTTGAGCCCGAACGTCGCCATCAGGATGACGGTGACGACGAATGCCGACGAGATGGGATTCGAGTCGACCATGCCGACGGAGATGCCGTTGACCATCGCGAACACGAAGACCAGCAGCACCGCCATCGCCAGATAGCCGACCGGTTGATGCAGCACCTGCGAGCCGACGATCACGATCGCGACGCCCCAGAACACGACCCAGGCGACGAGCCTGCGGATGTTCGTGCGCTTCCAGTCCTCCTGCGGCGCCGCGGGCTCGGCGCTCTTCTGCCGGGCGCGTTGCCACGCCCTGTAGAGGATCAGCGTCACGTCGATCAGCGCCGCCCCCATGATCATGCCCAGCGCGATCAGGAACGTGATCTTGCGAAATGGATCGCCGGGCTCGAGCCAGCCGATCGACAAGAAGTAGGGGATCATCAGCCACCCGGCGAGCCCGCCGACCAGCGCCGCGATGCCGATGCGCGCGCCGACGATCATGCCGGCCCCGAACGTCGACGCCGACAGCTCGATGGTGCCGAGCACTGCGACCTTGGCGGCGCCGATGCCGCCGGCGATGCCCAGCGCCATGCCGCCGAAAAGCCGCGCGACCGATTGGCGCAGCAGCACGGGATCGGTCAGGGCGCGCAGGATGTTGGCGACCGCGAGACCCGACGGAAAGGTGAGCTGCAGTCGATCGACGAGGATCGGCGTGTAGAGCATGCCGACACCGACGCCGAACATCCCGATCGTCAGCATGTACAGGACGAGCTGCCATATCGGCGGCTGCGGCAGTCCCATCCACACCATCGCCTGGATGACGACGGCCATCGCGCTCATGCCGGCGACCGATGCGGCGGTGGTCTGGATGTAGTTCGCACCGTGGCGTCCCTGCGCGCCGTAGCCGAAGGTCACGGCCGACCCCAGGATTCCCGCGAGCACCTGTCCGCCGACGAAGAATCCGAGCGAAAAATTCATGTAGGACGCGGCCAGCCCCCCCAGGGGGCCGAGGACGAAAATGCCGGCCGCGCCCAGCAGCGCGTAATACTTCCAGGTACCGAGCGCGGGCAGCCAGCCGAACCGTGGAGCGGCATCAGCCTGCACGTAGGGCGTCGCGTTCATCGCAGGCGGCTCCGGTGGGTGGCAGAGGGGGGTGCATCGGGACGGGTGGGGCGGGTTGCGCTGCCTCGGGACGGCCGGAGGGCGATGGCGCGCAGGGCTGCAGTGGCGTGCGGGAGCTCATGGCTTCGCGGCCGCGATGTCACCGCGAATGCCGAAGATCGTCCGCCAACCGGCGTAGCAGCTGCCGGCGACCATCGGCCCGACCACCAACCAGCCGAGCCCGAGGGGAATCGACGCCGCGATCCCCAGTCCGAGGGAGATCAAGCCATAGAGCAGGAATGCGCCGAAATTCTTCATCGATGCGTCGAAGCTGATCCGCAGCGCTGCGACCGGCCGCTCGCCGTTCAGGACCACGAGCGCGGGCGCGAACCAGTACGCCATGGCGGCCAGGAGGATGGCAGTCAGGACGACCATCGCGACCACCATGAACGCGATGACGATGTATCCCAGGCGCGCCGAATCGAGCAACGGTGCGAGCATCGAGGAGTCGACTTGCGGCTGGGCGACGAGCGCCATCAGCGTCGACGCTCCCGAAGGGCCCAGTGCCAGGAACGCGGCTGCGACCGCGACGACCGCGAGCGCGACGAGAATCGCGATCCAGATGAGCCCGAGTGCGAGCAGCGGCCGGAGACGTCCGCCCTGGAACCCTTCGAACAGGTGGCCGACCGTGAGTCGTTCGCCGCGCGCCAGCGCATGGCATCCCAGCATCACGCCGCCGGCGAAGACGGGCGTCAGCACCGACTGCAGGGCCCCTCCGATCGCCGGGATGAAGTAGAGCAACGCGGAGACGACGACGAACACGACGACGATTCCCATCCACGTCCCCGGCGCCGCGGCGAAGATGCGCCAGCTCTCCCCCCACCAGGCGACCCCGCTTGCCGCGTCGAGCTTGCGCGGCGGGGGCGCGCCGGGGGTGCCGGCGGGCCCGGCTACCGGCGGTATCTGCAGTGCGTCCATACGACGTTCCCCTTCAGCGCATATCCTTATGGCCGACACGCATGAGCCGGCGGCCATTGTCGCGTAGCCGACGGCAAAAGACGAGTGGCATTGCGCTCGGATGAAAGCGGACCCATCTGCGTCGCCCGGGCCGCGCACGCCCTGCAACCAATGGATCCAACCGCACGATGGATGCAATCACGGGACAATTGATCGCATATGGCGTTCCGCTCGTCGGCCTGAACGTCCTGCTCCAGCAGCTGGGGCTGCCGATCCCCGCCGTGCCGACGATGATGATCGCAGGAGCGCTCGCGGTTGCCGGCAAGCTCGATTTCACGCAGGCGTTCGCGATCTCGGTCGCGGCCTCGCTGATCGCCGACCTCGCCTGGTTCTGGGCCGGCCGCCGCTACGGCTACCCGGTGCTGCGCGGGCTGTGCCGCATCTCGCTCTCCCCGGACACTTGCGTGCGCCAGACCGAGGGCATCTTCGAGCGCTGGGGGTTCTTTTCGGTCGTGGTCTCCAAGTTCGTTCCCGGCTTCTCGACGGTTGCGCCGCCGATCGCGGGCGCCCTGCGGATGGGGACGGGTGCGTTCATCGTCGCGTCGACCGGAAGCGCGATGCTCTGGGTCGGTGCGGCGATGGTGGCGGGTGCGGCGTTCGCGCGACAGATCGACGCCGCACTGGCGTGGATGGAGGGCCACGTCGCGGCGGCGGCGCTCGTCCTCGGAGCGCTGTTCGCCGCCTACATTGCGGTCAAGGCGCTGCAGCGCTTTCGGATGGCGCGCTTCCTGGATGGGTCGATGATATCGGTCGACGAACTGCGCGAGGCATTGGCGGGGACGTCGCCGCCGATGGTCATCGACATCGGGTCGAAGCTCTCGCAGGCCGCGCGCGGACACATTCCTGGCGCGTTGCTGCTCGACCTCGACGATCTCGCGACGCGCGACGATTTCCCCGGCGACCGCGACATCGTGCTCTATTGCGAATGTCCGAACGAAGCATCGTCGCGCCGCGCCGCCCTGCTGCTGATCGGCAAGGGCCTGCGGCGCGCGCGGCCGCTGCTGGGAGGACTCGGCGCATGGATCGAGACCGGCAATCCGGTAGAGTCCGGCGCATGAAACGATTGCTTGCAAATCGGTTCTCCCAGCAATCGCGTTATCGGCGACGATCGACGCCGCTCCGCCGGGCGGTCTCGAACCGTCGGAGCACAGCCTAGAGGACGTCCTCCATGGAACATCCACCGCCTCCCGCTTCCAGCACCGCCGCGACCGGTACCGGCAGCACGGGTCCGAGGCGCAGCCGATGGTCGGGCAAGGTGATCGCCGTCGTCGCGCTGGCGGCCCTCGCGGGCCTGGCCTGGTATCTGACGCACCGGGCCGCGGTCCCCGCGACGGGCGGATTCGGGCCACGCGGGACTTCCGGCGCCCCGCCGAGCACGGTCGGGGTCGCGACAGCGGGCCGCGCCAACATCCCGGTGATCATCGAATCGCTGGGCACCGTCGTCTCGGCCGCCAGCGTGACGGTCACGCCGCAGGTCTCGGGCGTGGTCACCCGGGTCCTCTACAAGGAGGGCCAGATGGTGCAGAAGGGCGAGGTGCTCGCGACCATCGACCCGAAGCCGTTCGAGCTCGCGCTCGCCCAGGCCAGCGGCGCGCGCTCGCGCGACGCCGCCCAGCTCGATGCGGCGCGCGTGTTGCTGGCGCGCTACCGGACGCTGCTCAAGGAGGATTCGGTCGCCCGCCAGACGGTCGACACGCAGGATGCGCTGGTGCAGCAGCTGGCCGGCACCGTTGCGCTGGACCGCGCCAACGAGGACAGCGCGCGGCTCAACCTGCAGTGGTCGCGCATCGTCGCGCCGGTCGCCGGACGCGTCGGTCTGCGCCCGATCGATGCCGGAAACTACATCGCGGCGGGGAGCGCGGGCGGGGTCGCGACGATCACCCAGGTCTCGCCGATCGACGTCCAGTTCTCGATCCCCCAGGACCGCATACCGGACGTGAGGCTGCGCATCGCCGCTGGCGCGACGCTGCCGGTGACGGCCTGGGACAGCGGGCGCACCCGCCAACTGGAGGCCGGCAGCTTCCTGACGCTCGACAACCAGATCGACACCCAGACCGGCACCATCAAGGCCAAGGCGCGCTTCGCGAACACCGGCGGGACGTTGTATCCCAACCAGTTCGTCAACGTGCGGCTGCTGCTGCGAACCATCGACGGCGCCGTCGTCATCCCGGTGACGGCGTTGCGCCATGGCCCGAACGGCGACTTTGTCTATGTCGTCAACGCCGACCATACGGTGAAGCTGCGCGACGTGACGGCCGGAATCTCGGGAGTCGACAACGTCGCGATCGCGAAGGGACTGGCACTGGGCGAGGAGGTCGTCACCGAGGGCGGCGACCGTCTCAAGGACGGCGCGCGCGTACGCACCGCTGCGGATGCGCCCGCGGGCGCGGCGCCCGCCGCCAACGCCGGGCAGCCGCGACGCGGCTCCGGAAACGCCGGCAGCGCGGCGCGATGACGCCTGCGCAGGGGAGGGGGCCGGGGCCATGAGTCCGTCGCGTCCTTTCATCGAACGCCCGGTCGCGACCTCGTTGCTGATGTTGGCGATCGTGCTCTCGGGCGTGGTGGGCTTCAGGTTCCTGCCGCTATCGGCGCTGCCGCAGGTCGACTACCCGACGATCCAGGTGCACACGCTGTATCCCGGGGCCAGTCCGGAGGTGATGAGCAACACGGTGACGGCGCCGCTCGAGGGCCAGTTCGGCCAGATGTCCGGCCTCGACCGCATGAGCTCGACCAGCGCCGCCGGCGTTTCGGTGATCACGCTGCAGTTCTCGCTGAACCTGTCGCTGGACGTTGCCGAACAGGAGGTGCAGGCGGCGATCAACGCCAGCGGCTCGCTGCTGCCGGCCGATCTGCCGGTGCCGCCGGTGTACGCGAAGGTGAATCCGGCCGATGCCCCGGTGCTGACGCTCGCGATCAGCTCCGACAGCATGCCGCTGACCGAGGTGCAGAACCTCGTCAATACGCGGCTCGCGCAGAAGGTCAGCCAGGTCTCGGGGGTCGGACTGGTGACGCTGTCGGGCGGTCAGCGACCCGCGGTGCGCATCCAGGCCAACACCCAGGCACTGGCGTCGTACGGCATCGGACTCGACACCCTGCGCACTGCGATCAGTGCCGCCAACTCCAACGCCGCCAAGGGGAGCTTCGACGGCCCCAAGCGCGCCTACACGATCAACTCGAACGACCAGCTCCTGACCGCCGACGACTATCGCCGCCTGATCGTCGCCTACAGGAACGGCGCGCCGGTGCGCATGGACAACGTCGCCAACGTCGTCGAGAGCGCCGAGAACGACCAGCTCGGCGCGTGGGTCGGCATTCCTTGCCGCGGCACGGCACCCGCCGCGGGCTGCGGTGGTGGCGCCGGGTCCACGCTGATTCCGGCGATCATCATGAACGTGCAGCGCCAGCCGGGCGCCAACGTGATCGCCACCGTCGATGCGATCAAGAGAGAACTTCCGGTGCTGCAGGCCGGCTTGCCGGCCTCGGTCACGGTCCAGGTTCTCGCCGACCGGACGACCGGTATCCGCGCATCGGTCGACGATGTCGAGAAGGAGCTGCTGCTGGCGGTCGCGCTGGTCGTGCTGGTGATCTTCGCGTTTCTCGGCAGCCTTCGCGCGACCGTCATCGCGAGCGTCGCGGTGCCGATATCGCTGATCGGCAGCTTCGGGCTGATGTACCTGCTGGGCTACAGCCTGAACAACCTGAGCCTGATGGCGTTGACCATCGCGACCGGCTTCGTCGTCGACGACGCGATCGTGATGATCGAGAACATCGCACGCCACATCGAGGACGGCGAGCCACCGCTGCGCGCGGCGATCAAAGGCGCGGCGCAGATCGGCTTCACCATCATCTCGCTGACGATCTCGCTGGTCGCGGTGCTGATTCCGCTGCTGTTCATGAGCGACGTGGTCGGCCGCCTGTTCCGCGAGTTCGCGGTGACGCTGGCGATCACGATCCTGATTTCGGCGCTCGTCTCGCTGACGCTGGTGCCGATGATGTCGGCGCGCTGGCTGAAGCCTCTGGGCGACGCGGACGAAGCCGCCAGCCTCGCCTCGCGCACCCGCTCGATCTTCGCCGGCGTGACCCGCGCCTACGACCGGATGCTGGTCCGGGTCCTCGACCGGCAGCCGATCACGCTGCTGGTCGCGCTCGCGACGTTCGCGCTGACCGTGCTGCTCTATGTCACGATTCCCAAGGGTCTGTTCCCGACCCAGGACACCGGCCAGCTGCAGGCGCGCATCGACGCGCCGGTGGATGTCTCGTACGAGCGCATGGCGCAGCTGCAGGGCCGGGCTGCGCGCGCGATTCTCGCCGATCCGGCGGTCGACAACCTGAGCTCGATCGTCGGCGTCGACGCCGCCAACAACACGATGCTGCAGACCGGCAGCATGCTGATCAACCTGACGGCGTCGCACGGCGACCAGCAGCTCGTCATGGATCGCCTGCGCGAGCGGGTGGCACCGGTCGCCGGCGTGACGCTGTACCTGCAGCCCACGCAGGACCTGACGATCGATGCGGAGACCGGACCCACCGAGTACCGCGCGTCCCTCGAAGGGGTCGACAGCGCGCAGATCACGCAGTGGATGGGCAAGCTGGTCGCCGGTCTGCGCGATGCTCCGCAGGTCCGCAACGTCAGCAGCGACGCCGGCGCGCAGGGCCTGGCAAGCGACATCGTGGTCAACCGCGACACGGCGTCCCGCCTGGGCATCACCGCCAGCGCCGTCGACGACGCGCTGTACAGCGCATTCGGCCAGCGCATCGTATCGACGATCTTCACCGAGACCAATCAATACCGCGTGATCCTCGAGGCGCAGCCCGGGCTCGCGACCGATGCCAAGGACGTGGGCCGGCTGAACCTGATCTCGGGCAGCGGCCGGCCGACGCCCCTGTCGGCCTTCGCGACGATCACCGAAAAGCTCGCGCCGCTGCAGATCACGCACGTCGGCCAGTATCCGGCGAGCACGCTGAACTTCGACACCGCGCCCGGCGTCGCCCTCGGCCAGGCGGTGGACGCGATCCGCGAGGCCGCGCAGGCCATCGGGCTGCCGCCGACGATCACCCTGACCTTCCTCGGCGCGTCGGGCGCGTACGAGAAGTCGCTGGTCAACGAGCTGTGGCTGATCCTGGCCGCCGTCGCCTGCGTCTACATCGTGCTGGGCGTCCTCTACGAGAGCTACGTGCATCCGCTGACCATCCTCTCGACGCTGCCCTCGGCTGGCGTCGGTGCGCTGCTCGCGCTGATCATCAGCGGCAGCGACCTCGGCGTGATCGGCATCATCGGGATCATCCTGCTGATCGGCATCGTCAAGAAGAACGCGATCATGATGATCGATTTCGCCATCGACGCCGAGCGCAACCAGGGCAAGAGCGCGCGCGAGGCGATCCACCAGGCGGCGCTGCTGCGCCTGCGGCCGATCCTGATGACGACGCTGGCGGCGATGTTCGCCGCGGTGCCGCTGATGCTGAGCTGGGGCGTCGGTGCGGAGCTGCGCCGGCCGCTGGGCCTCGCGATCTTCGGCGGACTGATCGTGAGCCAGCTGCTGACGCTGTTCACGACGCCGGTGATCTACCTCGCCTTCGACCGACTGGGCGGCGGCCGCACGCGTCGCGCGCTCAGCGGCGACACCGGCGGCCCGGCCGAGAGCGCTGCGTGAACCTGTCGCGCCCGTTCGTGCGCCGGCCGATCGGCACGGTGCTGCTGACGGCAGGCATCGCGCTCGCGGGCATCGGCGGCTTCTTCGGGCTGCCGGTGGCGTCGCTGCCGGCGATCGACCTGCCGGTGATCTCGGTCAACGCCAGCATTCCGGGCGCGAGCCCCGACACGATGGCCAGCAGCGTGGCGACGCCGCTGGAGCGCTACCTCGGCACGATCGCCGGCGTCAACGAGATCACGTCGGTGAGCTCGGTCGGTGCGACCCGGGTGACGCTGCAATTCGACTTGAGCCGCGACATCAACGGCGCCGCGCGCGACGTGCAGGCGGCGATCAATGCCGCGCGCATCGACCTGCCGGCGACGCTGCGCGCCAATCCGACCTACCGCAAGGTGAACCCGTCGGCAGCGCCGGTGATGATCCTGGCGCTGACGTCGAACACCAAGACGCCGGGCCAGATCTACGACGAGGCCTCGAACATCCTCAACCAGCAGCTGCTGCAGGTCAGCGGCGTGGGCGACGTGCAGATCGGCGGCGGCTCGCTGCCGGCGGTGCGCGTGGAGCTGAAGCCATTCGCCCTCAACCAGTACGGCATCAGCACCGAGGATGTCCGCGCGGCGATCCAGGCGACCAACGCGAACCGGCCCAAGGGCCTCGTCCAGGGCGAGGGCCGACGGCTGCAGATCTATACGCAGACGCCGGGGCTGCACGCGAGCGACTACGCCCCGATGGTGGTCGCGTGGCGCAATGGCGCGGCGGTGCGGCTGCGCGATGTCGCCGACGTGATCGACGGCGTCGAGGACACGCGCACGCTGGGGCTGTACAACGGCCAGAAGGCGATCATCGTGCTGATCCGCAGCCAGCCCGACGCGAACGTGATCCAGACGGTCGACTCGGTGCGCGCGCTGCTGCCCGCCCTGCAGGCCGAGCTGCCGGCGGACGTCCTGCTGCACATTGCCTCCGACCGCACCCACTCGATCCGCGCCTCGCTGCACGAGGTCGAGGTCACGCTGCTCGTTTCGGTGATCCTGGTGGTGCTGGTGGTCAGCCTGTTCCTGCGCAGTGTGCGTGCGACGCTGGTGCCGGCGGTCGCGAGCGTCACCGCGTTGCTCGGCACCTTCGGCGTGATGTACCTGCTCGGATTCAGCCTCGACAACCTGAGCCTGATGGCGCTGACGGTCGCCACCGGCTTCGTCGTCGACGACGCGATCGTCGTCCTGGAGAACACCAGCCGCCACATCGAGGCCGGCATGCCGCGCATGCAGGCGGCGCTGCTGGGAGCGCGCGAGGTCGGGTTCACCGTGGTGTCGATCAGCCTGTCGCTGGTCGCGGTGTTCATCCCCCTGCTGTTCATGGGCGGCCTGCCCGGGCGCCTGTTCCGCGAGTTCGCGGTGACCCTGTCGGTCGCCGTGCTGATCTCGCTGGTCATCTCCCTGACCACCACGCCGATGATGTGCGCGTGGGTGCTCGAGCCCGGCGGGCGGTCCGAAGCGCAGCGCAGGCGTGGCTGGCTCGAGCGGCAGGCGCAACGCAGCTACGACTGGATGCTCGCGCGCTATGCGCAGAGCCTCGATTGGGCACTCGCGAGCAAGGGGCTGGTGATGCTGATCCTGCTCGGCGTGATCGCCCTGAACGTCTACCTGTTCGTGGTCGTGCCCAAGAGCCTGTTCCCGCAACAGGACACCGGCCAGCTGATCGGCGGCCTCTCCGCCGACCAGAGCATCTCGACCAAGGCGATGGGCGACAAGCTGCGCCAGGTCGTCGACATCGTGCGCCACGACCCGGCGGTCGCCTCGGTGGTCGGCTTCATCGGCGGAGCGCGCGCAGGCGGGGGCTTCATGTTCGTCGAGTTGAAGCCGGTGTCCGAGCGCAGCGAGCACGGCCTCGCGGTGATCGCGCGCCTGCGCCCGCAGCTCGCGCGCGTCACCGGCCTGCGCCTGTTCCTGCAGCCGGTGCAGGACGTGCGCGCCGGCGGTCGTTCGAGCAACGCGACCTACCAGTACACGCTCAAGGGCGCGAACAGCGCCGATCTGCAGACGTGGTCAGGCAAGCTCCTCGACGCGCTGAAGACGCACGACGTGCTGACCGAGGTCAACAGCGACGCCCAGGAAAACGGCGTCGCGACGAGCGTCGAGGTCGACGCGAATGCCGCGGGTCGACTGGGCATCAGCGCCCGGGCCGTCGACGCGGCGCTGTACGACGCATTCGGGCAGCGCCAGGTGGCGACGATCTACACCGGACTGAACCAGTATCACGTCGTGATGGAATGGGCGCCGGCGTACACGCAGAGCCCGAGCGCGCTGGCCGACGTCTATGTCCCGGGGACGTCCCTGGTGAACAACGGCGGGCAGGTGGTTGCGACCGAGCGCGCGGCAGCGGCAGTGGCGGCATCGTCGTCGAGGACGTCGGCCGCCGGCAATGCCGGTGCGGCTGGTGTGGCGGTGCCGGTGTCGCCCAACCCGGCGCTGCGCAGCGTGTCGAGCGGCAATGTGCTCAGCAACACCCCGACGACCCTGGTGCCGCTGGCGGCCATCGCGCGCTTCGTCGAGTCGCCGACGGCGACCTCGGTCAACCACCAGGACACCGAGCTCGCGACGACGATCTCCTTCAACCTCGCCGAGGGTGCGACGCTGGCCGATGCGAGCCTCGCCATCGCACAGGCCGAGGCCGACATCGGCATGCCGACGACGGTGCGCGGCGCATTCGCCGGCACTGCGCTGCTGGCACAGCAATCGAGCAGTCAGCAGGGCCTGCTGATCGCCGCGGCGCTGGTCGTGATCTACATCGTGCTCGGCGTGCTCTACGAGAGCCTGGTGCACCCGGTCACGGTGCTGTCGACCTTGCCGTCGGCGGGCGTCGGCGCCGTGCTGGCGCTGCTGATGTTCAGGATGGACTTCTCGCTGATCGCGCTGATCGGCGTGTTCCTGCTGATCGGCATCGTCAAGAAGAATGCGATCCTCATCATCGACTTCGCGCTGGAGGCCGAGCGCGCCCGGGGTCTCGGTCCGCTCGAAGCCGTGCGCGAGGCCTGCCTGCTGCGCTTCCG
>JAGXBK010000221.1 GCA_018971195.1 Betaproteobacteria bacterium
CCGGCACCGTCGACCCCGCCGCTGCTGTAAAATGACCCGCTTTCCGATCGCCCGCTGCCCGTGACCACGCTCGCCTGCACCGAAACCCGCGCCCGCCAGTTCTTCGCGCTGGCGAAGCCGCGTGTCGTGTTGCTGATCGTGTTCACCGCGGTCATCGGCATGTTCCTCGCGGTGCCGGGCATCCCGCCGGCCGGCGCCGTGGTGTTCGGCACCATCGGCATCGCGCTGGTCGCGGGCGCCGCCGCCGCGGTGAACTGCCTCGTCGAGCAGAACATCGACAAGCTGATGCGCCGCACGAGTTGGCGGCCCCTGCCGCAGGGACAGCTGACGTCGCGGGAGACGCTCGCGTTCGCGGGCATCGTCGGCGCGGCCGGGCTGACGGTTCTCTACCAGTTCGTCAATCCACTGACCATGTGGCTGACGCTCGCGACCTTCGTCGGCTACGCGATCATCTACACGGTGCTGCTCAAGCCGGCGACGCCGCAGAACATCGTCATCGGCGGCGCTTCCGGTGCGATGCCGCCCGTCCTCGGCTGGGCGGCCGTGACCGGCACCGTTCCGCCGGAAGCCCTGCTGCTGTTCCTGATCATCTTCGTGTGGACGCCGCCGCATTTCTGGTCGCTCGCCCTCTACCGGCGGGACGATTACGCGAAGGCGAAGCTTCCGATGCTGCCCGTGACGCACGGCATGCACTACACGCAGGTGATGATCCTGCTCTACACGGTCGCGCTGACGGCGGTGACGCTGATGCCCTACGCCGTGGGCATGAGCGGCCCCGTCTATCTCGTGGCGGCGATGGCGCTGGGGGTGACGTTCGTCGCCTATGCATGGAATCTCGTTCGCGCCTACAGCGACGCGCTGGCCCGCGCCACTTTCCGCTACTCGATCCTGTACCTGTCCGCGCTGTTCTCGGCCCTGCTGGTCGATCACTACCTGCGCTACCTGCTCTGACCGACGCAGGCGCAGCGAGCCGCGGCCGCCAGCGCCTCGCCTGGCGGCGCCCGCCGGATCGCGCGGCACCCACGATGAACATGCCATCACCGCTGCGCCGCCGCACCCTCGCCGCGCTGGCGACGGCCCTGCTCGCGGCGTGTTCGCCTTCGAGTCCGAAGTTCGATGCGTCCGACATCACGGGTGCGTCGTTCGGCCGCGATTTCTCGCTCGAGGACCCGACAGGAGCCACTCGCACGCTCGCCGACTTCCGCGGCAAGGCGGTGGTGCTGTTCTTCGGTTACACGCAATGTCCCGACGTCTGCCCGACGACGCTGTCGACGCTCGCGCAGGCGATGAAGCTTCTCGGGTCCGACGCAGACCGCGTCCAGGTGCTGTTCGTGACCATCGATCCCGAGCGCGACACGCCGGCGCTGCTCGCCCGGTACGTACCGGCATTCGACCCGCGCTTCCTCGGGCTGTGGGGCGATGCCGAGGCGACCGGGCGCACGGCGAAGGAATTCAAGATCGTGTACGAGAAGGTCCCCGGCGCGACCCCGGGCAGCTACACGATGGATCATTCGGCGGGGAGCTACGTCTTCGATCCGCAGGGGCGCCTGCGCCTGTACGTCGCGTATGGTCAGGGGGCCGAGGTCTATGCGCACGACCTGCGCATCCTGCTCCGCGGCTCGACGTGACGCACGTGCGCCTGCGCCGCCCGGTTGCACGCCGCCCCGCTGTTCATCGCCGATTCCCTGCCGCGACTGCTCGCTTGCGGACCCCCCGATGCGGATGACCCTCAACGAGGCGTTCGCGCGCGCCGTTGCCGCCGACCGTCACGGCGACCGCAGGGCTGCGCGCGCGATCTACGACAGCGTTCTCGCCGCCGTTCCTGAGCATCCTGGTGCGCTGCTCGGCATCGCCCGGCAGCAGCGTTCGCAGCGGGCCTGGGACGATGCCCGCGCAATGCTCCGTCGCGCCATGCAGTCGGCCAGCGCAATGGCGTTGCCTCGTGAGGAGCTCTGGGTCGAGCTCGGGCGCGTCGAGCTCGAGACGCACAACCTCGCGGCAGCGAGGGATGCCTTCGAGGCGGCGCTGCGCGATCGACCGCAGTTCGTCCCGGCGCTGCTCGGCGCGGGCGACGTCGCGCTGGCGGGGCTGGACTTCGATGCCGCCGAAGGGCATTTCCGCAATGCGCTCGCGCAGGCTGCGAGCGGGCCGTTCGCATGGCTCGGACTCGCACAAGCGCTCGCCGGCCGGGAACGCTTCGACGAGGCGCGTAACGCACTCGATCGCGCTCTCGAGATCGCTCCTTCGGATTCCGGGGCTTTCGCAGCCGCCGCATGGGTCGAATTGCGCGCCAAGGACTGGCAAGCCGCGCAGGACCGCTGCCGCGCCGGGCTCGCCGCCGCGCCTCGCGACCCGGCGCTGCTCGAGTTCCTCGGGCAGGCGCTGAAGGCCGCCGGCGCGGCCGCGGAGGCGCGAAGCGCGTTCGAGGCCTCGATCGACGCGGATCCCGGGCGCGTATCCGCGCGCGCCGGGCTCGGTGCCGTGCTGCTCGACCTCGGCCTCGCCGACGATGCACGCGCGCAACTCGAGATCGCGCTGGCGAACGGCGACACGAGTGCCGGGACCTTCGCGAACCTCGGGCTCGCCTGGCGGGCCCGTGACGACCACGTTATGGCGGTATCGATGTTCCAGCGCGCTGTCGACGCGGATCCCGCGCTCACGCCGGCGCTCGCCGACCTCGTGCACTCGCGGCAGTACCTCTGCGACTGGGAGGACCTCGACACGCTGCTCTCGAGGCTTTGCTCGACCGTCGACGATCCGAACAGCGATCCGCGACTGTCGCCGTTCATTGCGCTGACGCTTCCGCTGTCGCCGGGGCAGCGGCTGACTGCCGTGCGGCGCTGGTGCCGCGAAATGCTGCCCGGGGTTGCGCCGCCGTTCGTCCACGTGCGCGGCGACCGGCTGCGCGTCGGCTATCTGTCGAAGGATCTGCGCGACCATCCCACGGGTCGCCTGATCGTCGGGCTGATCGAGTCGCACGACCAGCACAAGATCGAGGCGTTCGGCTATGGCTACGGCAGCGCGGCGGATTCGCCGATGCGCCGCCGCATCGTCGCCGCGTTCGAACACTGGCGCGACCTGGCGTTCGCATCCGACCCCGCGATCGCGCAGGCGATCCGGGGCGATTGCATCGACGTGCTGATTGAATGCAGCGGCCATACGCGGGGAGGGCGCCTCGCCGCGCTTGCGGAGCGGCCGGCAAGCGTGCAGCTGCATTACCTCGCGTACCCCGGAACACTGGGCTTTGATGCGATCGACGGCATCATCGCCGACTCGACGGTCATTCCGCCAGGCGACGATCTGCATTTTCATGAGCGCGTGTTCCGCCTGCCTCGCTGCTATTTCGTCACGGATGGCGGACGCGGCGTGCCGCAACGCGCGCTGCGGGCAGACCACGGGCTGCCGGACGCGGCGATCGTCCTCGCCAGCCTGAACCAGACCTACAAGCTGACACGCGATGTGTTCTCGATCTGGATGGAGGCATTGCGCGCGGCGCCGCGCGCCGTTCT
>JAGXBK010000059.1 GCA_018971195.1 Betaproteobacteria bacterium
TCTGGTCGTACGCCTTCGCCTCCCCTCCAAACTTCCGCGACAGCACCAGCGTCATCGCCGCCGTCAGCGTCGTCTTCCCGTGATCCACGTGCCCAATCGTCCCCACGTTCACGTGCGGCTTCGTACGCTCGAATTTGCCCTTGGCCATGATTCGGTTTCCTTAACGCTCAGCCCTTCTTGTTGATGACCGCCTCGGCGACGCTTTTCGGCGCCTCGGTGTAATGCTTGAATTCCATCGTGTAGGTCGCGCGCCCCTGCGACAGCGAGCGCAGCGTCGTCGAGTAGCCGAACATCTCGGCGAGCGGAACCTCGGCCTTGATCACCTTGCCGGTCGGGTTGTCTTCCATCCCCTGCACCATGCCGCGGCGCGACGACAGGTCGCCCATCACGTTGCCCATGAAGTCCTCGGGCGTCTCGACCTCGACCGCCATCATCGGCTCGAGCAGCACGGGACTCGCCTTGCGCATGCCGTCCTTGAACGCCATCGACGCGGCCATCTTGAACGCGTTCTCGTTCGAGTCGACGTCATGATAGCTGCCGTCGAACAGCGTGACTTTCACGTCGACGACGGGGAATCCCGCGAGCACGCCGTTGGGCAGAGTCTCGACCAGCCCCTTGTTCACGGCAGGGATGTACTCGCGCGGCACCGTGCCGCCCTTGATCGCGTCGACGAACTCGAAACCCTTGCCCGTCTCGTTGGGCTCCATCCTGATCCAGACGTGCCCGTACTGGCCGCGGCCGCCCGACTGCTTGATGAACTTGCCTTCGACCTCGACCTGCTTGCGGATCGCCTCCCGGTACGCGACCTGCGGTGCACCGACGTTGGCATCGACGCCGAATTCGCGCTTCATCCGGTCGACGAGGATCTCGAGGTGCAGTTCGCCCATGCCCGAGATGATCGTCTGGCCCGATTCCTCGTCGGTGCGCACGCGGAACGACGGATCCTCCTGCGCGAGCCGGTTCAATGCGATGCCCATCTTCTCCTGGTCGGCCTTGGTCTTCGGCTCGACGGCGACGTGGATCACCGGCTCCGGGAAGATCATCTTCTCGAGGGTGATCACCTTGGCCGGGTCGCACAGCGTGTCGCCTGTCGTCGCCTCCTTCAAGCCGACCGCCGCCGCGATGTCGCCGGCGCGAACTTCCTTGATGTCCTCGCGCTGATTGGCGTGCATCTGCAGAATGCGGCCGATGCGCTCCTTCCTGCCCTTGATCGGGTTGTAGATCGTGTCGCCCGAGTTGACCACGCCCGAATAGACGCGGAAGAACACGAGCTGGCCGACGAACGGGTCGGTCATGATCTTGAACGCGAGGCCCGCGAACGGCTCGTCGTCGGACGCCCTGCGCTCGCCTTCAGTCCCGTTCTCGAGCTCGCCTCGAACCGGCGGGATGTCGGTAGGCGCCGGCATGTAGTCGATGACCGCATCGAGCATCGCCTGCACGCCCTTGTTCTTGAACGCCGAGCCGCACAGCATCGGCACGATCTCGCCGGCGATCGCGCGCAGTCGCAGTCCTTTCTTGATCTCGTCCACCGAGAGCTCGCTGCCCTCGAGGTAGCGGTTCATCAGCTCCTCGTTGGCCTCGGCGGCGCTCTCGATCATCTTCTCGCGCCATTCTGCGCAGAGGTCGGCGAGCTCGGCGGGGATCGCGCGCGTCTCGTACTTCATTCCCTGCGTCGAATCGTCCCAGTAGATCGCCTTCATCTTCACCAGGTCGACGACGCCTTCGAACTTGTCCTCGGCGCCGATCGGCACCTGGATCGGCACCGGGTTCGCCTTGAGGCGCGTCTTCATCTGGTCGTAGACCTTGAAGAAGTTGGCGCCGACGCGGTCCATCTTGTTGACGAATGCCAGCCGTGGCACCTTGTACTTGTTCGCCTGGCGCCACACGGTTTCCGACTGCGGCTGGACGCCGCCGACCGAGTCGTAGACCATGCACGCCCCGTCGAGCACGCGCATCGAGCGCTCGACCTCGATCGTGAAATCGACGTGGCCGGGGGTATCGATGATGTTGATCCGGTGCTCGGGATAGCTCGCGTCCATTCCCTTCCAGAAACAGGTCGTCGCGGCCGACGTGATCGTGATGCCGCGCTCGCGCTCCTGCTCCATCCAGTCCATGACGGCTGCGCCGTCGTGCACCTCGCCCATCTTGTGCGAGACGCCGGTGTAGAAGAGTATGCGTTCGGTGGTCGTGGTCTTGCCGGCATCGATGTGCGCACTGATGCCGATGTTGCGATACCGTTCGATCGGGGTAGTTCGGGGCACGTTGTCTTCAGCCAGGAAAACGCCGCTGCCCGATCGGTCCCGGGCCGCGCGCGAAATCCGTCCTGTCCTGTTGCTGTCTCGGTTGTCGTGTCTCTGGCGCGCTCGTCAGAAGCGGAAATGCGAGAACGCCTTGTTGGCTTCCGCCATGCGGTGCACTTCCTCGCGCTTCTTGACGGCACCGCCGCGGCCTTCGGAGGCCTCGAGCAGCTCGGCGGCGAGGCGCTGGCCCATCGACTTCTCGCCACGCTTGCGGGCAGCTTCGCGCAGCCAGCGCATCGCGAGCGCCATGCGGCGGACCGGACGCACTTCGACCGGCACCTGGAAGTTGGCGCCGCCTACGCGGCGGCTCTTGACCTCGACCATCGGCCGCGAGTTCGCGAGCGCCTGGTTGAAGACTTCGAGCGGATCCTTCCCGCCCCTCCTCGAGATCTGCTCGAACGCGCCGTAGATGATGCGCTCGGCCACCGACTTCTTGCCGCCGGTCATCAGCACGTTGATGAACTTCGCGACGTCGACGTTCGTGTACTTGGGATCCGGAAGGATCTCGCGCTTGGGGATTTCTCTGCGTCTCGGCATGATGAACTCCGTCAGGACTTGGGCTTCTTCGCGCCGTACTTCGACCGCGCTTGCTTGCGGTCCTTGACGCCGGCCGTGTCGAGCGCGCCGCGCACCATGTGGTAGCGGACGCCGGGCAGGTCCTTCACGCGACCGCCGCGGATGAGCACGACCGAGTGCTCCTGCAGGTTGTGCCCTTCCCCGCCGATGTAGCTGATGACCTCGAAGCCGTTGGTCAGCCGGACCTTGGCGACCTTGCGCAGAGCGGAATTGGGCTTCTTGGGGGTGGTCGTGTAGACCCGCGTGCACACGCCTCGCTTCTGCGGGCTCTGCTGCAGCGCGGGGACCTTGCTTTTCGAAACGGCGGGCTCACGGCCCTTCCGCACGAGCTGACTGATGGTTGGCATCGAATTCGTTCCGCTCTGGTTTTCCTGAGTGTGCGGCGTCCGTCGCTTGCGCGCGAAGCCGCAGGGCTCATGCCTCACAAATCAAAGTGGCCCAGGCAGCCCGCCCCGCGATGTCCGCGAGGCGCTGGCCCAGGCCACTTTCGTGCGCCGCAGGCCGCGCCGTGGGACGCGGTCCGGGTACGCACACCCCCGGACGCCGATCGTTCGGGCGCGCCCGGTGGGGGGAAAGACCGCGATTATAGGCTGATCCTGGAACCTCAGTCAATGTTCGCGCAACCCGCCAACGCCATCGAGGCGGCGCCCACCCCATGGGCCGCTGATCGCCCGCCGCGAGCCGGTGTTTCCGGAGCGTCCGTGACCTCGATGGAGCCCATGGGAGCCCCACGGGAGCCGCCCCCCGTCGCGACCGCTGGCGCGCGCGCGACCGTTCAATTATTCTGCGGAGCGCCAACCCTCACGAGCGGAGTGCGATTCGATGCGAAAAATGATCTCCTTCATTGCCGGCGCCGCGCTGGCGCTGACTGCGGCGGCAGCGACGGCCCAGCCCAGCGAGAGCGCCGACCAGGCGTCCCGGTCGATCAACCCCTACGTCTACATGAGCGACGCGCACGGCGACAAGGTGCTGGTCTCGACGACGTTCTGGCGCAACGACCAGGAGTACGACGTGCGTTCGCTGCGGCGACTCTACGCGGTGATGTCCGACCTCGAGAAGCTGGGCTTCAAGAAGAACGACCAGGCGAGCATCGACTGGAACAAGAAGGAGAACGTCATCCGCTGCGCGATCTACCTGGAGAGCCGCCAGGCGGGGCGGGGCGGCAAGACCGGCACCCGCGTGTGGTGCGAGGGGAGCGGGCTGGGTGAATTCACCGTGAGCCCGTCCGACGAGCCGAAGCACGTCGATATCGTGATGAAGCGTTTCGAGACGCAGTACGCCGGGGCCAAGCGCAACCTGGGCAAATGACCCCGGTCGGGGAACGGGGGCCTGCCCGGGTGGGACTCAGAACGTCGGGATCGGCTCGCCTGCCTCGGGCGCGTTCATCTCGTTCGCCTCGAACTTCTTCGGGAAGTAGTAGGTCTTCGCCTGTTCCCACTTGGCGGGATCGTTGTTCGGGTCGACGTACTTGACGTCGAAAGGCCCGGTACCGTAGACCTCGACGATCGTCGCCTTCTTGGTGAATGCGTACTGCTGCGCCCTGGCCGGCAGGAACAGGAATCCGCCGGGCTTGACCGCGCGCGCGTACTTCTTGTTGTAGGTTGCGTCGTTCGCGATGAAGAGCTCGCCCGACAGCACCGTCAACTGCTCGGGCTCCGTGTGCCAGTGGAACGGCACCTTGTACTTGGCCGGCAGCAGCATGCGCATGACGAAGGGACCCGACCCACTGGGATCCCCGTAGAGAACCGCGACCTTGGCCCCCTTGGGAAGTGACGGCGGCGCCGCGCTCCAGCGGATGCTCCTCGCGTTGATCAGCACCTGCTCAGGGGTCGCCTGTGCGGCCGCGGCGAACGCAGTCGCCGACAGGGCCAGCGCGACAGCCCCGGAAACGAGGAACGGGAACGAGCGACAGCGAGTCTTCATGACGACCGCCTCCTTTGCATGTACGTCGACGGGCCCGGGAACGGAGGGCTTCGCCCGCGCCGGGCATCCAAACGCCGGGCCCGCGCAGTGCGGCTGGCTAGCATAACGAGCCGGCACTGCAACCGCAACCGGCCGGCGACACCGGCCGGCGACGACGGCGGTGGCCGCGATGCGCGGCAACCGCACGCCCGGCGCCACTTCTCAGCCGCTCGCTTGCCTACGCGGCGTCGGCCGACACCTCCGACGTCGGCGCGGCAGGCGCCGCCTCCCCACCCGTTCCCAGCAACGCGGCATCCGGCCCGAGCAGTTTCTGGCGCCGGCGCGCATTGTGGTACGCGAGCCCCGTGCCGGCAGGGATCAGACGGCCGACGATCACGTTCTCCTTCAGGCCGCGCAACTCGTCCCGCTTACCCATGATCGCCGCCTCGGTCAGCACGCGCGTCGTCTCCTGGAACGACGCCGCCGAGATGAACGAGTCGGTCGACAGCGACGCCTTGGTGATCCCGAGCAGCATGTGCTCGTAGACCGCCGGCTGCTTCGTATCGTCGTTCTTCGTCCGGTCGTTCTCGTCCAGCAGATCGGAGCGCTCGACCTGCTCGCCCTGGATGAAGCGGGAGTCACCGGCGTCGCTGACCTGCACGCGGCGCAGCATCTGCCGCACGATCACCTCGATGTGCTTGTCGTTGATCTTCACGCCCTGCAGCCGGTAGACGTCCTGAACCTCGTCGGTGATGTAACGCGCGAGCGCCTCGACCCCGAGCAGCCGCAGGATATCGTGCGGGTCCGCCGGACCGTCGACGATCATCTCGCCCTTGTTGACGACCTGGCCGTCGTGCGCCGTGACGTGCTTGTCCTTCGGGATCAGGTATTCATGGGCAACCCCGTCGAGATCGGTGATGACCAGGCGCTGCTTGCCCTTGGTGTCCTTGCCGAACGAGACGGTGCCGGTGACTTCCGCCAGCGTCCCGGCGTCCTTCGGTGCACGCGCCTCGAACAGCTCGGCCACCCGCGGCAGGCCGCCCGTGATGTCGCGCGTCTTCGAGGTCTCCTGCGGAATCCGCGCGAGAACCTCGCCGACGGCGACCTGCTGGCCGTCCTTCACCGTGATGATCGAGCCCAGCTGGAACGTGATGTTGACCGGCATGTCGGAGCCGGCGAGATGGATCTCGTTGCCGTCGGCATCGAGCAGCTTCACCTGCGGGCGCACGCCCTTGGCGGTCGACGCGGCGCGCCGCTTCGGATCGATGACGACCAGCGTCGACAGGCCGGTCACTTCATCGACCTGCTTCGCGACGGTCACGCCGTCCTCGACGTTCTCGAACTTCACCGTGCCCGCGTATTCCGTGATGATCGGCCGTGCGGTCGCGTCCCACTGCGCCAGCACCTTGCCCGCCTTCACCGTGTCGCCGTCCTTCGCCTGCAGCGTCGCGCCGTACGGAACCTTGTGACGCTCGCGCTCGCGGCCGTTGTCGTCGTGGATCATCACCTCGCCCGAGCGCGCGATGACGACGAGCTCACCCTTGGCGTTGGTGACGTAGCGCATCAGCGCCGAGAAGCGCACGGTGCCAGCCGACTTCGACTCGACCTGCGACGCCGCCGCCGTCCGCGAGGCTGCACCGCCGATGTGGAAGGTCCGCATCGTCAGCTGCGTCCCCGGCTCGCCGATCGACTGCGCGGCGATGACGCCGACCGCCTCGCCGACGTTGACGAGGTGGCCACGGCCCAGGTCGCGGCCGTAGCACGCCGCGCAAAGGCCGTAGCGCGTATCGCAGGTCAGCGGCGTGCGCACCTTGACCTCGTCGATGCCGAGGAGCTCGATCTGCTCGACCTCGTCCTCGCCCAGCAGCGTGCCCGCCGGATAGAGGGTTTCCTGTGTTTCGGGATTGACGATGTCGGAAGCCGCGACGCGTCCGAGGATGCGCTCGCGCAGCGGCTCGATGACCTCGCCGCCTTCGACCAGCGCCTTCATCGCAACGCCGTTGCGCGTCTCGCAATCGTGCTCGGTCACGACGAGGTCCTGCGTCACGTCGACGAGGCGGCGAGTCAGGTAGCCGGAGTTTGCGGTCTTCAGGGCCGTGTCGGCGAGACCCTTGCGCGCGCCGTGGGTGCTGATGAAGTACTGCAGCACGTTCAGGCCTTCGCGGAAGTTCGCCGTGATCGGCGTCTCGATGATCGAGCCATCGGGCTTGGCCATCAGGCCGCGCATGCCGGCGAGCTGCCGGATCTGTGCCGCCGAACCGCGCGCACCGGAGTCGGCCATCATGAAGATCGAGTTGAACGAATCCTGCTTCACCGCCTTGCCGTCGGCATCGGTGACTTCCATCGTTCCGAGCTGAGCCATCATCGCCTTGGCGATGTCGTCTCCGGCGCGGCCCCAGATGTCGACGACCTTGTTGTAGCGCTCGCCCTGCGTGACGAGACCCGACGTGTACTGCGCCTCGATCTCCTTCACCTGCGCCTCGGACTCGGCGATGATCTTGTGCTTCTCCTCCGGCACCAGCATGTCGTCGGCGGCGAACGAGATGCCGCCGCGCGTGGCCAGTCCGTAGCCCGCCTGCATCAGCCTGTCGGCGAAGATCACGGTCTCGCGCAACCCGCAACGGCGGAAGCTCGCGTTGATGATCCGCGAGATCTCCTTCTTCTTGAGCGGCTTGTTGATGTACGAGAACGGCAGCCCCGGCGGGAGGATCTCGGACAGCAGCGCGCGACCGATCGTCGTGTCGTAGCGCGTCACCTTCTCGACGCGCTCGGGCTGACCGTCGGGGCCGGCCTTCAGCTCCACTTCCCTGATCCGCACCTTGACCCGCGCGTGCAGCTCGGCCTGGCGCGACTCGTAGGCGCGTGCCGCTTCGGCAACGTCGGAGAACGCCGCTCCGTCACCGGCAGCGCCGATCTTCTCGCGCGTCGCGTAGTAGAGGCCGAGCACGATGTCTTGCGACGGCACGATGCAGGGCTCGCCGTTCGACGGCAGCAGCACGTTGTTCGACGCCAGCATCAGCGTTCGCGCCTCCATCTGGGCCTCGAGCGACAGCGGGACGTGGACGGCCATCTGGTCGCCGTCGAAGTCCGCGTTGAACGCCGTGCAGACCAGCGGGTGCAGCTGGATCGCCTTGCCTTCGATCAGCACCGGCTCGAACGCCTGGATCCCGAGGCGATGCAGCGTCGGCGCGCGATTCAGCAGCACCGGATGCTCGCGGATGACGTCCTCCAGGATGTCCCAGACGACCGGCTCCTGGCTCTCGACCATCTTCTTGGCAGCCTTGATCGTCGTGGCCAGCCCCATGGTCTCAAGCTTGTTGAAGATGAAAGGCTTGAAGAGCTCGAGCGCCATCAGCTTCGGCAGGCCACACTGGTGCAGCTTGAGCTGCGGGCCGACCACGATGACCGAGCGCCCCGAGTAGTCGACGCGCTTGCCGAGCAGGTTCTGGCGGAAGCGGCCACCCTTGCCCTTGATCATGTCGGCGAGCGACTTCAGCGGGCGCTTGTTGGCGCCGGTCATCGCCTTGCCGCGGCGTCCGTTGTCGAGCAGCGAATCGACGGCTTCCTGCAGCATCCGCTTCTCGTTGCGGACGATGATGTCGGGGGCCTTCAGCTCGAGCAGGCGCTTCAGCCGGTTGTTGCGGTTGATCACGCGGCGGTACAGGTCGTTCAGGTCGGAGGTCGCGAAGCGACCGCCGTCGAGCGGGACCAGCGGGCGCAGCTCCGGTGGCAGCACCGGCAGCACTTCGAGGATCATCCACTCGGGCTTGATCCCCGACTTGTGGAACGCCTCGAGCACCTTGAGCCGCTTGGCGATCTTCTTGATCTTGGTGTCCGAACCGGTCGACTCGAGCTCCTTGCGGAGCTTGTCGATCTCGCGGATGACCTCGAGGCTCTTGAGGAGCTCGCGGATGCCCTCGGCGCCCATCGTCGCCGAGAAATCGTCGCCGTACTGCTCGAGCTTGGCGAGGTAGTCGTCCTCGGTCAGGAGCTGGCCGCGGTTCAGGGGCGTGAGCCCCGGGTCGGTCACGACGAACGCCTCGAAATACAGGACGCGCTCGATGTCGCGCAGCGTCATGTCGAGCACCATCCCCATCCGCGACGGCAGGCTCTTCAGGAACCAGATGTGCGCGACCGGGCTCGCGAGCTCGATGTGGCCCATGCGCTCGCGCCTGACCTTGGCGAGCGTCACCTCGACCCCGCACTTCTCGCAGATGACGCCACGGTGCTTCAGGCGCTTGTACTTGCCGCACAGGCACTCGTAGTCCTTGACCGGCCCGAAGATCTTGGCGCAGAACAGGCCGTCGCGCTCGGGCTTGAAGGTCCGGTAGTTGATCGTCTCCGGCTTCTTCACCTCGCCGTACGACCACGACCGGATCTTCTCCGGCGACGCGAGGCCGATCTTGATCGCGTCGAATTCCTCTTCCTGCGTAACCTGCTTGAACAGATCGAGCAATGCTTTCATGTGTGATTCCTCAGTCGCGATCCATGTCGATGTCGATGGCCAGTGAGCGGATTTCCTTCACCAGCACATTGAACGACTCGGGCATGCCGGCCTCGATCCGGTGCTCGCCCTTGACGATGTTCTCGTACACCTTGGTCCGGCCGTTCACGTCGTCTGACTTGACGGTCAGCATCTCCTGCAGCGTGTACGCCGCGCCGTAGGCCTCCAGCGCCCACACCTCCATCTCGCCGAAGCGCTGGCCGCCGAACTGCGCCTTTCCGCCGAGCGGCTGCTGGGTGACGAGGCTGTACGGCCCGGTCGAGCGCGCGTGCATCTTGTCGTCGACCAGATGGTGCAGCTTCAGGACGTGCATGAAGCCCACGGTGACCGGGCGGTCGAACGCCTCGCCGGTGCGCCCGTCGTGGAGCGTGATCTGGCCGCTCTTCGGCAGGCCCGCGAGCTCGAGCATGCCCTTGATCTCGACCTCGGTTGCGCCGTCGAACACCGGGGTCGCGAACGGAACGCCGCCGGTCAGGTTCTGTGCCAGCTGCAGGATCTCGCCGTCGTCGAGCGATCCGAGATCCTCGTGACGTCCGGTGCCGTTGTAGACCTTGTCGAGGAACTTGCGCAGCTCGGCGACCTTCGCCTGGGCCTTCAGCATTTCGGCGATCCGGTTGCCGATGCCCTTCGCCGCCCAGCCGAGATGGACCTCGAGGATCTGGCCGACGTTCATCCGCGACGGCACGCCCAGCGGGTTCAGCACGATGTCGACCGGCGTGCCGTCGGCCATGTACGGCATGTCCTCGACCGGAACGATCTTGGAGACGACGCCCTTGTTGCCGTGGCGCCCGGCCATCTTGTCGCCGGGCTGCAGGCGCCGCTTGACCGCGACGTACACCTTGACCATCTTCTGCACGCCCGGCGGAAGCTCGTCGCCCTGCGTCAGCTTGCGCTTCTTCTGCTCGAACATCTGGTCGAACTGCACGCGCAGCTGCGCGAGCGAGTCCTTCATCGCCTCCAGCTGGCGCGCCGATTCCTCGGCGGCGAGCCGGATGTCGAACCAGTCGTGACGCGCGACGCCGTCGAGGTAGTCCTTCGTGACTTTCGCGCCCTTGGCGAGCCGCTTCGGTCCGCCGTTCGCGACCTTGCCGAGCAGGAGCTTCTCGATCCGCGCGTACGCGTCGTTCTCGACGATGCGCAGCTGGTCGTTCAGGTCCTTGCGGTAGCCGCGGAGCTCGTCGTCGATGATCTGCGCCGCACGCTTGTCGCGCTCGATGCCTTCGCGCGTGAACACCTGCACGTCGATCACCGTGCCCGAGATCCCCGACGGGACGCGCAGCGACGTGTCCTTCACGTCGGAGGCCTTCTCGCCGAAGATCGCGCGCAGCAGCTTCTCTTCCGGGGTCAGCTGCGTTTCGCCCTTCGGCGTCACCTTGCCGACCAGCACGTCGCCGGCCTCGACCTCGGCGCCGATGTAGACGATCCCCGCGTCGTCGAGGCGGCCCAACTGGGCCTCGCCCAGCGAGCTGATGTCGCGGGTGATCTCCTCGGCACCGAGCTTGGTGTCGCGCGCGACGACCGATAGCTCCTCGATGTGGATCGACGTGTAGCGGTCGTCGCCGACGACGCGCTCGCTGATCAGGATCGAGTCCTCGTAGTTGTAGCCGTTCCAGGGCATGAACGCGACCAGCATGTTCTGGCCGAGTGCCAGCTCGCCCATGTCGGTCGACGCGCCATCGGCGATGACGTCGCCGCGGGCGATGACGTCGCCGACGCGAACCAGCGGACGCTGGTTGATGTTCGTGTTCTGGTTGCTGCGCTTGTACTTGGTAAGGTTGTAGATGTCGACGCCGACCTCGCCCGCCGCCGTCTCAGCGTCGTTGACGCGCGCGACGATCCGGCTCGCGTCGACGTAGTCGACCTTCCCGCCACGGCGCGCCATCACCGCCGTGCCGCTGTCCACGGCTGCCGTGCGCTCGACGCCGGTGCCGACCACCGGCTTCTCGGGCCGCAGGCAGGGCACCGCCTGGCGCTGCATGTTGGAGCCCATCAGCGCGCGGTTCGCGTCGTCGTGCTCCAGGAACGGGATCAGCGACGCGGCCACCGACACGATCTGCGCCGGCGCGACGTCCATGTACTGGATCTTGTCGGGCATCGACAGCATGAACTCGTTGCGGTTTCGCGAGGAGACGAGCTCGTCGGCGAGCCGGCCCTTGCCGTCGATCTTGGCATTCGCCTGGGCGATCACGTACTGGCCCTCCTCGATCGCCGACAGGTAATGGATGTCGTCGGTCACCTTGCCGTCGACGACCTTGCGGTACGGCGTCTCGAGGAAGCCGTATTCGTTGGTGCGCGCGTACAGGGCAAGCGAATTGATCAGGCCGATGTTCGGGCCTTCCGGCGTCTCGATCGGGCACACGCGGCCATAGTGGGTCGGGTGCACGTCGCGCACCTCGAAGCCTGCGCGCTCGCGGGTCAGGCCGCCCGGGCCCAGCGCCGAGACGCGGCGCTTGTGGGTGATCTCGGAGAGCGGGTTCGTCTGGTCCATGAACTGCGACAGCTGCGAGCTGCCGAAGAACTCCTTGATCGCCGCCGAGATGGGCTTGGCGTTGATCAGGTCGTGCGGCAGCAGGTTCTCGCTCTCGGCCTGACCCAGCCGCTCGCGCACCGCGCGCTCGACGCGGACCAGCCCCGAGCGGAACTGGTTCTCGGCGAGCTCGCCCACCGACCTGACGCGCCGATTGCCGAGATGGTCGATGTCGTCGACCTCGCCGCGGCCGTTGCGCAGCTCGACCAGGATCTTGATGACGGCGATGATGTCGTCGTTGGTCAGCGTTCCGGAGCCCTTCAGCTCCTCCCGGCCGACGCGGCGGTTGAACTTCATGCGGCCGACGGCCGACAGGTCATAGCGCTCCTCGGCGAAGAACAGCCCGTGGAACAGCGCCTCGACGGCGTCCTCGGTCGGCGGCTCGCCGGGGCGCATCATCCGGTAGATCGCGACCTTGGCCGCGTACTGGTCGGGGGTGTCGTCGGTGCGCAGCGTCTGCGAGATGAACGGCCCCATGTCGAGGTCGTTCGTGAAGATCGTCCTGATCTCGCCGATGCCGGCGGCGGAAAGCTTGGCAAGCAGCTCGTCGGTGATCTCGTCGTTGGCCTTGGCGAGCATCTCGCCGGTCGACTTGTCGACGACGTTCGTCGCCAGCGAGCGACCGACCACGTAGTCGGTCGGAACCGCAATGCGCCTGGTGCCGCCTTCGGTCAGGTCGCGCAGGTGGCGCGCGGTGATCCGCTTGTCCTTCTGGACGACGACCTTGCCGTCCTTGCCGACGACATCGAATCGAGCCATCTCGCCGCGCAGCCGTTCGGGAACGAACTCGAGCTCGGTGCCCTTGGCCGACAGGTGGAAGGTGTCGAACACGAAGAACTCGCGCAGGATGTCCTCGTTGGTGAGCCCGATCGCCTTCAGCAGCGTGGTTACCGGCATCTTGCGGCGGCGATCGACGCGGAAGAACAGGAAGTCCTTCGGATCGAATTCGAAATCCAGCCACGAGCCGCGGTAGGGGATGACGCGCGCCGAGAACAGGAGCTTGCCCGACGAGTGCGTCTTGCCGCGATCGTGCTCGAAGAACACGCCTGGCGAGCGATGCAGCTGCGACACGATGACGCGCTCGGTGCCATTGATGATGAACGAGCCGTTGTCGGTCATCAGGGGCATCTCGCCCATGTAGACCTCCTGCTCCTTCACCTCCTTGATCGTGTCCTTGGGCGCTTCGCGGTCCATGATGACGAGGCGCACCTTCGCCCGCAGCGCCGAGCAGTAGGTAAGGCCGCGCTGCTGGCATTCGACGACGTCGAACGCAGGCGGCAGCAGCGAATAGCCGACGAACTCCAGCCGGGCGTTGCCCGAGTGGCTGGCGATCGGGAAGATCGACGTGAACGCGGCCTGCAGGCCCTCGTTCTTGCGCTCAGTCGCCGGCGCGCCGGCCTGCAGGAAGGCGCGGTACGACGCGAGCTGGGTTTCCAGCAGGAACGGCACCTGCAGGACGCTGGCGCGCTTCGCAAAGCTCTTGCGGATGCGCTTCTTCTCGGTAAACGAATAGGGCGTAGGGGTGGTCGCCATGGCGTGAGTCGTCCGATCTCCGGGTCGATGGGTGTTGCTCGAGATGCCGTCAGCGGTTGCCGGTTGCGTCACGCCTCATGCGCGACGCCCGCTCCGGGCCGCCCGACTGTCCGGGGGCATTGCGCCCCTGGCCTGGTGGCTGGCCGCTACCAGCCGCTGGCGGACGACGTCACCATTGCGGGCGACGTCCGACCAAACCTCGCTTCTGCAGTCGATTCAGAAGGCGAAGCGAAGCGGACCCGGATCGGAACCGCTTCGCTTCGGCGTCTGCGCCGAAGCGGGTCGCCGCGAACGCGGCGACCCGATCCTGCTCCTGCTACCGCGGATCGACGGGCTTTGCCCGGGACCTGCGGGTGATCGGCTTGCCCGATGCCATCCTGCGCATTGACGTTTCCATGCGGTCGCGGCTTCGGCCCTGCGACCCCATCATTTGACTTCCACTTTTGCGCCGGCTTCTTCCAGCTTCTTCTTCGCCGCTTCCGCGTCGGCCTTGTTCACACCCTCCTTCACCGGCTTGGGCGCCCCGTCGACCAGGTCCTTCGCTTCCTTGAGACCGAGGCCGGTGAGCTCGCGAACCGCCTTGATGACGTTCACCTTGTTCTCGCCGAAGGCGGCCAGGACGACGGTGAATTCCGTCTGCTCCTCGGCAGCCGCGGCCGGTGCGCCACCCGCGGCCGGCGCCGCGACTGCGACGGCGGCAGCGGCGGAAACGCCGAACTTGTCTTCCATCGCCTTGATGAGCTCCGAGAGCTCGAGGACCGTCATCGACGAGATCTTGTCGAGGATTTCAGTCTGGACTGCGGACATGTTTGCTCCTGATCGTAACAAGTTTAGATTGGGATTCGCGGTAGAAAATTCAAGTCGTCCGGCGAGCGCCGCTACGCGGCTCTCTGGTCGCGCACGGCGGCGAGCGCGCGGACGAACTTCGCCGGCACCTCGTTCATCGTGCGCACGAGCTTCGCGACCGGCGCCTGCATCGTGCCCATCAGCCTGGCCAGCAACTCCTCGCGCGACGGCAGCGCGGCGAGCGCGGCAATCTGCCTCGGGGACATCACCTGGCCCGGCATGGCACCGCCGGTGATCACGAACTTCTCGTTGCCTTTCGCGAAGTCGTTCAGGACCTTCGCGACCGCGACCGGATCGCTGCCGATGCCGTAGGCCAGCGGACCGACCATGCTGCCGGCCAGCGGCGCGAACGGCGTGTCGGCGACTGCACGGCGCACCAGCGTGTTCTTGACGACCCTGAAATACACGCCCGAGGCACGCGCCTTCGCCCGCAGCTTCGTCATGTCGGCGACCGGCAACCCCCGGTTCTCCGCCATGACGATCGCCTGCGCGTCGGCGACCACCTTTGCGACTTCCGCGACTACCGCCTGCTTCTGCTCAAGATTGAGACTCATAGTCACCCTTGATTTCACGCGGGGCAGGAGGGGCTTCGACGCCCCGCCCCAGCCCCGCCCGTGTCGCGACGCCGGGGTTCTCCGACCCGATGCCGCGTGCTGCCGGTGACCTCACGTCCAGGAACATCCTGTCCGAGGGCACCATCTGCGCTGGATCCGGGATCGGAGGTCAGGAAACAGGGAACAGCACGACCCCGAAACCGATCCCCCGATGCCCCGTTTTGAGCTTTCGCTCCAGCGGTCTTTGACGGTCCGCCGCGATGTCGCCACCGCGGCGTTCCCTCAAAACTGCATGAATGCATTCTTCCATCCAACGCCGGCGCGCCGCCGGCGCCATCGCCCGCCGTCAGTTGCCCGGCGCCGTGTGGCTGCCGAATCCGGTCGTGTCGATCCGCACGCCCGCGCCCATCGTGCTCGAGACGCTGATCTTGCGCAGATAGACCCCCTTGACCCCTTGCGGCCGCGCCTTGTTCAGCGCGTCGATCAACGCCGACAGGTTGGTCTTCAGCTGCTCGGGGGTGAACGACGCGCGTCCGATCGTGCACTGGACGATGCCCGCCTTGTCGGTCCGGTACTGGACCTGGCCGGCCTTCGCATTCGTCACCGCCTGGGCGACGTCGGCGGCGACCGTTCCGACCTTGGGATTGGGCATCAGGCCACGGGGGCCCAGGATCTGGCCGAGCTGACCGACGACACGCATCGCGTCCGGTGACGCGATCACGACGTCGAAGTCCATGAAGCCTTCCTTGATCCGTGCCGCCAGATCGTCGAATCCGACGATATCGGCGCCGGCGTCCTGCGCAGCCTTTGCCTTGTCGCCCTGCGCGAACACGGCGACGCGGACTTTCTTGCCGATTCCCGCCGGCAGCACGACCGACCCGCGCACCGTCTGGTCCGATTTCTTGGCGTCGACACCGAGATTGACCGCGACGTCGACCGATTCGTCGAACTTGGCGACCGCCGTTTCCTTGACGAGCTTCAGCGCTTCGTCGACCGGGTAGCTTTTCGAGCGGTCGACCTTGCCGCGAACCGTCGTCATGCGCTTGGACAGCCTGGGAGCCTTCTGTGCGGCCATGATCACTTCACCCCTTCGACGGTAATGCCCATGCTGCGCGCGCTGCCGGCGATCGTGCGCACGGCGGCGTCGAGGTCCGCCGCGGTCAGGTCGGGTTGCTTGACCTTCGCGATCTCCTCGGCCTGGGCCCGGGTCAGCTTCCCGACCTTGTCGGTATGCGGCGTGCTGCTGCCCTTGTCGACCTTCGCCGCCTTCTTGATCAGCACGGTGGCCGGAGGCGTCTTCATGACGAACGTGAAGCTCTTGTCGGCGTAGGCGGTGATGATCACCGGGATCGGCAGGCCGGGCTCGACGCCCTGCGTCTGCGCATTGAACGCCTTGCAGAACTCCATGATGTTCAGGCCGCGCTGGCCGAGCGCGGGACCGATCGGGGGGCTCGGATTCGCCTTTCCCGCCGGTACCTGCAGCTTGATGTAGCCGACGACTTTCTTTGCCATCTCAATCTCCTAGGTGGGTGCTAGCGGGCGCGTTCGCCCTCCCCGTCAATTGCAGTCTGCTTCCACCAGCGTCCGAGTTGAGCGTCGCCGTCGGCGACGCTCGAACGAGGACAGACATTCCGTCGCGCCCTTCGCGACGGAATGTCAAGCCTTTTCCACCTGCGAGAAATCGAGCTCCACCGGCGTCGAGCGACCGAAGATCGTCACCGACACCCGCAGCTTGCTCTTCTCGTAGTTCACGTCCTCGACGTTCCCGTGGAAATCCGTGAACGGGCCCTCCTTGATCCGCACCGCCTCGCCCAGCTCGAACAGCACCTTGGGCCGCGGCTTCTCGACGCCTTCCTGCACCTGCCGGAGGATCGCGTCGACTTCCTTCTGCGAAATCGGTGTCGGCCGGTTGGCGGTTCCCCCGACGAATCCGGTCACCTTGGGCGTGCTCTTGACCAGGTGCCAGGAATCGTCGGTCATCTCCATCTCGACCAGCACGTACCCGGGGAAGAACTTGCGCTCGGATATCGCCTTCTGGCCGCTCTTCATCTCGACCACTTCCTCGACGGGCACCAGAATCTTGCCGAACTGCTCCTGCAGCTCGGAGCGCTTGATCCGCTCGGCCAGCGTGCGCTGGACGCTCTTCTCGAAGCCCGAATACGCGTGCACGACGTACCACCTCTTCTCGCCCATCATTCGACCCGCCCCGTCAGCAGCTTGACCAGCCAAGCGAGCGTCGAATCCACGGCGAACAGGAACAGCGCCATGATGACGACGAACGCGAACACGACCGCCGTCGTCTGAACCGTCTCCTTGCGCGTCGGCCAGGCCACGCGGCCGGCTTCCTGCCAGGCTTCCTGCGCGAATGCGAAGAATTGCCTGCCCGGCGCGGACGTCCACGCGACAAAGCCTCCGGCGACGAGCCCGCCGACGACCATCAGAAAACGCAGCACCAGCGCCACGTGGGAGAGGTAGTAGTACCCCCAGATGCCCAACACGACGCAGGCGATCGCCAGCAGGATTTTCAGTTTATCCATCTCGAACTTCTGCCAACTTCAGTGGCAGGCCAGGAGGGAATCGAACCCCCAACCTGCGGTTTTGGAGACCGCCGCTCTGCCAATTGAGCTACTGGCCTGAACTCTTATTCGATGACCTTCGAGACCACCCCGGCACCCACCGTGCGCCCGCCCTCGCGGATCGCGAACCGCAACCCCTCCTCCATCGCGATCGGCGCAATCAACGTCACCTCCATCGCCACGTTGTCCCCCGGCATCACCATCTCCGTCCCCGCCGGCAGCACGCAACTCCCCGTCAC
>JAGXBK010000222.1 GCA_018971195.1 Betaproteobacteria bacterium
CGGCCGCAATCAGGAACAGCGAGGACGCCGATGCGAGCCCGTTGAGCAGCTGGACCGCGAGCGACGCGGGCGACACGCGGTGGCCGGTGGCGGCTTGCCCGGTGGCGACTAGCGGCCGGCCGGGCGCAGCTTGCGCACGACGTCGTCAGGCGGCAGGTAGTCCTTGCCGTCGGCATAGCGGAAGTCGATCATCACGCCTTTGCCGTCAGCGAGGCCGATGCGACCGACGAACGCGCCCATCGTCGATTGGTGGTCGAGCGCGCGGAACGTGATTTCGCCGAACGGCGTTCCCACGTGCAGGTTCTGCATCGCGGCGAGGAGCTTCGGCGTGTCGAGAGAACCCGCGCGCCTGATCGCCGCCGCCGCGGTCTCGACGGTGCTGTAGCCGACGACCGAGCCCAGGCGCGGATAGTCGTGGAATCTCGCCTGGTAGGCGTCGAGAAAACGGGTGTGCGCGGGGGTCTTGATCGCGTACCAGGGATAGCCCGTCACGTACCAGCCGAGCGGAGCCTCGTCCTTCAGCGGATCGAGGTACTCGGGCTCGCCGCCCAGCAGGTCGAACACCGGCCGGTCCTTGAACAGGCCGCGCAATTGCCCTTCGCGCACGAAGCGCGCGAGGTCCGGGCCGAACAGCGACGAGAAGATCGCGTCCGGGTGCGCATCGAGCAGGGCCTGGACGACCGCCCCCGCTTCGATCTTGCCCAGCGGCACCGGCTGCTCGATGAACTCGAGACCCGAGCCCGCGCGCGCGATCATCTGCCGCTTGAACGTGTCGGTCGCGGCCTGTCCGTATTCGTAATTCGGATAGACGATCGCCCAGCGCTTCTTCCCGGTCTTGACCGCATCGGGCACGAGCATCGCGGTCTGCATGTACGTCGACGCCCGCAGCCGGTAGGTATAGGCATTGCCGTCCTGCCAGACGATCTTGTCGGTCAGCGGTTCGGCGGCGATGAACAGTACCTTGCGCTGGCGGGCGAAATCGGACACGGCGAGCCCCACGTTCGAAGCGAACGTTCCCATCAGCAGCGCGACGTGCTCGCGGGTGAGCAATTCCTCGGCGACACGAACCGCGTCGCCTGGAACGCCGCCGTCGTCCCGCGACACGATCTCGATCCTTTGGCCGAGCACGCCGCCCGCTGCGTTGATCTCATCGACCGCGAGCTCCATGCCCTTGCGGTAGGGATCGAGGAAAGCGGGGAACTGCTTGTAGCTGTTGAGCTCGCCGAGCCTGATCGTCTGGGCCGATGCAGTGGGTGCGAGGGAACCGAGCGTGGCGATGGCGATGGCCAGGACGACGCTCGAGGCTGCGATGAGACGCGACATTCGATCTCCGGTCGCGAGGCCTGTCGTCTCGCGGGATCCCGCGGTTGCGGGCATACCTCTGGGGCCACGATGTTAGCAAATCGCGGGGCGGTAAAATGAGAAAATCAACCGCCGACACCGCGCCGCACAGGCGCCGCCTCGCCGGCCCCACCATGCCGCCCCTCGCCTACGGACTGACGTTCGCCGATCTCTACACGCCCGCTGGCGCCGCGGCCATCGATGCGCACTTCATCGCGCATCTCGCCGCTGCCGACGGGGCGCTGGCCGGACGGCTCGCCAGCGCGCGGGCCGACCCGGAACGGCTCGCCGCGAAGGACGAGTCGGCGCTGCTGATGGCGATCGCGCCGCACCTGGAGGATTTCCTCGCGGAGCTGTTCGGCATCGGCAAGGCGCTGCGTGCGCTGGAGGCCCGCCACCACGAGCTCGCGCCGCTCTTCGCCGTCAAGCGCCAGTTCGTGCAGCGGAAGGCCATGAACGCCCACAAGGCCGATGCGGCGGCGCAGTTCGACGGCGCTGCGCTGCGCGCGCGGATCGTGGCGCTGATCGGTCGTCACGACGACGTGCCCGCTTTCGAGCTCGCGTTCGCGCTGGCGGTGACGCGCTGGCAGGAGGACGAGGCCGCGAACGCGGCGGCCCTCGATGTCGCCTTGCGCTACGCAGCGTGGGCGGTACACACGGCGGCGGGCAAGGCCGCCCACCGCGGCGGCGTGCTGTTTCGCGCACCGCGCAAGCTCGACATGCTGCATCTCGTTCCGGTCGAGTCGGTCGCGCAGAGCGGCGTCGCCGCGCTGCAGATGGCGGCGGCCCATGGACTGCGGCGGCGCGTAGGCTTCGGCTTGACCGATCCGGGGACCGACCTCGTCGGCGCCCTCGACCAGGCGCACTACTGCATCTGGTGCCACGAGCAGGGCAAGGATTCGTGCGCACGGGGCCTCATGGAAAAGCGCCCGCACCCGGGCCCACTGCCGCAGGCGGCAGAGTGGGAGCGTCCCCGGCCCGACGCGCGCGCGCAAGCGGGTGAGACGGTGGAAGCCCCCGTGGACCCGTTCAAGAAATCGGCGTTCGGCGTCACCCTTGCCGGCTGCCCGCTGGAGGAACGCATCTCGGAGTTCCACCGGCTGCGCGCCGAAGGCTGGCCGCTGGGCGCGCTCGCGATGATCTGCATCGACAATCCGATGGCGGCAGCGACGGGGCACCGGATCTGCAACGACTGCATGAAGTCGTGCATCTACCAGAAGCAGGATCCGGTGGACATCCCGCAATCGGAAACGCGGGTGCTGAAAGACGTGCTGGCGCTACCCTGGGGCTTCGAGATCTATTCCCTGCTGACCCGCTGGAATCCGCTGAACCTGCGGCGACCGTTCCCGCGGCCGGCGAGCGGCAAGCGCGTGCTGGTCGTCGGCCAGGGACCGGCAGGCTTCACGCTCGCGCATCACCTGCTGAACGACGGGCACACGGTCGTCGCCATCGACGGCCTCAAGATCGAGCCGCTCGCGCCCGAGCTCTCGGGCGTGCGCGACGACGGGACCCGGACCGCTTTCGTGCCGGTCGAGGATGTCTCGACGCTGGCCGAGCCGCTCGACGAACGCTCGATGGCGGGCTTCGGGGGCGTCGCCGAATACGGGATCACCGTCCGCTGGGACAAGAATTTCCTCAAGGTGATCCGGCTGCTCCTCGAGCGCCGTGCCGGCTATGCGCTCTACGGCGGCGTGCGTTTCGGGGGCACGCTCGACGCGGACGGCGCGTTCGCACTGGGGTTCGACCACATCGCCTTGGCCGCCGGCGCCGGGCGTCCGACGGTGCTCGACCTGCCGCACGGCCTCGCGCAGGGCGTGCGCACCGCGTCGGATTTCCTGATGGCGCTGCAGCTGACGGGCGCAGCCAAGGCGGACTCGATCGCCAACATGCAGGTCCGGCTCCCCATCGTCGTCATCGGCGGCGGGCTGACCGCGATCGATACCGCGACCGAAGCGCTCGCCTACTACCCGGTGCAGGTCGAGAAGTTCCTGGTGCGCTACGAGGCGCTGGTCAAGGATGCGGGGCGCGCCGCAGTCGAAGCGATGTGGACCGATCACGAGTTCCTGATCGCGGAAGAGTTCCTGTCGCATGCACGGGCGATCCGCGCCGAGCGCGAGCGCGCGGCGGCCGAGGGCCGCGCGCCGGCCGT
>JAGXBK010000223.1 GCA_018971195.1 Betaproteobacteria bacterium
CCCGATCGGCCAGATCTGGTCGGGAGCGCTGATGCTCGATTTCCTAGGCCATCGCGAGGCCGCGGCCGCGGTCGTCGGCGCAATCGAGCGCACGCTCGCCGATCCGTCCGCGCCGCGCACGCCCGACATCGGCGGCAAGGCGCACATGGAAGCGGTCGGCAGGGCGATCGCCGCGGCGCTCTGACGACTTACCGCCGGCACGATTCCCGCGCGCGGCCGATGCGGCAATCGCGCCGGCCGATTCGCCTCAGATCGCCGCGGCGATGGCCTTGCCGACATCGCCCATCCTCGCCTTGCCGCCGATGTCGGGCGTACGCGGCGCGGACGGGTCGGCGAGCGTGCGCTCGATCGCGCCGACGATCGCGGCCGCGGCGTCGGGATGGCCGAGGAAATCGAGCATCAGCGCTCCCGACCAGATCTGGCCGATCGGGTTCGCGATCCCCTTGCCGGCGATGTCGGGAGCCGAGCCGTGAACAGGCTCGAACAGCGACGGATGGCTGCGCTCGGGATTGATGTTCGCCGAGGGCGCGATGCCGATGGTGCCGCAGACGGCGGGTCCCAAGTCCGACAGGATGTCGCCGAACAGGTTCGAGCCGACGACGACGTCGAAGAACTGCGGCCGCTGCACGAAATGCGCGCTCAGGATGTCGATGTGGAACTGGTCGACGCGGATGTCCGGATACTTTGCCGACATCGCCTTGAAGCGCTCGTCCCAGTACGGCATCGTGATCGAGATTCCGTTGGACTTGGTCGCGGACGTCAGGTGGCGCGCGGGTCTCGTCTTCGCGAGCTCGAACGCGTACTTGAGGATGCGGTCGACGCCCGTGCGCGTGAAGATCGATTCCTGGAACACCGTTTCGCGCTCGGTACCTTCGAAGACGCGGCCGCCGACCGATGAATACTCGCCCTCGGTGTTCTCGCGCACGACGACGAAATCGATGTCGCCGGGCTTGCGGTTGGCGAGCGGCGTCGCGATGCCGGGCATCAGCCGGCAGGGGCGCAGGTTGACGTACTGGTCGAAGCGCCGCCGGAACTGGATCAGCGAGCCCCACAGCGAAACGTGGTCGGGGACCACCGCCGGCCAGCCGACCGCGCCGTAGAAGATCGCCTCGAAGCCGGACAACGTCTCGAACCAGTCGTCCGGCATCATGCTGCCGGTGCGGGCGTAGCGGTCGCAGTTCCAGTCGAAGTGCGCGAACTCGAGCGCGATGCCGAACCTCGCGGCCGCTTTCTCGATGACCCGAAGCCCTTCGGGAACCGTCTCCTTGCCGATGCCGTCACCCGGGATGACGGCGATGCGATGCGTCGCCATGTGCTCTCCTCTTGCAGGGGCGCCATTATAGGTGCACGCCGCAGGGATTGCGCTATGATGCGCGCACACCACGATTCCCGCCGCCCATGAAGCAGACCTTTCTCGACTTCGAGCAGCCGATCGCCGAGCTGCAGCAGAAGATCGACGAGCTGCGCTACGTGCACGAGGATTCCGCCGTCGACATCTCCGACGAGATCTCGCGGCTGACCAAGAAGAGCCAGCAACTCACCAAGGACATCTACAGCAAGCTCTCCGCCTGGCAGATCGCGCAGGTCGCGCGTCATCCGCAGCGTCCGTACACGCTCGACTACGTCAACGGCATGTTCAGCGAGTTCCGCGAGCTGCATGGCGATCGCTCGTACGCTGACGACCCGGCGATCGTCGGCGGGCTCGCGCGGTTCAACGGCGTGCCCTGCATGGTCCTCGGGCAGCAGAAGGGCCGCGACACCAAGGAGAAGATCCACCGCAACTTCGGCATGCCGCGCCCCGAGGGTTACCGCAAGGCGCTGCGCCTGATGAAGCTCGCGGAGAAATTCGGGCTTCCGCTGTTCACGTTCGTCGACACACCGGGCGCCTACCCCGGCATCGGCGCCGAGGAGCGCGGACAATCGGAGGCGATCGGCCGCAATCTCTACGAGATGGCGGGCCTGCGCGTGCCGGTGATCACCACGGTCATCGGCGAAGGCGGCTCGGGCGGCGCGCTCGCGATCGCGATCGGCGACGTCACGCTGATGCTGCAATACGCGACGTATTCGGTGATATCGCCCGAGGGTTGCGCGTCGATCCTGTGGAAATCGGCCGAGCATGCGCCCGAGGCCGCCGAGACGCTCGGCATCACCTCCTCGCGACTGAAGCAGCTCGGGCTGATCGACAAGGTCGTCAACGAGCCGCTGGGCGGCGCCCATCGCGACCACGCGGCGATGATGGTCGCGCTGAAGAAGGCGCTCACCGAGGTCCTGCGTAACCTGCAGGAGCAATCGCTCGAGGCGCTGCTCGAGGCGCGCGAAGACAAGATTCTCGCTTATGGGCGATTCAAGGAGATTCCAGCCGGCTGACGCCGGGCCGGCCGAACGCCTGCGATCCGCGGTCGCGTCGGCGCTCGCCGCCGCGCTGCCCGGCGGGGGTACGGCCGCCGTTGCGCTGTCGGGGGGGCGGGACTCGATCGCGTTGCTGGATGCGGCGGTCGCAGTGGCACAGGCCGCCGGTGTCCGCATCGTCGCGATCCACGTCCATCACGGCCTGTCCGGCAACGCCGACCGATGGAGCGCGTTCTGTGCGCAGGACTGCGCCGCTCGCGGCGTCCTGCTCTCGATCCGCCGCGTTACCGTGGTCCGCAGGCCGCGCGCGAGCCTCGAGGCCCTGGCGCGGGAAGCGCGCTACGCGGCGCTGAGGGCCGCTGCGCGCGAGCTCGGCGCCACCGCCGTGCTGCTCGCCCATCACGCCGACGACCAGGCCGAGACGCTGCTGCTGCAACTGCTGCGCGGCGCGGGTCCTCGCGGCCTCGCCGCGATGGCGTCCGCGTACGCGGACGAAGGCATCCTGTGGCTGCGACCTTTGCTCGGATTGGCGCGGGCCGACATCGACGCCTGCGTCGGAGAGCGTCGCCTGGCGTTCGTCGACGACGAGAGCAATGCGCAACCCGCACAGCGCCGCAATGCCCTGCGCCTTCGGGTCGTTCCCGCATTGCGGGACCTGGCCCCCGGCTATCCGCTGACGCTGGTGCGTGCCGCCGCGCTGCAGGCCGAGGCGGCAATGCTGCAGGACGATCTGGCCCGGATCGATGCGCAAGTCGCCTGCGACGGGCATACGCTCGATCGCTCGGCGCTGGCCGCGCTGCCGGCGCGGCGCGCGCGCAACCTGCTGCGCTGGTTCCTGCGCGCCCGGGGCCTGCCGGCCCCGTCACAGCAGCGGCTCGCGGCGATGCTGCGCCAGCTTTGCGCCGCGCAGGCCTCGCCGAGGCTGTGTCTTGCGCATGCCGCCGTCGAAGTGTCGATCCACCAGGGCCGGATCATGGTCCACGACCCGCCGCCGCCGCCCTACGCGCTCGACTGGCGCGGCGACGCCGATGTCGCGCTGCCCCATGGCCGGCTTGCGCTCGCCGCCACCCGCGGCGCCGGCATCGCAGCACGCCACCTCGCGCACGCGCAAGTCTCGATCCGCGCCGGCGC
>JAGXBK010000224.1 GCA_018971195.1 Betaproteobacteria bacterium
CCACGTTTTCGCGGAGCGAAAACGTGGTCCGTCCCTGTTTTTCGCGTCCCGGTTTCTCGCGTCCCGGTTTTCCGGTCGCGGATTCGGGGCCTTGCTGCGTGTCGATGGTATTCATCAGCGGGACGGCACCGGCGCTGCGACGCGGGTTCGGGCGGCGCAGCGCGGGCGTGGGCGCTACGATCGGTCGGCCGCGGTCCGGGTGTCGATGATGCGCACGTTGCCGTGGTCGAGGACCAGGCGTCCCGCGCAATAGCGGCCGACGATGTCCGGCAGCAGGCGATGCTCGGCCTCGAGCACGCGCGCGGCGAGTGTCGACTCGTCGTCCCCGGGCAGCACCGGCACTTCGGCCTGAGCGACGATCGGACCCCCGTCCACGGTCGGCGTGACGAAATGCACGCTGCAGCCGTGACGCTTCGCGCCGTCGGCGAGCGCGCGCCGGTGCGTGTCCAGCCCGGGGTATGCGGGAAGCAGCGACGGATGGATGTTCAGCATGCGACCTTCGTAGTGTCGCACGAAGTCCGCGCCCAGCACGCGCATGAAGCCGGCGAGCACGACGAGGTCGGGCCGGCCGTCGTCGATCGCGGCGGCGAGCGCGGCCTCGAAAGCCTCGCGCGATGCAAACTTCGTGTGGTCGACCACCCGGGTCGCGATGCCGGCCTTCGCAGCGTGAACGAGGCCCTGGGCGCCGGGCCGGTTGCTGATCACCTGCGTGATCACGCCGGCGATCTTCCCGGCATTCACTGCGTCGATCAGTGCGACGAGGTTCGAGCCGCGCCCCGAAATGACGACGGTGATGCGCGCAGGCCTCATGATCGCGACGTCGTACCGGGGCTCGCGCCTCAGACGACCACCGCCGCCGCAGCGCCGCCCGGGCGCGCAACGACCTCGCCGATGTCGAAGGCGCGCTCGCCCGCATCGTTCAGCATCGCCACTGCGGCCTTCGCGTCGGCAGGGCTCACCGCGAGCACCATGCCGATGCCGCAGTTGAACACGCGGTGCATCTCGTCGTCGGAGACGCTGCCGTGCTCCTGCAGCCAGGCGAAAACCGGTGGGCGCGGCCATTGCGTGCGCTCGAGGCGCGCCTGGACCGCGTCGGGCAGCATCCGCGGGACGTTCTCGATGAGGCCGCCGCCGGTGATGTGCGCCATGCCCTTGATGTGCAGCTTCGAGGCGAGGGCGAGTACGGGCTTGACGTAGATCCGTGTCGGTGCCAGCAGCGCATCGCCCAGCGTGCTCATGCGCGCCGACGGCGTGGATGCTGGCGCGGCGTCGGCGGCCCCGGCAATGGGCGCGTGCAGGTCGGCATTGGCGACGGCGACGATCTTGCGGATCAGCGAATAGCCGTTGGCGTGCGGCCCACTGGAGGCGAGCCCGATCAGCCGGTCGCCCGGCGCGATGTCGCGGCCGTCGACGATCGCGCTCTTCTCCACGACCCCGACGGCGAAACCGGCGAGGTCGTATTCGCCCTTGGGAAATGTTCCCGGGTGCTCGGCGGTCTCGCCGCCGATCAGTGCACATCCCGCCATTTCGCATCCCCGGGCGATGCCCTCGATGACCTTCGCCGCGACGTCGACGTCGAGCCGCTCGCAGACGAAATAGTCGAGGAAGAACAGCGGTTCGGCGCCCTGCACGAGGATGTCGTTGACGCTCATCGCGACCAGGTCGATGCCGATGGTGTCGTGGCGCCCGAGGCGCTGCGCGAGATTGAGCTTCGTCCCGACGCCGTCGGTGCCGGCGACCAGCACCGGCTCGCGGAACCGCTTCCCGATCTCGATCAGCCCGCCGAAGCCGCCGATGCCGGCAAGCACCTCGGGCCGCATCGTGCGCTTGGCAAACGGCTTGATGCGCTCGACCAGGGCGTCGCCCGCGTCGATGTCGACACCGGCATCGCGGTAGGAAAGGGGCTTGGAGGGCGTGGAGGGAGCAGCCATCGGGATGTCGCCGCACCGGGCGGACACGGGGGACCGCTGGCGCGGACCGCAATGAGGTAAAGTGCAGCAATTTTGCGCCGCGATTCTACTCCGAAATGACCGCGCCCCGCCCGCCGCTGGCCGACGACCCTGTTCCGGTATCCGGGGAATCGGAACGCGCGCCGACCGCTCGCGAGGGCGAATCCGCCCGCGGCGCCGACGCGCTGCCGGCTGCGCACCTGCACCGTCCCGTCGCTGCGCGCCACTATCTCTGGATCGTCGGCGCGGTGCTGGTCCTCCTGGCGGCGCTGCACTGGCTGGGGCCGGTGCTCACGCCGTTCCTGATCGGCGCGATCCTCGCCTACCTCGGCACCCCGGCCGTCGATCGCGCCGAGGCGCACGGCGTGCCGCGCGCGATCGCGACCCTGGTGGTCATCCTGATCATCGGCGTGCTGCTCGCTGCCCTGTTCCTGGTGCTGGTGCCGCTGATCCAGTCCGAGATCGCCACCGCGATGGCGCGCCTGCCGGAGCTCTTCGCGCAATTCACCGACCGCCTCGCGCCGTGGCTTTCGCAGCGGTTCGGGATCACGGTGCCGCTCGACTTCGACTCCATCCGCGCGTTCATCTCGGAAAACGCCCAGGAGGCGAAGAACCTGTCGATGACGCTCCTGTCCGGCGTCAAGACCGGGGGCCTGATCGTCGTGTCGGTGCTGCTCAACCTCGCGCTGATCCCGGTCGTCATGTTCTACCTGCTGCGCGACTGGAACATGATCGTCGCGCGCATCGACGATCTGCTTCCGCGTCGCTGGCAGGCGAAGGTGCGCACGGTGTCGCAGCAGGTCGACGGCGTGCTGGCCGAGTTTCTTCACGGACAGCTGCTGGTGATGGTCGCGCTCGCCGTGTACTACTCGATCGGATTGTCGATCGCGGGACTCGAGCGCGGCCTCGCGATCGGCATCCTCACCGGGGTGCTGGTGTTCATCCCGTATGTCGGATTCGGGCTCGGCTTCATGCTGGGCCTGATCGCGGCCTTGCTCGAATGGCATGGCTGGCCGGGCTTCGTCGCCGTGCTCGCTGTCTATGGCATCGGGCAGCTGCTCGAGAGCTATTTGCTGGTTCCGTTCCTGGTGGGCGACCGCATCGGGCTGCACCCGCTGGCGGTGATCTTCGCGCTGCTGGCTTTCGGCCAGCTGTTCGGGTTCGTCGGCGTGCTGATGGCGCTGCCCGTATCGGCGATGCTGCTCGTGGGCCTGCGGCACCTGCGTGCCGCCTATGCCGAGTCGCCGGTCTACCGCGACGACTGAACTTTCGCAGGGCCGGATGGCCGAGCAACTCGTACTGGACCTCGCAAGGGTCGAGCCCCCCACATTTCGCAACTTCGTCGCGGGGCCCAATCGCGAGGCGGTGAGCGCCCTCGAGCGGCTCGCCGAGGGCGCGCTGCCGGAGGCGGGCGTCCTGCTTTGGGGCGGCGACGGGGTCGGCACGACGCACCTCCTGCACGCGGTCGTCGCCGCCGCCGCACCGATGCGCCCCGCATTCCTCTGTGCACGACCGGCGGACGTGCC
>JAGXBK010000060.1 GCA_018971195.1 Betaproteobacteria bacterium
TAGTGCGCAGTTCGTTATATATGATGAGATACGACGAATGGCCGCAACGATGCCAAAGCTGGCGCGCCGCGCGTTCATCGCGGGGCTGCTCGCCTTCGCCGCGCTGACCTGCGCGGGGGCTGCGCCGGCGGCGGAGGGTCCCGTCGTCGCGGCGGCCGCGGACCTCCAGTTCGCGTTGCCGGACATCGCCGCGCGATTCACGCGCGAGACCGGCCAGAAGCTCAGGCTGGTGTTCGGCTCGTCGGGGAATTTCCGTCGCCAGATCGAGGATGGCGCGCCGTTCGAGCTGTTCCTCTCGGCGGACCAGTCGTACGTCGACGCCCTTGCGCGCGAGGGTCACAGCGCCGATTCGGGCGTCGTCTATGCGGTGGGCCGGCTTGCGCTGATCGTCCCGCGGGGATCGCCGGTCGAAGTCGATCCGCAGCTGCGCGGCGTGGCCCGCGCGCTTGCCGACGGAACCCTGCACAAGTTCGCGATCGCCAACCCGGAGCACGCGCCCTACGGTCGCGCGGCGCGGCAGGCGCTCATTCATGCTGGATTGTGGCGGGCGATCGAGCCGAAGCTGGTGCTGGGCGAGAACATCAGCCAGACCGCGCAGTTCGCGCTCAGCGGCGCCGCGCAGGGCGGCATCGTCGCCTATTCGCTGCTGCGAGCCAAGGCGCTCGCCGGGCGCGGCGATTACGTCCTGCTGCAGGCGTCGATGTACGATCCGCTGGTGCAGCGGATGGTCCTGCTGAACAACGCGGGCGCGACGGCGCGCGCGTTCTACCGCTATCTGCAGGGTCCGGAGGCGCGCGCGATCTTCGATCGCTATGGCTTCGCGGCGCCGGCCACGGGCAAGGCTCCGCAATGAGCAGCGGCTTGCGCAGTGCCGCTGGCCGCCGGCCATGCGACGCCGGGTGCCGCCGATGATGGAATGGCAGGCGCTTGCGCTGTCGCTGAAGCTCGCCGGCTGGACCGTGGCGCTGCTGCTGCCTGCCGCGCTGGCGATCGCGCGCGTCCTCGCCTGGAAGCGCTTCGCCGGGCGCCGACTGGTCGAAGCGGCATTGGCCATGCCGCTGGTCCTGCCACCGACGGTGCTGGGCTACTACCTGCTTTCGGCGTTCGGAGCGAATTCGGCGCTCGGGCGCGCGTTCGTCGCGGTCGTCGGCCATCCGCTGGCTTTCAGCTTCGCCGGGCTCCTTGTCGCATCGCTGATCTTCAACCTTCCTTTCGCGATCCAGCCGATGCAGCGCGCGTTCGAAGCGATCCCCGCCGACGTCCGGCCGGCGGCCGCGTGCTGCGGCATGAGCCCCTGGCGCATCTTCGCCGAGATCGAGCTGCCGCTCGCCTGGCCCGGGGTGCTGTCGGCGATGGTGCTGACCTTCGCCCACACGCTCGGCGAATTCGGCGTGGTGCTGATGGTTGGCGGGAACATTCCCGGCGAGACGCGAACCATCGCCATCGCGATCTACGACCGGGTGCAGGCCTTCGACACACGCAGCGCGGGGCTGATGGCGGCCGTGCTGCTGGCGCTGTCCCTCGCCGCGATTGCGGTCGCGTATTCGACCAGCCGGCGGGCGGAGCCTGCAGGTGGCGGCTGAGGGCCGACTCTTCATCCGGCTCGCGCAGCGCGCGCCGATTCCGCTGGCCGCGACCTTCGATTGCGCCCCCGGCGAGGTGCTCGCGCTGACGGGCCCTTCCGGCAGCGGCAAGTCGACGATCCTGCGCTGCATCGCCGGACTCGACCGCCCGCCCGACGCCAGGATCGAGTGCGCGGGCGAGGTCTGGCTGGATACGCAGAGGCGGATCGGCATCTCGCCGCAGCGTCGCTCGGTCGGACTGGTATTCCAGCAGTACGCGCTGTTCCCCCACATGAGCGCACTGGGCAACGTGGTCGCCGCACTGGGCCATCGTGCGCGTGCGGAGCGCGAATCCCGCGCCCGCGCCCTGCTCGCGAGTGTCCACCTCGCGGGGCTCGAGCACCGGCGCCCGGTCGAGCTTTCCGGCGGCCAGCAGCAGCGTGTCGCAATGGCGCGCGCGCTGGCACGGGATCCCAAGGTGCTGCTGCTGGACGAGCCTTTCGCCGCCGTCGACCGCGTGACGCGGCACAAGCTCTATCGCGAGCTTGCCGAGTTGCGCCGGCAGCTCGCCATGCCAATCGTCCTCGTGACCCACGACCTCGACGAGGCGGCGATGCTGGCCGACCGCATGTGCATCCTGCACCGCGGACGCACGCTGCAGATCGGTACCCCGCACGAAATCCGCACGCGGCCCGCGGACGCGCTGGTGGCACGGCTCGTCGACCTGCGCAACGTGTTCGAGGGGGTCGTTCGCGCACAGGACGCGCCCGCGGGACGCACGCGGGTCGAATGGCGGGGGATCGTGCTGGAGGTGGCGCATGCGGCGCAGTTCGCGGTCGGCACGCGCGTCGCGTGGACCATCCCCGTCGGCGGCGTGGTCCTGCATCGCCGTGACCGGCCCTCGCGCGGGGAGCGCGAGAATCCGGTCGCGGGCATGGTCGTCGAATGCGTGGAGCTCGGTGACGACACGACGGTGGGCCTGGCCGTCGACACCACGGTCGGCCTCGGCGTCGACGGTCCCGCCGCTGCGCAGATCACGCTGCGGGTCCCCACGCACGTCGCGCGCCGCAACGGCCTGGCGGTCGGGGTGCGCGCCGGCGCGTCGCTGCTCGCCATCGCCATCCACCTGATGCCCTGGCGGGACAGCGGCCGCGACGCGCAGGCCTGAGGCGTCCCGGGCCGGCTCGCGGTACGCGAAGCCGAGGCGCTCGCGTCCAACCCGCTTCGCCGCGGGCATCTGGGCGAATGAGGTACGATCACCCTACGCCCCGCAATCCGCGAACGGCAGCCCGCAATCTCCCGCATGGATTTCGCCTTCATTCTCGACCCGCTGCCGCTCGTCAAGGCGTACAAGGACAGCACGGTGGCGATGATGCGTGCGCTCGCGGCGCGCGGACATCGCGTCCACGCGCTCGAGCAGGGCGACATCCACTGGCAGGACGGCGCGACGCGCGGGCGCGCCCGGCCGCTGGAGCTGCGCCCCGGCAACGAGGACTGGTATGCCGCAGGCGAGCCGGAGACCCGCGCGCTCAAGGACTACGCCGCGGTGCTGATGCGCAAGGACCCGCCGTTCGACATGGAATATGTCTACTCGACGTACCTGCTCGAGGCCGCGGAAGGCGAAGGGGCGCGCGTCTTCAATCGCCCGCGCGCCATCCGCGACTGCAACGAAAAGCTGGCCATCGCGCGCTTTCGCGATTTCATCGCCCCGACGCTGGTCACCCGCGACGCCGCCGTCATCGACGCCTTCATCGACCAGCATCGCGATGTCATCGTCAAGCCGCTGGACGGCATGGGGGGGACATCGGTGTTCCGCGTGCGGCACGACGACCCCAACCGCAACGTGATCGTCGAGACGGTCTCGCACGAGGGTGCGCGTACGGTGATGGCGCAGCGCTTCATCCCCGAGATCAGCGACGGCGACAAGCGCATCCTGCTGATCGGGGGCGAGGTCGTTCCGTATTCGCTCGCGCGCATTCCCAGGCCTGGCGAGACCCGCGGCAACCTCGCGGCGGGAGGTCGCGGCGTGGCGCAGCCGCTGTCGGCGCGCGACCGGCAGATCGGCGAGGCGCTGGCCGGCCCGCTGTGGGCCGAAGGCATGCTGGTCGCCGGCATCGACGTCATCGGGTCGTTCCTGACCGAGATCAACGTGACCAGCCCGACGTGCTTCGTCGAGATTTCCGAGCAGACCGGATTCGATGTCGGCGGGCTGTTCGCGACCGCGCTGATCGGCGCGTGCTAACATTTTCGCGGCGACCGACCTCGCCACCCCCATGATCGGAGTTCTCATCGTTGCGCACGGCACGCTGGGTGAAAGCCTGGTGGGGGCCCTGACCCACGTGCTGGGTTCGCGGCCGGCGCAGCTGCGGGTGCTGTCGATCACGGCCACCGACGACCCGACGCTGCTGTTGCCCAGGGCACGCGAGGCGATCGCCGCCGTGGACACCGGCGAAGGGGTCGCCGTGTTCTGCGACATCTACGGCGCCACCCCCTGTAATCTCGCGATCAAGCTGGCGCATCCGGGCCGGGTCGAGGTCGTCTCCGGAGTGAACCTGCCGATGCTCGTGCGAGCGTTCACTTACAGAACGAAGAGCATGGAAACGCTGCTCACCAAGGCGATCTCGGGCGGCTGCGAAGGCGTGCTGCATGTTCCTGCAACGGCCCGCCATGCAACATCGCGAGGTTGAGATCGTCAACCAGCTCGGGCTGCACGCCCGGGCGTCGGCGAAGCTGACCCAGCTCGCGGCCAGGTTCCAGAGCGACGTGCAGATCGGACGCAATGGGCGCAAGGTCAACGCCAAGAGCATCATGGGTGTCATGATGCTGGCAGCCGGCAAGGGCTCGAAAGTGGTCCTGGAGGTGGACGGACCCGACGAGGGCGAAGCGATCGACGCGCTGTGCGCCCTGATCCACGATTGCTTCGGAGAGGGGCAATAGGCGCGATGGACGGGTACGGAACCTGCACCGGGGCACGTCTTGTTGCGTGTGCAGTGCACAAATCGCGGAACCAATGCGCAACGATCCGGCTCAATACCGAGGCTCCCGCCATCGATGGCGGGGATCGCTCCGTCCAATTCCTGCGATCGGATCGTCGCCATGCAAGCTCGCGAAATCGTCATCACCAGCCGGCAGGGCCTCCACGCGCGGGCCTCCGCGCGGATCGTCCACGTCGCGTCGAGATTCCGTTCCACCGTGCTGCTGTCGAGCGGCGCACGCCGCGCCAGCGCGCAAAGCATCGTTGCGGTGATGTTGCTGGCCGCAGCGTTCGGCTCGACGATACGCATCGAGACCAGCGGCCCCGACGAGATGGCAGCGATGACGGCCATCGTCGACCTGATCCACAGCGATCTCGACCCGCGCGCCTAGCGCGGCGACCCCGGCGCGCGGCGCGGCGCGCATGGTGAGCTTCGCGCTGCACGGCATCGGCGTCTCGGGCGGTATCGCCATCGGCCGCGCGCAGCTCGTCTCGCACGCGACCCTCGAGGTCGCGCACTATGCGTTGACCCAGCAGCAGGTGCCGGCGGAGATCGAGCGCTTCGGCGCGGCGGTCGCCGAGGTGCGGCAGGAGCTCGAAGGCCTGCACGGCTCGATGACGTCGGGCGACGCGCCGGGCGAGTTCAGCGCCTTCCTTGACGTCCATTCGATGATCCTCAACGATCCGACGCTGTCGGAGACCCCGAAGCGGATCATCGCCGAGCAACGCTGCAACGCGGAGTGGGCGCTCACCGTCCAGATGGGAGTGCTGGTCGACCAGTTCGAGCAGATCGACGACCCGTACCTGCGCGAGCGCAAGGCGGACGTGGTCCAGGTCGGCGAGCGGGTGCTGAAGCGCCTGATGGGGCGCCCGGGCGTGCTGCCGGCGCCGGGGGCGGAGGAGCAGACCATCCTGGTGGCCCACGACCTGTCGCCGGCCGACGTCATCCAGTTCAAGCACCACCATTTTGGCGGGTTCCTGACCGATCTCGGCGGCATCACCTCGCATACCGCGATCGTCGCGCGCAGCCTCAATGTCCCCGCAGTGGTCGCCACGCACAACGCGCGGCAGCTGATACGCGACGGCGAGATGCTGATCGTCGACGGCGGCAGCCACGTCGTCATCGTCAACCCGGACCGCGCGGTGCTCGCCGAATACCGGCTGCGGCAGAACGAGCTCGAGCTCGCCCGCCAGAAGTTGAAGCGCCTGCGCAGCAAGCCCGCGGAGACGATCGACGGCATACGCGTCGGGCTGCACGCGAACATCGAGCTGCCCGAGGACATCGAGCAGGCGCTCGCCAACGGCGCCGAAGGCATCGGGCTGTTCCGGTCCGAGTTCCTGTTCCTCGATCGCGACGGGCTTCCGTCCGAGGACGAGCAGTTCGAGGCCTTCCGCAAGGTCGCGCAGGGGATGCAGGGCAAGCCGGTCACCATTCGTACGTTCGATCTGGGCGCCGACAAGCAGCGGGAAGGGCTCGCCGGGCTGACGCGCGTCGCGCCCAATCCCGCGCTGGGTCTGCGCGCCGTGCGCTTCTGCCTCGCGGAGCCGCGCCTGTTCCTGACGCAGTTGCGCGCGATCCTGCGCGCCAGCCACTACGGCAACGTGCGCATCCTGATCCCGATGCTCGCGTCGGTGTCGGAGATCGACCAGACGCTGGTGCTGATCGCGCGCGCCAAGGAGAGCCTGCGCGAGCAGGGCGAGCCGTTCAACCCGGAGATCGTGGTCGGCGGCATGATCGAGATCCCTGCCGCGGTGCTGGCGATGGGCGCGTTCCTGAAGCGCCTCGATTTCCTGTCGATCGGCACCAACGACCTGATCCAGTACACGCTGGCCGTCGACCGCGCCGACGAGACGGTGTCGCACCTCTACGACCCGCTGCATCCGGCGGTCATCAAGCTCATCGCGATGGCGATCGCCGGCGCGAACAAGGCTCACGTCCCGATCGCCGTCTGCGGGGAAATGGCAGGCGAGCTGCAGTTGACGCGCCTGCTGCTGGGCATCGGCCTGCGCGAATACTCGATGCACCCGTCGCATCTCTTGCGCGTCAAGCAAAGGGTCCTGCAGAGCGACGTGGCGGCAGGCATGGCAGTGATCGAGCGGATCCGGCGCGCCGACGACCCGGCGAAGCTCGTCGCACTGCTCGACCGGCTGAACGCCTGACGACGTGATGCGCTAGAATCCCCCGACGCGCCGATTTGAGCCAGCTTGCGGGCGCGCGCCGGGATTCCGGCGGACAAATACGGCTAAAGCGGAGCGGTCCGCACCACCCGGCCAACCCGACCTAGCCTTCGAAGCTGGTCGGGTTTTTGTTGCCCCTGTCGCTGTCCATGGCATCGTTCTCCGACACCACCGGCGGTGGCGGGGCGGCCGGCGCCGCGAGCGGACGCTCGGTCGGCGTCGTCGTCCCGCAGCGCATGCGTTTCGACGCGCCGCTCCTGCTCGCCTGCGGACGCTCGCTCGAAGGCTACGAGCTCGCCTACGAGACCTACGGCACGCTCGACGCCGGGCGCTCGAACGCGGTGCTGATCTGCCACGCGCTGAATGCCTCGCACCACGTCGCGGGCTGGTATGCCGGCGAGCCCGACAATGTCGGGTGGTGGGACAACATGGTGGGCCCCGGCAAGCCGCTCGATACCGACCGGTTCTTCGTCGTCGGCGTCAACAATCTGGGGAGCTGCTTCGGCTCCACCGGGCCGTTGTCGCTCAACCCGGCTACCGACGCGCCGTGGGGAGCCGGTTTCCCGCTGGTGACCGTCGAAGACTGGGTCGACGCGCAGGCGCGACTCGCCGACCGGCTCGGCATCGAGCGGTGGGCGGCCGTGATGGGTGGCAGCCTCGGGGGCATGCAGGCCCTCGACTGGGCGATCCGCTATCCGCAGCGGGTGGGGCATGCACTGGTCATCGCCGCGGCACCCAACCTCTCAGCCGAGAACATCGCATTCAACGAGATTGCGCGCCAGGCGATCCTCACCGACCCCGAGTTCTTCGACGGCAACTACTACGCCCACGGCGTAAAGCCGCGGCGGGGCCTGCGCGTTGCGCGGATGATCGGGCACATCACCTACCTGTCCGACGAACAGATGGAGGCCAAGTTCGGGCGCCAGCTTCGCGAGGGCCTGCGCTTCTCGTTCGCGTCCGAGTTCCAGATCGAGTCCTACCTGCGCCATCAGGGCGAGAAGTTCGCCGAGTATTTCGACGCGAACACCTACCTGCGGATCACCAAGGCGCTCGACTACTTCGACCCCGCGACGCGCACCGGCGGCAACCTCGCACAGGCGCTGTCGGACGCCGTCTGCAGGTTCCTCGTCGTTTCGTTCACGACCGACTGGCGCTTTCCGCCGGCGCGCTCGCGCGAAATCGTCAAGGCGCTGGTGCACGAGCGCCGCGACCTTGCCTACGCCGAGATCGCCGCGCCGCACGGCCACGATGCGTTCCTGCTCGACGATCCGCAGTACCACGCCGTCGTCCGCGCTTGGTTCGAGCGCATCGCCGAGACCGCGCGATCCGGTACGGGAAAACCCGGGACGCACCACGTTTTTGGGAAACCCGGGACGCACCACGTTTTCCCGCAGGCGTTTCCCGTCGTCTCTGATGTCAGGGAAAACGTGGTGCGTCCCGGGTTTCCCAAAAACGTGGTGCGTCCCGGGTTTTCGACGGAATCCGCGCCGCCGCATGTGCAGCGGGCGGACTATGCGACGATCGGCGGCTGGGTCCCGGAGCGCGCACGCGTGCTGGACCTGGGTTGCGGCGACGGGGCGCTGCTCGCCTACCTGGCCGCGGCGCGCCAGGCGACGGGTTACGGCATCGAGATCGACGACACGGGCGTGCTGGCGAGCGTGCGAAACGGGACCAACGTCGTGCAAAGCGACCTCGAGCGCGGCCTTGCCGGATTCGAGGATGCGGCGTTCGATGTCGTCATCCTGTCGCAGACCCTGCAGGCGATGCGGCGCATCGAGGCGATCGTCGCCGAAATGCTGCGCGTCGGACGCGAGGCGATCATCACGTTCCCGAATTTCGGCCACTGGTCGCACCGGTTGCAGATCCTGCGCGGTCGCATGCCCGTATCGTCGTCGCTGCCCTACGAGTGGTATGACACGCCGAACATTCACCTTTGCACGGTGGCCGACTTCGACGCCTTCCTCGCCGAGCGCGGCCACCGCATCGTCGACCGAGTCGTCCTGGCCAAGGGGCGGCCGGTCGGTGTGCTCCCCAATCTCACCGGCGAGCTCGCCATCTACCGGTTCCGCAAGGCATGAGCCCGACGGGCCGCCCCGAGGGCGAATACCGGAGTGCGCAGCATGAAGGCGGTCCGCCAGTCGCCGAGTCCTGGCGCCAGGCGCTTTTCAACCGGCGGATGCTGATCTGCGTCTTCACCGGCTTCTCGTCGGGCATGCCGCTGTACCTGCTGATCAATCTGCTGCCGGCGTGGCTGCGCAGCGAAGGCGTCGACCTCAAGACCATCGGCTTCTTCGCGCTGATCCAGCTGCCGTATACCTGGAAATTCCTGTGGTCGCCGCTGATGGACCGCTACGCGCTGCCGCTGCTGGGCCGCCGCCGTGGCTGGATGCTGGCGACCCAGGTCGCGCTGCTCGCGACGATACCGCTGTTCGGCACGCTGCATCCGCAGCGCGACATCGGGTCGATCGTCGCGCTGTCGACGGCGGTTGCGCTGTTCTCCGCGAGCCAGGACATCGTCCTCGACGCGTTCCGTCGCGAGATCCTTCCCAACGCCGAGCTGGGGTTGGGCACGTCGATCCACGTCAACGCCTACCGGATCTCGAGCCTCGTGCCGGGCGCCCTGGCGCTGATCCTTGCCGACCGGATGCCCTGGTCAGGCGTCTACGCGATCACCGCGCTGTTCATGCTCCCGGGCATCGGCCTCGCCCTGTTCGCGCGCGAGCCGGCGCTGGTCAAGGGCATCCCGCTGACGCTGCGAGAGGCGGTGGTCGAGCCGTTCCACGAGTTCGTCACGCGCCGCGGTGTCCGCACGGCGCTGACCGTGCTGGCGTTCGTCTTTCTCTACAAGCTGGGCGACAGCATGGCGACCGCGCTGGCGACGCCGTTCTATCTTGACCTGGGCTTCAGCAAGACCGACATCGGGCTGGTCGCCAAGAATGCGGGCCTGTGGCCGAGCGTCATCGGCGGCCTGCTCGGCGGATTGTGGATGGTCAGGATCGGCATCAACCGCGCGCTGTGGCTCTTCGGGGTGGTGCAGGTCGTGTCGATCCTCGGTTACGCGTGGCTCGCCGCGGCGCAGCGCCCGGACCTGTGGATGCTCGGATGGGTGATCGGCTTCGAGGCGCTGGGCGTCGGGCTCGGGACCGCGGCATTCACTGCCTTCATCGCGCGCGCCACCGATCCGCGCTACACGGCGACCCAGTTCGCGCTGTTCACGAGCCTCGCGGCGGTGCCGCGGACGATCGTCAACGCATCGACGGGGTGGATCGTGGACAACACCGGGTGGTTCGCGTTCTTCCTGCTGTGCACCGCGCTGGCGCTGCCGGGGATGGCACTGCTCTTGCATGTAGCTCCGTGGGGTGCCGACTCCGCGACGGAGGCGGAAAAGGCTTAGCATCGGCATGGCATCGCCGACATTCACCGACGACGCCCGCGCGTCGCCGATCGAGGTTCGCAACAACGCACCGATGGACGCAAAGAAATTCAGCGCGATCGCGCATCGCGACCACGATTACTGCAATCCGGTATCGGCCGCCAAGATCGAGCGCCTGCTCGACCTGCTGCCGCTCGACGCCACGTCGCGGGTGCTCGACCTCGGCTGCGGGCGCGCCGAGCTGTGCCTGCGCATCATCGAGCGCTTCGGGTCGATGGCAGTCGCGATCGACAACTCGTCGCCGATGCTCGACGCTGCGCGCGAGCGCGCCGAATGGACAGGTGCACTGGGCAGGCTGCACCTCGACAACGTCGACATCGCGGATTTCGAGGCCGACCCGGAGACCTTCCACCTGTCGGTGATGCTGGGTGCGGGGGGAATCGAAGGCGGGATGGCGGGCGTCTGCCGCAAGCTCCGAACCTGGACCAAGTCGGGCGGCTACGTCCTCATCGGCGAGGGTTACTGGCGGCGGCGTCCGCACCCCAAATACCTGGCGTTCCTGGGCGCAGATGCCCACTATCTCGACCATGCCGGCAACGTGAAGGCCGGGGTCGACGCGGGGCTGATCCCGATGCACGCGACGACGGCGTCGGACGACGAGTGGGACGAGTACGAGTGGAAATACCTGCGTTCGATCGAGCGCTACGCCCGGGAGCAGCCCGACGATCCCGATGTCCCCGCGATGCTCGACCGCGTGCGCCGCTGGCGCGACGCCTACCTGCGCTGGGGCCGCGACAGCCTCGGTTTCGCGGCCTATCTGTTCTATCGTCCTGGCCCGTACGTCGGGTGATCGTCCCACCGGTTTCGGCGCCTGCAAGCGGTCATGGACGGCCTTCCAGCGCCTCCGCGATGGCGAGCCATTCGGATTCCAGGCGCGCGAGATTGAACGTCAGCTCGCCCTGCCGGGCCAGGGCTGCGACGAGCTGCGGCTTCGCTCCATCGGTGTACGCATCGGGCGACGCCAGCCACGCGTCGAGCAATTTCTTTTCTGCGCCCATAGACTCCATGTCGCGCTCGAGCACGGCCTGCCTCGCGATCAGCGGCTTGCGCTGGTCAGAGCGCTGCTGGCGCGCCAACGCTTCCTCGCGTTTCCGGCTGCGGCGATCGGTGGGCGCCTTCGCCGGCTCGACGGCGTCGTCGGCACGCCGTCCGGCACGTCGCTCGCGTCCGAGCACCCACGCCTTGTAGTCGTCGAGGTCGCCGTCGAACGGCGCGAGCCTGCCGTCGGCCAGCAGCCACAGCTCGTCGGCGGTCGCCCGCAGCAGGTAGCGGTCGTGCGCGACGAGGATCAGCGCGCCCCCGTAGTCCTGCAGGGCCTCGGTCAGCGCTTCGCGCATCTCGATGTCCAGGTGGTTGGTCGGCTCGTCCAGCAACAGCAGGTCGGGGCGCTGGCGGACGATCAGCGCCAGCGCGAGCCGGGCCTTCTCGCCGCCCGAGAATCGCCCGACGCCGGCGGTCGCCATGTCGCCGCGAAAGTCGAAGCCCCCGAGATAGTCGCGAAGCTCCTGCTCGCGCGTGTCGGGCTCGAGCCTGCGCAGGTGCCACAGCGGCGTCTGGTCGCCCCGCAACTGTTCGACCTGGTGCTGCGCGAAGTAGCCGAGCCGCAGGTTCTGCGCCGCGTGGCGCACGCCGGAAACCAGCGGCAGCGTGCCGGCGAGCGACTTCAGCAGCGTCGATTTCCCCGCGCCGTTGGCCCCGAGCAGACCGATGCGCGAACCCGCCAGCACCGCCCACTCGACGCCGTCGAGCACCGGCGCGACGCCTGCATAGCCGAGGCTCGCGTGCTCGAGGCGCACGAGTTGGCGCGCGCTCGCGTCGACCGCCGGGAACGAGAACGAGAACGGGCTGTCGACGTGGGCCGCGGCGATCAGCTCCATGCGCTCCAGTGCCTTGATCCGGCTTTGCGCCTGCCGCGCCTTGGTGGCCTTGGCACGGAAGCGGTCGATATACGCCTTCAGGTGGGCGACCTGGCGCTGCTGCTTGGCATGCGCGGCCTGCTGCTGTGCGAGCTGCTGAGCCCGCTCACGCTCGAACTGCGCATAGTTGCCGGTGTAGGCGATGAGCTTGCCGCCGTCGAGGTGGACGATCGTATCGGCGACGGCGTCGAGAAAATCACGATCATGGGTGACCAGCAGCAGCGTTCCGGGGTAGCGGCGCAGCCAGTCCTCGAGCCACAGCACGGCGTCGAGATCGAGGTGGTTCGTCGGCTCGTCGAGCAGCAGCAGGTCCGATCGGCACATCAGCGCCTGCGCGAGGTTGAGGCGCATCCGCCAGCCGCCGGAGAAGCTCTCGACGCTACGCCCCTGTCCCGGCGCGTCGAAGCCCAGCCCCGCGAGCAGCGTCGCGGCGCGGGCACGCGCGCTGTAGCCTCCGATCGCCTCGAAGCGATGGTGGAGCTCGGCGAGACGGGCGCCGTCGACTCCCACCCCGCCCACTTCGCCCGCAAGCCCGGGCCCGCGGCCCCCGAGGTGTCCGTGCGCCGCGCCCGCGGCGGCCAGTGCCTGCTCGATGTCGCGCAGCTCCCGGTCCCCGTCTTGAACGTACTCGATCACCGGGATCGCTACCGCCCGTGTCTCCTGGGCGACGTGGGCGAGCGTCCATCTCGGCGGCAGCTCGATCGCCCCTGCGTCGGGCAGCAGCTCGCCGCGGATGGCCGCGAACAGGCTCGACTTGCCGCAGCCGTTGGCGCCGACGATGCCCACCTTGTGGCCGACGTGCACGGTCAGGTTCGCGGCTTCCAGCAGGCGCTTGTGGCCGCGCGCGAGCGTGAGGTTGGAGATGCGGATCATCCTGCGGCGGGACGGGAGGCGGATGTTGCCGCCGATCCTGCGGCGGCGTGCGTTGGATGTCGAATCAAGCGCGGCGCCGGGCGAGGCTGGGCGGGATCGGTCAACTGAGCTCGAAGTCGTAGTCGACGACCAGCGGCGCGTGATCGGAAAACCGGCGGTTCTTGTAGATCGACGCCGCACGCGCCGTCGCCGCGATGCCCGGGGTGGCGATCTGGTAATCGATGCGCCAGCCGACGTTGTTCGCCCACGCCTGTCCGCGGTTCGACCACCACGTGTACTGGTCGGGCCGCGGATCGAGGCGGCGGAAGACGTCGACCAGGCCGATCTCGTCGAACACCTGCGACAGCCACGCGCGCTCCTCGGGCAGGAAGCCCGAGTTCTTCTGGTTGCTGCGCCAGTTCCGAAGGTCGATCGGCTGGTGCGCGATGTTCCAGTCGCCGCAGAGGATCACTTCGCGGCCGCCTTGCACGAGGCTTGAAAGATGCGGCAGGAAGGCATCGAGGAAGCGGAACTTGGAGGCCTGGCGGTGCGCGCCGCTGGAGCCGGAGGGAAGGTAGAGGCTCACGATCGACAGGTCGCGGAAATCAGCCTGCAGGTAGCGTCCTTCGGCGTCGAACTCGACGTGGCCGAATCCGGCGCGTGTCGGCGCCGCGATTTTCGAATAGAGCGCGACGCCGGCGTAGCCCTTGCGCTCGGCCGGATGGAACGTCGCATGCGATCCGCGCGGCGCCGCCAGCGATTTCGGCACGTCGCCGGGCAGGCACTTGATCTCCTGCACGCACACGATGTCCCAGGGCTCGGCGCGCGCAAGCCAGCGTGCGAGGCCCTTGCGCTCCGCCGAGCGCAGTCCGTTGACGTTGAGGGTGATGACTCGCATCGGGTGGGCGTGAAAAGGGCGCGAGTTTACCCCAGGCGGGCGGCAGATCGCCGCCGGAACGCTATACTCGGCGCCGGCCCCCTGGCCATTGCGCCCCATGACCGATTTCCGACACGATTTCCTGCAATTCGCCTTGGCACGCGACGTGCTACGTTTTGGAGAGTTCCTAACCAAGGCGGGGCGCAAAAGTCCGTATTTCTTCAATGCGGGCCTGTTCGACGACGGAGCGAGCCTGCGCCGACTGGGCGAGTTCTACGCAGAGGCGCTGCTTGCGTCGCGAGTCGAGTGTGACCAGTTGTTCGGGCCGGCGTACAAGGGCATCACCCTTGCCGCCTCGACCGCCATTGCGCTTGCCGCCATGGGGCACAATTTGCCGTACAGCTACAACCGCAAGGAAGCGAAGGATCACGGCGAAGGTGGGTCGGTCGTCGGTGCGCCGCTCGCGGGACGCGTGATGATCGTCGACGACGTCATCACCGCCGGCACGTCGGTGCGCGAATCGGTCGCGCTGATCCAGGCTCATGGCGCGAGGCCCGCGGGCGTGCTGATCGCGCTGGACCGGATGGAGCGAGGATCAGGCGAGACGTCGGCGGTGCAGGACGTGCGCGACACCTGGGGAATCCCGGTGGTTGCGATCGCGACGCTCGACGACGTGATGGCGTTCATCGACGGTCGCGCTGAGCTTGCTGCGGTGCGACCTGCGATTGCGGCCTATCGCGAGCGCTACGGGGCGCACTGAGCGCGATGCGAAGTGACCCCACAGGAACCGAGATGAGTGCACTGGCACGACCTGGATCCAACGACGGCACGGCGGAGCGCGATGCCGCCGATCGCGGCGGGCGCTCGTCGACCTCCGAGGCTTCCGGCGGGATGTGGCTGCTGCCCGCGCTCCTCGTCGGAATCGTGCTGTTCACGATGGCGACCAGCGCGCATGCCACCCTCTACAAATGGGTCGACCAGCACGGCCTCGTCCATTACAGCGACCGTCTTCCTCCCGATGCGGTCGATCGCGCCAGCACGCAGCTGAATCGCGAAGGCATTGCGGTCAAGAAGGTCGGGCAGGCCCCGACGGCGGCGGAACTGCAGGCGCGCCAGGCGGCGGAGAAGCAGAAGCGCGAGCTCGACCGCGAACGCATGCTCGCCGAGCGCCGCGATCGCGCGCTCCTCGATTCCTACACCAACGAGAGCGACATCGACCTCGCCAAGACGCGCGCCCTGGCGACCATCGAAGGACAGATCACGTCGGCACAAGCGTACATCGCGCAGATTGCGAAGCGCCGCGGGGAACTGCAGGCAAAGCAGGCAAGCTATGCCCCCGGGGCGGCCCCGGCATCGATTCGGAGCGAGCTCGCGTCGATCGACGCCGATCTCGCCCGGCAGGCCGAATTCGTCGTCGGCAAGCAGAAGGAAGCGGCGGCGGTCGCCGCCCGCTACGACGCCGACAAACGGCGTTTCCACGAGCTGAAGAGCAGCGTGGCGGATGACGCGTCCCCGAATGCGACGCGGTTGTCCGCGGCCGGGACATCGCAGTACTGAATTCGGGCGCCAGGCATGGCGCGGCGGGGCATGAGCGCAGGTCTGCGATAATCCCGCTTTAACCGCGATCGATGCGGCTCGCCCCTCCGGTCCGGATGGACCGCGGCCCGGCGGTCGCCAATCCAATGGCTCAATACGTATACACGATGAACCGTGTGGGCAAGCTCGTCCCGCCCAAACGCGTCATCCTGAAGGACATCTCGCTGTCGTTCTTCCCCGGCGCCAAGATCGGCGTGCTCGGCCTCAACGGCTCGGGCAAGTCCAGCCTGTTGAAGATCATGGCCGGCGTCGACCACGAATTCGAAGGCGAAGCGGTGCCGATGCCCGATTTGCGCATCGGTTTCCTGCCGCAGGAGCCTGCGCTCGATCCCGAAGCGACGGTGCGCACCGCAGTCGAGGAAGGCATGGGCGAGGTGCTCGCGGCGAAAGCGCGCCTCGACGAGGTCTATGCGGCCTATGCCGTGCCCGATGCCGATTTCGATGCGCTCGCCGCCGAGCAGGCGCGCCTCGAGGCGGTGATCGCGGCCGCCGGCGCGGATTCCGGCGTGCAGATGGAGATTGCTGCCGACGCACTGCGGCTTCCCGCCTGGGACGCGAAGATCGGCCAGCTCTCCGGTGGCGAGAAGCGCCGGGTCGCGCTGTGCAGGCTGCTGCTGTCCAAGCCCGACATGCTGCTGCTCGACGAGCCGACCAACCATCTCGACGCCGAGAGCGTCGAGTGGCTCGAGCAGTTCCTGCAGAAGTTCCCGGGCACCGTCGTTGCCGTCACCCACGACCGCTACTTCCTCGACAACGCGGCCGAATGGATCCTCGAGCTCGACCGCGGGCAGGGCATTCCCTGGAAAGGCAACTACACGTCGTGGCTGACGCAGAAGGAGCAGCGCCTCGAGACCGAGTCGAAGCAGGAGGCCGCGCGCATCAAGGCGATGAAAAAGGAGCTCGAGTGGGTGCGCAGCAACCCCAAGGGGCGCCAGGCGAAGAGCAAGGCGCGGATCGCGCGTTTCGAGGACCTGTCGAGCTACGAGCACCAGAAGCGCAATGAGACGCAGGAAATCTTCATCCCGGTCGCCGAGCGCCTGGGGGACTCGGTGATCGAGTTCAAGAACGTCAGCAAGGCGTTCGGCGAACGCGTGCTGGTCGACGACCTCAGCTTCGCGATACCGGCAGGCGCGATCGTCGGCATCATCGGTCCCAACGGCGCGGGCAAGACCACGCTGTTTCGGATGATCACCGGCGCCGAGAAGCCGGATACCGGCGAGATCGTCGTCGGTCACACGGTGAAGCTCGCCGTCGTCGACCAGACGCGGGAAGCGCTGCCCAACGACAAGACCGTGTGGGAAGCGATTTCCGGCGGGCAGGACATCCTGACCGTGGGCCGTTTCGAGATGCCAACGCGCGCCTACCTGGGCCGCTTCAATTTCAAGGGCGCTGACCAGCAGAAGAACGTCGGCGCGCTGTCGGGCGGCGAGCGCGGGCGGCTGCACCTGGCCTCGACGCTTCTGAAGGGGGGCAACGTGCTGCTGCTGGACGAGCCGTCGAACGATCTCGACGTCGAGACGCTGCGCGCGCTCGAGGAGGCGCTCGAGGAATTCGCCGGCAGCGCACTCGTCATCTCGCACGACCGCTGGTTCCTCGACCGCATCGCCACCCACATCCTCGCCGCCGAGGACAACTCCAAGTGGGTGTTCTTCGAGGGCAACTTCCACGAATACGAGGCCGACAAGCGGAAGCGCCTCGGCGAGGAGGGCGCGCGGCCGCATCGACCGCGGTTCAAGCCGCTGCACTCGTGATCGGCTCCCCGTCGAAAATGGGGTCAGAGCTGTAATACTTCGTCGCCCGAAAATGGGGTCAGAGCCCGAAAATGGGGTCAGAGCTGTAATACTTCCTCGACGTATTCGTGCCCGTGGGCTGGCCGATGACGAAGTATTACAGCTCTGACCCCATTTTCGGGCTCTGACCCCATTTTCGGGCGACGAAGTATTACAGCTCTGACCCCATTTTCGACGGGGAGCCGATCACGAGTGCAGCGGCTTGAACCGCGGTCGATGCGGCC
>JAGXBK010000225.1 GCA_018971195.1 Betaproteobacteria bacterium
GTGCGATAATTCTTTATGCATCATAGTGTTAGTAACGCTCCTTGGATTCGCAGCCGACGCCCCGACCTTGCGTTGCAGGGCGAAATCACGGATAATTTCGGATTCGCCTGACCGTCAGGATCCCCAGCCGGATCCCGTCGACGCGGTCAACGGCCAACACCGATGGCACCACCCAACGGCGATTCCCGGACGACGCGAATCGCCCGCAAACGAGGCGCGCAATGAAAACCGACATCCATCCGAAGTACAGCGAAATCCAGGTCAGCTGCAGCTGCGGGATCACGTTCACGACGCGCTCGACCATCGACAAGCCGTTGCACGTGGAGGTCTGCTCCTCGTGCCATCCGTTCTATACCGGCAAGCAGAAGGTCATGGACACCGCCGGCCGCGTCGAGAAGTTCCGCCAGCGCTACGGCAGCAAGACGGCCACCCCGTCCGCCTGATCGACGGGTAATCGTCCGCGCAGTCGCAAAAAGGCAGCTTCGGCTGCCTTTTTCGTTGCCGCGACGGTCCGTTGCCGCCATCCTCCTGTCATGCGCAGCCCACCCCACCCCGCAGCGAGTCCCACCGAAGTGGCGCGACTCAGTCCATCGGAGCCCTACCGCCTCTGGAAACAGGCCGGATTGCTGCTGCTCACTGCCGCCTGGATCGCGCTCGGCCTCGTCGGCCACGACCCGTGGAAGTTCGACGACGCGACCAACTTCGGCATCGCCTGGGAAATGAACCAGAGCGGCGACTACGTCGTTCCGCACCTCGCCGGCGAGGTGTACCTCGTGCAGCCGCCGCTCGTCCCCGCAATGGCCGCCGTCGCCCAGCGCCTGCTGTCGCCGCCGCTCGCGCCTTTCGATGCCGCGCGACTGGTCGCCGGGTTGGCACTGACGCTGACGCTTTTGTTCAGCGCCTTCGCGAGCCGCGAACTCGCGGGGCGTGAATTCCGCTGGCTCCCGGTCCTGATGCTGATCGGGACGGTCGGGCTGTGGGACCGCGGGCATGTCCTGTCGGGTGAACTGGGCGCCATGACGGGCATCGCGATCGCGCTCTACGGCCACGCCCTGGCCCTGCGCCGCCCGGCTGCCGGCGGCGGCTGGATCGGATTGGGGGCAGCGATCGCGTTCCTGAGCCAGGGAATCCAGGCGCCCGCGTGGCTCGCGCTGACCTCGGCATTGCTGCCGTTCCTCGGTGCCTCCTGGCGCCGGCGCGAGTACGCTGTTGCACTGACGGTTGCGGCGGTTGTCGCCACGGGGCTCGCCGCGCCCTGGCTCATCGCGCTCGATCTGCGTGGCGGCGCGCTGCTCGGAACGTGGATCGATGGACAGCGACTGTCGGACTTCATTGCGATCCCGGGCGGCGCCTCCAGCGCCGAGCCCCTCTACTTCCTGCGCAACATCCTCTGGTTCGCATGGCCGTCGCTGCCGCTGGTCGCATGGACGCTGTGGACCCGCAGCCGCGGCTTCAACGGCGGACTCGCGCAGCCTGCGATACAGATTCCCGGCGTCCTCGCGGTCGTGACCTTTGCCAACCTGCTGGCGACCCCCGATCCCAAGCTGATCCAGGCGCTGCCCCTGGTCGTTCCGCTCGCGCTGCTCGCGACGCTGGAGGTCGATTCGTTGAAGCGGGGGTATTCGGCGGCGCTGGACTGGTTCGGCATCCTCACCTTCGGCCTGCTTGCAATGGTCGTCTGGGGCGTCTGGATCGATGCCAGGCTCTACGGCATGCCGCAGGCGGTGGCCACGCTGTTTCGCGACACCGAGACGGGTTTCCGGCCGAGCTTTCACCTCAGCGCGGTCGCCGCCGCGCTGTTCCTGACGCTGCTTTGGATCGCACTGGTGCGTCCGGCCAGGCGCAGCAACCGTCGGGCGCTGCTCAACTGGGCCGCGGGCGTCACGCTCGTCTGGTGCCTCTATTCGACGATCTGGCTGCCCTATCTCGACTCTCGCCGCTCCTATCGCCATCTGGTCGAGAGCGTGAAAGCGCATCTTCCCGCGCAGGGATGCATTGCCAGCCGGAATCTCGGTGATCCGCAGCGTGCCCTTTTCGATTATTTCGCGGGAATCATCACCGTGCGTGAGGAAGTGGACGCGACGAACGATTGCCCGGCGCTGCTCGTGCAATACGGTCCGCAACAGGGTCCGCCGCCGCCGCTTGCCGGCTGGCGCGTCGAATGGGCCGGAAGCCGGCGCGGCGACGCGACCGAGCGCTATGTGCTCTATCTGAAGGACGCAGCGTGAAATTCATCGACGAAGCCATGATCGAGGTGCTGGCCGGCGACGGGGGCAACGGCGCCGTGTCGTTTCGCCGCGAGAAGTTCATTCCGCGCGGCGGCCCGGACGGCGGCGACGGCGGCCGCGGCGGCAGCATCTTTGCGATCGCCGACCGCAACATCAATACGCTGATCGACTACCGCTATGCCCGGATCCATCGTGCCAAGCGTGGCGAGAACGGACGCGGGGCCGACCAGTATGGCCGTGGCGCCGAGGACGTCGTTCTGCGCATGCCCGTTGGCACCGTGATCACCGACGCCGACACCGGAGAGGCGATTGCCGACCTCGACCGCGACGGCGCGCGCGCGCTGGTGGCCAAAGGCGGCAAGGGCGGGCTGGGCAACCTGCACTTCAAGTCCAGCGTCAACCGTGCGCCGCGCCAGGCGACGCCCGGCGAGCCCGGTGACAAGCGTCGCCTGCGTCTCGAGCTCAAGGTGCTCGCCGACGTCGGCCTGCTGGGGCTGCCCAACGCCGGGAAGTCGACGCTCATACGGGCGATTTCCGCGGCCCGGCCCAAGGTTGCCGATTACCCGTTCACCACGCTCGCGCCGCAACTGGGCGTCGTGCGTACCGACGAGGGCCACAGCTTCGTCGTCGCCGACGTCCCGGGCCTGATCGAAGGTGCAGCCGCGGGTGCTGGACTCGGCCATCAGTTCCTGCGGCACCTGCAGCGCACGCGGTTGCTTCTGCACCTGGTCGACGTCGCGCCGCTCGATCCGGATGCGAATCCGGTGGCCGACGCCCGCGCGATCGTCGAGGAGCTGCGCAAATACGATCCGGCGCTCTACGACAAGCCGCGATGGCTGGTGCTGAACAAGGTCGACCTGGTCCCCGAAGCCGAGCGCGAGGCGCGCACCAAGGCGTTCGTGCGGAAATACCGCTGGAAAGGCCGATGGTTCGGGATTTCGGCCATCGACGGCGGAGGCTGCCGCGAGTTGACCTTCGCGGTCCAGGCGTGGCTGGACGAGCACCCGCAGGCGCCGGTGGGGGCCTCGGCGGACGCCACCGCGGAGGCGTCGGGCGTTGCACCCCCCGCGACCGGGGTGGTGATCGTCACACAGGCCGAAGGCGAACCTGTGGTCGTCAGGCCCGCGCCGGGCGCCACCCGGCGCCGCCGCCGTGGAGCCGACCGGGAATGAGATACCGTGATCTCTGTCAAGTGGTGTTTTCATGGGGTTGTCG
>JAGXBK010000001.1 GCA_018971195.1 Betaproteobacteria bacterium
GACGTCGATACCGGCGGCGCCGACCGCGACGATCGTCCCGGGCCCGGCGACGGCGGTCCCCGGACCGGCTGTCGGGTCCCTGTCCGCATCGCCGCCGGCGCCCCGGACCTCGGCCCGCCACAGCTTGAACACGTCGGCCTGCCATGTCGCCGCTGCGCCCGGCGCGGGCGACATCGCGCGGATCCTGCGTTCGATCGCGACCGGGGTCATGGTCCAGTCGACCCGCGCGTCCTCCCGACCGAGCTTGGGGGCGTAGGTGACGCCGGAGTCGGATTGCGGCCGGCTCTCGAGGCGCCCGTTCGACGCCAGGATGGCCAGCACGTCGACGATCGTCGTGGCGCCCAGGTCCGCGAGCCGATCCTGCAGCGTCCCGGTCGTCTCGCGCGCGTCGATGTCGAGCGCGCGCGCCTCGATCACCGCACCGGTGTCGAGCCCTTCGTCCATCTGCATGATCGTGATGCCCGTCGTCGCATCGCCGGCTTCGACCGCGCGCGCGATCGGTGCCGCGCCGCGCCAGCGAGGCAGCAGCGAAGCGTGGATGTTGAGGCAGCCGTGGGTGGGCCATCCGAGGACCTCGCGCGGCAGGATCAGCCCATAGGCGGCCACGACGAGCACGTCGACGGGAATCGCCAGCAGCGCTGCCCGCGACGCGGCGTCCTTCAGGCTCCGCGGTTGCAGGACCGGGAACCCCTGTGCGTCGGCGTAGCGCCGGACGGCGGACGCGGCGAGCACCAGCCCTCGGCCCGATGGCCTATCGGGCCGCGTGAGCACTACCGGTATCCTGTGCCCTGCGCCGTGGAGCGCCGCCAGCGCGCGCACGGCGAATTCCGGCGTGCCGGCGAAACCCACGCGCATGCGATGGCGCCGGCTCAGCCGGCGAGCTGGTGCTTCTTGCGCAACCTCGCGGCGAGGCGAGTGCGCTTCAGCGGGGAGAGGTATTCGACGAAGACTTTTCCGCGCAGATGGTCCATTTCGTGCTGCACGCAAACGGCGAGCAACCCCTCGGCGTCGAACTCGATGGTTTCGCCGCGCTCGTTTTGCGCGCGCAACCGGATTCGCGCCGCCCGGGCGACCTTGTCGTAATAGCCTGGAACGGACAGGCAGCCTTCCTCGTTTTCGGCCTCGCCCTCGGCCTCCAGGAGCACCGGATTGATGAATACCCGAAGCTCGTCCCGATGCTCGGATATGTCGATGACGATGACTTGTTTGTGAACGTTCACTTGCGTTGCTGCGAGCCCCACACCTGGTGCTGCATACATCGTCTCAGCCATGTCGGCCGCCAGTTTGCGGATTTCCGGCGTCACGGCCGCAACCGGCGCTGCAACCTTTTTGAGACGCGGATCGGGGTATTCGAGGATCGGGAGGCGGGCCATGTGCGCTTTGACTTGCCAAATGCAAGTTCCAGATGCAGAATCGTCTTTAAGTCCTTATTTTGTGGCGGTTTAGGACGTTAGCAAGTCCGCCCCACCCGAAAGAGGCCATATGCGTCAATACTTTACCACAGTCTCGCGCCTGGTCGCGGTTTGCGTGCTCCTCTGCGTCGCGGCGGGCAGCACGGCCGCGGGCGCCCAGACGCTCCCGCTTGCCGACCATCCGCCGTCGAGCTACACGGTCAAGAAGGGCGACACGCTGTGGGGAATCGCCGGCAAGTTCCTCAAACAGCCCTGGCGCTGGCCCGAACTGTGGCGGATGAACCGCGAGCAAATCCACAATCCCAACCTGATCTACCCGGGCGACGTCATCAAGCTCGGCATGGTTGGCGGACAACCCGAGCTGACCCTCGAACGCCAAACCGTCAGACTCTCCCCGTCGGTGCGGGTTGCGCCGCTCGCCGAGCAGGCGATACCTGCGATCCCGCAAGCCGACATCGAGCCCTTCCTGACCCGTCCGCTGATCACCGGGCCGCACGGGCTCGCCGGCGCGGCGGAGATCGTCGCCGGCCGCGATGATCGCGTCGTGCGTGGCGAGGGCGACACCATCTATGTCGCAGGCCTCGATCCCAAGGGCGGCGACCTCTGGTACATCTACCGGCCGGGCGAGCGCCTGCTCAACGCCAAGGGCGAGACGCTCGGCTACGAGAACCGCTTCCTCGGCACCGCGCGGGTCGAGCAGTTCGGGAAATCCGACGAGGCGTCGATGGCGCGAATCGAAAGCGCCACCGAGGAAATCGTCATCGGCGACCGGCTGCTGCCCGCGCCGCGCGAGGTGATCCAGAACTACGTGCCGCATGCTCCCGATCACTTGATCGACGGGCATATCCTGAAGCTCGCGCACGACGGCTCCGAAACCGGTCGCGACTACGTGGTCGCGCTGGACAAGGGCAAGCAGGACGGGCTCGAAGTGGGCAACGTGCTCGCGATCTACCGGACCATTGCGCCGATCCGCGATCCGCGGGCGGGGCACGAAGGCCCGTCGATCATGTTCCCGAACCTGGACAACACGACCAGCTACTCGCAGCCCGCGTACCTGAAGATTCCCGACGAGCACCTCGGCGTCCTGATGGTCTTCCGGGTGTTCGACCGCGTGTCCTACGCGCTGGTGCTCAATTCCAGCGGCGCGGTCCGCGTCGGCGATTACGTAAGGACGCCCTGACGTCGGCAGCACACGCACGGTGCCTGTCGATCCGCGCAAGCTTGCGTGGGCTGAGCTCGCACACAGGACGCTTCCGCAGCGCGCGACGGTCGACCTGCTGCGCACATTTGGCGACCCGGAGGCGGTACTGGGCGCATCGCGCGCACAACTCCTGCGCATCGTCGGGCCGGCGGTGGCCGACCGCGTGCTCTCGGCGGGTCCGCGCGAAGCCATCGAGGCGATCTCGCGCTGGCTCGAGGATCCGAGTCACGACCTGATCGCCTGGGACGACGCCGACTATCCGCGGGCGCTGCTCGACGTCGGCGACGCTCCGCCGGTGCTGTTCCACATCGGCAGGCGCGATCTGCTGAACCGCCCGGCACTCGCGATCGTAGGCAGTCGCAATGCGACGCCGCAGGGAATGGAGACGGCGCGCGAATTCGCCGCCGCGCTGTGCGCTGCGGGGCTCACGATCGTTTCGGGACTCGCCGAGGGCATCGACACTGCCGCCCATGAAGGTGCACTCGACCGGACGATCGACCGCGGTTCGCGTCGCGCGGATCGCACGACCGATCGCGCGCCGGATCATGGCGCCGCGGGCGCGAGCGCGCCGGCGGCGGGATCGACGATCGCGGTGGTCGCCACCGGGCCCGATCGCGTCTATCCCGCCAGGAACCGCGATCTCGCGAGGCGCATCGCGGCCGAGGGTGCCTTGCTGTCCGAATACTTTCCCGGAACGCCCGCGCGCAAGGAAAATTTCCCGCGCCGGAATCGCTTGATCAGCGGCCTTGCGCGCGGTGTGCTCGTCGTCGAGGCGACGCTGTCGTCCGGGTCGCTCATCACCGCGCGGCTCGCGGGCGAGCAGGGTCGCGAAGTGTTCGCGATCCCGGGTTCGATCCATTCGCCGTTCGCGCGGGGCTGCCACAAGCTGATCCGCGAAGGCGCGAAGCTCGTCGAAACTGCCCAGGATGTCCTGGACGAGATCGGACTTCGGCAACCCGCAACCGGGCCTTCGGGGGCGGCCGCCCGCGGCGCGAATGCGCCCAGGGCCCAGCGCTCCGCGCGCCCCCGCGCGGCAGGCCACGATGCGCATGATCAGGTTGCGGACGCGGCGGGGATCCTCGGCGGCGACGCCGCGGCGCTGCTCGCGGCAATGGAACATGGCCCTGTCGCGGTCGACGTCCTGGTGGCGCGCAGCGGCTTGTCGGCGTCCGACGTCGCCGCCGAACTGGTCAGGCTCGAGCTCGAGCGCCGCGTCGCGGCGTTGCCGGGCGGGCTCTGGCAGCGAATCAGCCGGACTTGATAGCGAGCGCTCACCGCGGCTCAAACCGTTGTTGGTGCTATGCATTGGCAGTGATCCCCGGCGGCGCTCGCGGCGGATCATCCAAACGACGGTTGCCCGCGCCTCGCGACCTTCGGTAGTATCGGCGACCCCGAATCCCCCGCCTTCTGCCGATCGCTTGGCAAATGCGCCCGGGGGCCGCATGTTGAACCCACTCCGGCGCAGCACCCGCCACCGGCTCTGCGCAGCAGCCTCCGAATCCGGACTCCCTTGCCCAAGAACCTGATCATCGCCGAGAAGCCCTCCGTCGCCGCCGACATCGCGCGGGTGCTGGGCGGCTTCACCAAGCATGCCGATTACTTCGAAAGCGACACCTACGTGCTTTCGTCGGCGGTCGGTCACCTGCTCGAGATCGGGATGCCCGAGGAAGAGGAGGTCAAGCGCGGCAAGTGGACGTTCGCCCAGCTTCCCGCGATTCCGTCGCGCTTCGCGCTGAAGCCGATCGAAAAGAACGAGGCGCGGCTCAAGACGCTGCTGAAGCTGATCAAGCGCAAGGACGTCTCGCGCCTGGTCAACGCCTGCGACGCGGGCCGCGAAGGCGAGCTCATCTTCCGCTACATCGCCCAGTACGCCAAAACGGACAAACCCATCGATCGCCTCTGGCTGCAGTCGATGACGCCGGCGTCGATCCGCGAAGGCTTCGCCCGCCTGCGCAGCGACCAGACAATGCGCCCGCTCGCCGATGCGGCGGTCTGCCGATCCGAATCGGACTGGCTGGTCGGCATCAACGGCACGCGCGCGATGACTGCGTTCAACTCCAAGGCCGGCGGGTTCCAGTTGACCACGGTCGGTCGCGTGCAGACGCCGACGCTCGCGATCATGGTGGAGCGCGAGGAGAAGATCCGCTCGTTCGTCCCGCGCAATTACTGGGAGCTCGCCGGCACGTTCCGCGCGGAGGCCGGCCAGTACACGGGCCGCTGGTTCGACGAGAGCTTCCGCAAGCGCGACGGCGCGCCCACCGGCGCGAATGCGCAACGCATCGCCGACGACGACCCGGACCGGCGCCCCGAACGCATCTGGGACGAAGCCACCGCGCGCGCGATCGCTTCCGCCTGTGTCGGCAAGCCCGGGCAAGTCACCGAGGAATCGAAGCCGTCGACGCAGATCGCGCCGCTGCTCTACGACCTCACCAGCCTGCAGCGCGAGGCGAACGGCCGTTACGGCTTCTCGGCGCGCACGACCCTCTCGCTCGCGCAGGCGCTCTACGAAAAGCACAAGGCGCTCACTTATCCCCGCACCGATTCGCGTGCCCTGCCCGAGGACTACCTCGGCACCGTCAAGGCCACGCTCGAGGAGCTCGCCGAGACCGGCGCCTACGGAGCGTTCGCGCGCAACATCCTGAAGAACAGGTGGCTGCGGCCCAACAAGCGCATTTTCGACAATTCGAAGATCTCGGATCACTTCGCGATCATCCCGACGCTCGTCAGGCCCAAGCACCTGAACGAAGTCGAAGCGAAGCTCTACGACCTCGTCGTCAAGCGCTTCCTCGCCGTGTTCCACCCTGCGGCGGAATTCCAAGTGACGACGCGGATCACCCGCGTCGGCAAGGAACCCTTCAAGTCAGAAGGCAAGGTGCTCGTGCAGCCCGGCTGGCTCGCCGTCTACGGCAAGGAAGCGTCCGGCGACGAGCCGATGCTGACCCCGGTCAAGGTGCGCGAGGTGGTCGATGCGCCGTCGGTCACGGCCGCCGATCGCGCCGGTGCCGCGCGGCGCTACGAAGGCGTCGAGACCGTCAAGACCGAGAAGGTCGACGTCGCGGCACTGACGACGCGCCCCCCGCCGCGCTACAACGAGGCGACCCTGCTCTCGGCGATGGAAGGTGCGGGCAAGTCGATCGAGGATGACGAGCTGCGCGAGGCGATGCGCGAAAAGGGTCTCGGCACACCCGCGACGCGGGCGCAGATCATCGAGGGCCTGATCGCCGAGCGCTACGTCCTGCGCGAAGGCCGCGACCTGATTCCGACGCCCAAGGCGTTCTCGCTGATGACCCTGCTGCACGGCCTCGGGATCCCCGAGCTGTTCTCGCCGGAGCTCACCGCCGAGTGGGAATTCAAGCTCGCGCAGATGGAGCACGGCAAGCTCGCGCGCAGCGAGTTCATGCGCGAGATCGTGGCAATGACCAAGCACATCGTCGCGCAGGCGAAGAACTACGAGAGCGACACCATCCCCGGGGATTTCGCGACGCTGACGACGCGCTGCCCGAAGTGTGGCGGCGAGGTGCACGAGCGCTACCGGAAATTCCAGTGCGTCGATTGTGATTTCGCCTTCTGGAAGATCATGGGCGGCCGCCAGATCGATCCCGCGGAAGCCGACACGCTGCTGGCGACGCGCGAGGTGGGGCCGCTCGACGGCTTCCGCAGCCGCCTCGGGCGCCCGTTCTCCGCCAAGCTCAGGCTGACCGACGCGAACGAAGTCGAGTTCGACTTCGGGCCCCGAATCGACGATGACGACGAGGCGGCACCGGATTTCTCGGAGCAGACGCCGCTCGGACCCTGCCCGAAATGCGGTCACCGCGTGTTCGAGACGCCGAACGCCTACGTTTGCGAGCGCGCCGTCGGCGAGGGAAAGACTTGCGATTTTCGCTCGGGACGCACGATCCTGCAGCGCCCGATCGAGCGCGCGCAGATGACCAAGCTTCTCGAGACGGGCAAGACCGATCTTCTGCAGTTCGTCTCGGCGCGCACGCGGCGCCCGTTCTCCGCGTTCCTGGTCAAGCAGGCGGATGGAAAGGTCGGCTTCGAGTTCGAGGCCAAGCGGCCCGGGCGCAAGGGCGCGCGCCCTGCGCGCGGAGCGCCGCTGCGCGCGCTCGGCGCGCATCCGGGCGATGGCCAGCCGGTCGAGCTGCACGCGGGCCGCTATGGCCCCTACGTCAAGCACGGCGCGACCAACGCAACGCTGCCGGACAAGGACGCCGTCGATACGCTGACGCTCGAGCAGGCGGTGGCCCTGGTCGACGAGAAAGGCCGACGCGGCGCCCCCGCCGCCAAGCGCGACGCGGGCAAGGCGCGCGCGAGGCGCAACGCGCCGACCGTCGCCTCGAAACCTCGCGCACCCGCGCCGAAGTCGCGCGCCGCGAAGTCGCGCGCCGCGAAGTCCCCTGCCGCGAAGACCGCCGCCACGAAGAAGCGCCGGGCCTGACGCTGCTGCTCTGGCAGATCAGGAAGTCGCGGGGTCGCCGACGTCGAAACGGATGCCCTGGGCCAGTGGCAGGTCGCGACCCCAGTTGATGGTGTTCGTCTGCCGGCGCATGTAGGCCTGCCAGGCGTCGGAACCCGATTCGCGCCCGCCGCCGGTTTCCTTCTCCCCGCCGAAAGCCCCGCCGATCTCGGCACCCGACGTGCCGATGTTCACGTTCGCGATGCCGCAGTCGCTGCCGGAAGCGGCGAGAAACGCCTCGGCCGTGCGCAAGCTTTGCGTGAACAGCGACGACGAAAGTCCCTGGCGCACGCCGTTGTTCATCGCAATCGCCTGGTCGATCGTGTCGTAGGCCATCACGTACAGGATCGGCGCGAAGGTCTCGCGCTGCACCAGCGCCGACGCATTGTCGATGCCGGCGACGATCGTCGGCAGGACGAAGTGGCCCGCGCGCGCGATCACACTCCCGCCGTACGCGATGCGGGCACCCGATGCGCGGGCCTCGTCGACGGCGCGCGTATACGTCGCCACCGCGGCATCGTCGATCAGCGGGCCCATCAGCGTGCCGGGGTCCAGCGGGTCGCCGATCCTCACCTGCGCGTACGCGCGCGCAAGCCGCGCGAGCAGCGCGTCGATGCGCGACCGATGCACGATCAGGCGGCGCGTCGTCGTGCAGCGCTGTCCCGCGGTGCCGACCGCGCCGAAGACCACGGCCGGGACGACGAGGTCGAGGTCGGCATCGTCGGCGACGATGACCGCGTTGTTGCCGCCGCATTCGAGCAGCACCTTGCCGAAACGTGCGGCCACCGTCGTCGCCACTGACCGCCCGGCGGCCGACGACCCGGTAAACGAGAGCAGTGCGACGCGCGCATCCTGCGCCAGCGCCTGGCCCGCTTCGAGCCCGCCGATCGCCAGCGCGAACACCGGCGGCAGCCCGAGCTCGTCGACGACGCGGTCGGTGAGCGCCGACACTGCCAGCGCGCACAGCGGCACCTTCGGCGAGGGCTTCCACACCGTCGCATTGCCGCAGACGCAGGCGAGCATCGCGTTCCACGCCCACACCGCCAACGGGAAATTGAACGCCGTCACCACCCCGACGACGCCCAGCGGATGCCATTGCTCGTACATCCGGTGCGCAGGCCGCTCCGACTGCAGCGTCTTGCCGTAGAGCATCCGTGCCTGCCCGACCGCGAAATCGGCGATGTCGATCATCTCCTGCACTTCGCCATCGCCTTCGGCCTTGATCTTGCCGTTCTCGAGCGACACCAGGCTGCCGAGCGCATCCTTGTGCTCGCGCAGCAGTTCCGCGCAGCGCCGCACCGCATCGCCGCGCCTGGGCGCGGGTACGTCACGCCAGGCCCGCGCGGCGTCGGTCGCGCCCCGCAGAATGCGCTCGAGGTCACCGGCGCTCGCCGTGTCGACGCTGCCGAGCGCCATGCCGTTCGCCGGATTCGACGATGCGAGCCGCGGGCCATGCAACGCCGCGGCGCGCGGGCGCCGCACGTGGCCGTCGGCTCCGATGGTCAAGCCGAGCTTCGAAAGCGTCGCTGTCAGGCGTGGATCGAGCGTCATGATCGTTCTCGCGCGTCGAGGTTCATCGATGCTCACTGGCAAACGGTCCCTGGCGCGACGAACACCTCGCGCGTGATCGCCTTCACCTGCGACACTCCGTTCACCGTGTACGCGAAGGTCCCGTTCGCACCGTCGCTGAAGCTCAGCGTCAGCGTCCCCACCGGCGTCTGCGTCACCTTCGACGGCTCGAACGGCACCGCATTGAACCCCGGACCCGTGGTCCGATACAGCGTCCCCGCGTACACCCCCGCCGACGTCTTTTGCGCCGGACCCGACAGCCACAGCGGATCGCCGTTCGCGTCGTAGGTGAACCAGGTGGCGAAGATCACATCCCCCTGGTGGGTCAGGTTCATCCCCCAGCCCGACTCAACACCCGCCGGCGACGCCCACCACAGGTCCTGGTAGTTGCTCGCCTGCGCCTGCGGCAGCGTACCCCCGAAGCTGCACACCGGCACCGGCGCGGCGAACACCTCCCGCACCAAGGTCTTGGTCTGGCTCACCCCGTTGACCGTGTAGGCGAAGCTCGCATCGTTGGCGTCGCGAAAGCTCAGCGTCGCCGATCCCACCGGCATCTCCGTCACCCGCGCCGGGTCGAACGGCACCGCGTTGAACGGCGGGCCGCGGGTGGTGAAGATGGTCCCGGCGTAGACACCTGGCGCGCTCCGGTTGGCCTGCAGCGCCAGCCACCACGCCTTGCCAGTGGTGTCGTAGGTGAACCAGGTGGCGAAGATGATGTCGCCCTGGTGCGCAAAGTTGATCCCCCATCCCGATTCGCTCCCCGCCGGGGCCGCCCACCACAGACCCTGGTAGTTGGGTGCCGCGGCGCCGGTCGCAGCGGCCGCGCGCACCGCGGCGCCCGCATTGACGATGCCTGCGCCGCAAAGGGCCGTCGTGCAGCCCGAGGTTGCGAGAAATGGCGAAGAAGTCGACGTCAGGATCGAGACGACCTGGTCGGGTGTAAGCGCAGGGTTCACCGACAGCATCAGCGAGACCGTTCCCGACACCATCGGGGCCGCGAGGCTGGTGCCGCCTTCGAAGGCGAAGCTGTCGGCGACCGGTACGGTGGTGCCACTGTTCGACAGCACCAGGATGGCGTCGCGCTGGCGCAGGTAATGGAAGACGCCGCCCGGGGCGGACAGCGTGATTCCTGCGCCGAAGTTGCTGTAGGAGGCAAGACCTCCGGTGGTCGTCGTCGAAGCGACGGCGATGACGCCGGGGCAGTTCGCAGGCGTATCGTTCGCGACGTCGGTGGCGCCATTCCCCGCCGCGACGACGATCGCGCGCGTCACCCCGTGCGCATAGGCCGCCGCGATGACGGGCGGGTAGACCGGATCGCAGTTCCCTGTGCCGCCGAGGCTCAGGTTGATGACCTCCGCGGGCGTCGGGTTCGCGGGCACCCCCGGCACCGGCAATCCGGCGGCCCAGGCAATGCCGTCGACGATGTCCGAATCGTAACCGCCGCAGCGGCCCAAAGCGCGCACCGGGAGGATTTTCGCATTCCAGTCGATGCCCGCGGTCCACAGCCCGTCGTTGGTGTTGGCTGCGATGACACTCGCCACGCCGGTGCCGTGCCAGGAACTGGGTCCCACCGCGCACTTCGCGAACTGCCCGGTCTGCATGGCAGGGGTCAGCCAATCACCCGGATCGCTCGCGTCGGGATCGCGCCCGTCGCCGTCATTGGCGACGGCAGGATCGGAGATCATGTCGTAGCCGGCAAGAAACCGCCCGGCCATCCCTGCATGCGGCCGGTAGCCCGTGTCGACCACGGCAACCGTCACCGAAGGAGAGCCGTGCGTGACCGTCCATGCGTCGAACGCATTGAGCGCGGTCGGGCTGTCGACGAGGTAGGTCTGCGCCGCGATGAATTCGTCGTTCACCGGATACGCCGCCATCGCATGACGAAGATGGTCGACCTGCGCGAATTCGACGTCGGGATTCCGCGCGACCTGCGCAGCGATGCGCAGGGCGGCGGCATCACCGTATGCGCCGTCGACGGTCACCACTTGCGCTCCCAGCGCCATCCCGCGCAATTCGCGCAAGGGCAACCCCGTCGTCCCGCCGAGCCTCTTTATCTGGTCGGCGGCCGTCAGCGCCGATTTCGCGCCGCCCGCCTTGAACTTCACGATCAGGCGCGCCTGCTGCGCATTTGCGGACGCAGCCGCCCCGAGCATCGCGGCCAGCGCGATCACCCCGATGACGATTCGTCGAAGCATCTTCACGTCCGCCTCCGTGCCAGGCCGGTCAGTGAGCCGGTGCCGCCGTGCTTCGGCTCCCGAGGTATTTCGCGAGAAAGCGCTCGACGCGGCGGAAAAAATCGAAGAGGTCGGCGTCGCGGCTCAAGCCGTGCCCTTCGTCTGCGTAGACGACCCACTCGTAGGGCTTGTGGTACTTGTCGAGCGCAGTCCTGAAGTCGGTGCCGTGAACCAGTGGGACGCGCCTGTCGCTCGCGCCGTAGGCGAGCAGCACAGGCACGCCGACCTGGTCGGCATGGTCGAGCGGATTCACGCGCCTGAAGCGCGCGCGGTCGGTCTTCGGGTCGCCGATCTGGTACGCGAGCAGCGTCGAATACTCGGCGAGTCGCGACAGGTCGGTCTGGGCGTTGTCGAACAGATAGTCGATCGACGTCACGCCGGCGAGCGACACCGCGCACTTGATCAGCCTGGCGTCCTTGACGGCGCCCCACAGCGCAGCGTAGCCGCCATAGCTGCCGCCGAAGAAGCACACGCGCGCAGGGTCGACGATTCCCCGCGCCACTGCCCAGGCGACGCCGTCTTCGAGGTCGTCCTCCATCGCGTCGCCCCACTCGCGGTATCCCGACGACTGCAGCTTCCAGCCGAAGCCCTCGGTGCCGCGAAACTGCGGCTGCAGCACCGCGTAGCCGCGCGACGCGAAGAACTGCACATCTGCCCGGTATCCCCAGTCTTCCGCCGGGACGATCGGGCCGCCGTGAATGTCGACGACCAGCGGCACCGGCTTGCCATTCGCATCGTGCGGCACCGTCAGCAGCGCGGGAATGGTCAGCCCGTCGCGCGCCTTGTACCTGACCCATTTCGTCGGCGCCATCGCCTTGGGATCGATCCACGGCTCGTAGGAAAAGAGTTTCTCCATTTCCATCGTCTTGCCGTCGAGCAGGTACGCGTCACCCGGATTGCGGTCGGAATACGCGACGACGATCCAGCGATCGCCATTCTCGCTGCGCTGGATGACGTTGACAGTGTCCGGCAATGCGCTGTCCACGCTTTTCTGCACGCGTGCCCACTGCGCGTCGAACCATGCGGCCGACGGCCGGTCGTTGGTGTAGCGCAGGCCGAGAAGCTTGCGCGCCTTGTAGTCGGCGACGAAGGTTGCATTGCTGGCGTCGACGTCGCGCTCCGGGTGATCGACGATCGCCTTGCTCCAGGTGCCCGTGTCCACGTGGTATCCGTAGATCGCCGCGCGATCGGCGCCGCCGCGGCGGCCGGAAACGTAGAGGAGCTTCCCGTCGGGGCTGAACTGCATCGGCTGCGAATCGAGGCGACCGAGCTTCGCTTCCTCGACCTTCACCCATGGATCATTGGCGCCCTTGCGCACATACCACGCCGACGTGTCGTGGTCCACGTCGTCGGACACCGCCGCGCGGGGCACGCCGTCGAAGTCGACGACCCAGCGGCTGACATTACCCGGCGAATCGAAAGAGAGCAGCGTCTTCGCACCGGTCGTCGTGTCGTAGCGATAGAGGTCCTCGCTGTTCAAGCTGCGATCGCGCGCGGTCAGCAGCACGTCGTCGGTGCCGACGAGCACCCGCTGCACCTGAACGCTCCATGCCCGGAAAAAGCCCCTCCCGCCCGACTGGGTGGTAAGCACGCGCGAATCGCTGCCGTCGCGGTTCACCGCCACGATGCCGGACTCCCGGGGTGGCTCGCCGGCGACCTGCTGCAGATCGCCAAGAAACACGATGAGGCGCTTGTCGTTCTGCCACTGCACGCGCAGCACGTCGCCGTCACCCGGCGATTTCATGCGCACGATGCCCTTTCGATCGAGATCGATCACCGCGACGCCGCGTTGCTCCCCCACCGGCGCAACGACGGCGAGATAGTGCCCACCGGGCGACAACTGCGCACCCAGATACTGCGGCTTGCGGAAGAAATCCTCGACCGTCGGCGTCCCGGCCCGCGCCGCTGCGGCGGTGCCGTACAGTGCCGAGGCGGCGAGGATGGCTGCGACGGAAAGGCGTAGTCGGCGTGACATCGGGGCGCTCCTTCGCCATCGGGCCGTTGAGCCAGCCGCGGGAATGGCCGTGGGGAATGCGAAACTCGCGACGTGTTTCGCCCGTGCCGGCGCCTCGCGGTCGGAAACGCCGGTGTCTCCTGCGCGGCCCTATACGTCGAGGTTGCGCACGCCGAGCGCGTTCGACTCGATGAAGTCTCGGCGCGGCTCGACCTGCTCACCCATCAGCGTGGCGAAGATATCGTCGGACGTGATGGCGTCCTCGATCTGGACCTTGAGCAGCCGGCGCACCGCGGGGTCCATCGTCGTTTCCCAGAGTTGCTCGGGATTCATCTCGCCCAGCCCCTTGTAGCGCTGGATGGCGACGCTGCCGCGCGCTTCGGCGAGCAGCCAGTCGAGCGCTTCCTTGAACGACTTGATCACCTGTTGCTTCTCGCCGCGCCTCACGACTGCACCGGGACGGATGAGCCCCTGCAGCACGTCGGCCGCGGTGCGGATTTGCGCAGCGTCGCCGCTGGCCAGGAAATCGGCGTCCAGCAGCGTCGCGTGCGGCGTCCCGTGATGCGTGCGGACGATGATGATCCGATGCATCTCGGTCGCAGCGTCGTAACGCGCCTGGACCGTCACTTCGGGATCGTCGATCGACGCCTGCAACGCCGCGGCGCTCGACGACGCCGCAGCTTCCGTCGCGAGATCGACGCGCGTACCGTTCAGCATGGCGCGCAGCGCGACCGGCTCGATGGCCCGCGCGAGGCGCTCGATGACCGCTTCCGCCAGCAGATACTCGCGGGCGACGTTGCCGAACGATTCCGCGGCGAGCGCCGGACGGCCGGTGCCGGGTGTCAGCTCGGCGCCCTTGAGGGCCACGCGCAGCAGGTGCTGCTTCAGCTCGTGCTCGTCCTTGAGATAGACCTCTTCCTTGCCCTGCTTCGCCTTGTACAGCGGCGGCTGCGCGATGTAGATGTGTCCTCGCTCGACCAGGTCGCGCATCTGGCGGTAGAAGAACGTCAGCAACAGCGTGCGAATGTGCGAGCCGTCGACATCCGCATCTGTCATGATGATGATGCGATGGTAGCGGAGCTTGTCGGCGTTGTAGTCGTCCTTGCCGAATCCGGTGCCCAGTGCAGTGATCAGCGTGACGATCTCCTGCGACGAGATCACCTTCTCGTCGCGTGCGCGCTCGACGTTGAGGATCTTGCCGCGCAGCGGCAGGATCGCCTGGAACTTGCGGTCGCGACCCTGCTTGGCCGAGCCGCCCGCCGAATCGCCTTCGACCAGATAGATCTCGCACAACGCTGGATCGCGCTCCTGGCAGTCGGCGAGCTTGCCTGGCAGTCCCATGCCGTCGAGCACGCCTTTGCGGCGCGTCAGCTCACGTGCCTTGCGCGCAGCTTCACGCGCGCGCGCGGCATCGACGATCTTTCCACATATGATCTTCGCGTCGACAGGGTGCTCGAGCAGGAACTCGGCGAGCTTCGCGCTGACCACTTCCTGCACGATCGGCTGCACCTCCGAGCTCACCAGCTTGTCCTTGGTCTGCGACGAGAACTTGGGCTCGGGCACTTTCACCGACAGCACGCAGGTCAGGCCTTCGCGCATGTCGTCGCCGGTCGTCTCGACCTTCGCCTTCTTGGCGACCTCTTCCTTCTCGATGTAGTTGTTCAGCGTCCGCGTCATCGCCTGTCGCAGACCGGTCAGGTGCGTGCCGCCGTCGCGCTGGGGAATGTTGTTGGTGAAGCACTGCACCGACTCGGCATACGAATCGTTCCACTGCATCGCGACTTCGACTGTGACCCCGTCCTTCTCGCCGATGGCATGGAAGATCCTCGGATGCAGCACGGTCTTGCTGCGGCTCATGTACTCGACGAAGCCGAGGATGCCGCCCGAGTACGCGAAGTTCTCGCTCTTGCCGTCGCGCTGGTCGACGAGCTCGATCTTGACGCCGTTGTTCAGGAACGAGAGCTCGCGGATGCGCTTGGCGAGAATCTCGTAGTGGAACTCGATGCGCGCGAAGGTCTCCCTCGCCGCCATGAAATGGACTTCGGTCCCGCGCCGGTCGGTCGCGCCGACGCTCGCGAGCGGCGCGACGGGAACGCCGTGCCTGAATTCCATCTGGTAGACCTTGCCGCCGCGCCAGATGCGGAGCTTCAGCCACTCGGACAGCGCATTGACCACCGATACGCCGACGCCGTGGAGGCCGCCCGACACCTTGTAGCTGTTCTGGTCGAACTTGCCGCCGGCGTGCAGCTCGGTCATGACGATCTCGGCGGCCGATCGGCGCTCGTCGTCGTCTTCCTTGACGTCGGTCGGGATGCCTCGGCCATTGTCGACCACCGACACGGAGTTGTCGGCATGGATGACGACCTTGATGTCGTCGCAGAAACCGGCCAGTGCTTCGTCGATGGCGTTGTCGAGGACCTCGAACACCATGTGGTGCAGGCCCGTCCCGTCGGACGTGTCGCCGATGTACATGCCGGGCCGCTTGCGCACGGCATCGAGTCCCTTCAGGACCTTGATGCTGGAAGAATCGTAGTCGTCGCCGTGTTGCTTGGGTTTCGGTTGTGCTGGGGTCATCACGTCTTTCGAGGGGACTGCCTCTGCGATCAGATTCGCATCGGCATGACGACGTACTTGTAATCGTCGCGACCTGGCATCGTAATCAGCGCGCTGGAGTTGCCGTCACCCAGAGCCACACGCACGCTCTCGCTCGAGATGTTCGACAGCACGTCGAGCAGGTAGGTGATGTTGAAACCGATGTCGAGGCTCTCGCCCGTGTACGCGACGGGCAGCTCTTCCTCGGCTTCCTCCTGCTCGCTGTTCGCGCAGATGATGCGCAGCTGGTTCTCGCCGAGCACCAGCCGCACCCCGCGGAACTTCTCGTTCGACAGGATCGCCGCGCGCTGCAGTGCCGATAGAAAGACGGTGCGGTCGAGGTCGATCAACTTCGCGTGTCCGACGGGAATCACGCGATTGTAGTCGGGAAATTTTCCGTCGACGACCTTCGACACGAGCTCGATACTGCCGAACCGGAACCGCACCTGGTTCGAGAGGATGTCGATCGTGAGCGGCTCCTCCACATCCTCCAGGAGCTTCGAGAGCTCGAGCACCGTCTTGCGCGGCAGGATCACCTCCTGACGCGAGTACTGGCCGGACACCGAGAGGCTCGCCCACGAAAGGCGGTGTCCATCGGTGGCGACGGCCTGCAGCGATCCCTGGTCGATCACCAGCAGCATGCCGTTCAGGTAATACCGGATATCCTGCTGGGCCATCGCGAACTCGGCGAGCTTCAGCAGGGAACGGAAATCGCGCTGGGGAAGCGACAGCGACTGCAGCTGCTCGGTGCCGAGGCTGATCCGCGGGTAGTCGGCGGCTGCGAGCGTCTGCAGGTTGAAGCGCGAATGTCCGGCACGAACCGTCATCCGGCTGCCCGTCGCATCGACCGAGAGCTGCGCGCTTTCGGGCAGGGCACGCAAGAGGTCGTGCAGCTTGCGCGCACCGACCGTCGTTGCCTGTCCGTCCTTGCCGGTAAAATCGCTGACCGCCGTGATCTGCATCTCGAGGTCGGTTGCGGTCACGTGCAGCTTGCCGTCCTTCTGCTCGAGGAGCACGTTGGCGAGGATCGGCAGCGTCTGACGTCGTTCGACAATTCCCGACACCGCTTGCAGGGGTTTCAGCAGCGCATCACGGGCTATTTGTTTTAGCTGCATTGTCGAAGACTAAGAATAGTAATAGGAGAACGCGAAAATCGCGGACAGCGACGATTTGCGCAACGTTGTCAGGGGCTTGGTATTGCCGCAATCGGCGTATAACTGCGGTGCCGGCTGTGGATCGTTTGGGGGCGTTTTCGAGGTTTTGGCCCACAGCCGATCAGCGCTCAAATTATACCCGTCTCCGACCGTGGTTATCCAGCCGATCGGTGCCTGTCGTTACAGAGCTTTCGCGGGTCTTCGCAGCCCTCAGCTGCGCAGCACCTGAAGCAGGAAATTGACGTCGTGGTTGAGTTCCGGCATCGAATCGCGAAGCTTGGCAATCTGGCGGCAGGCATGCAGCACCGTCGTGTGGTCGCGGCCCCCGAAGTTGCTGCCGATCTCAGGCAGCGACAGCTGCGTGAGCTCCTTTGCCAGCGCCATCGCGACCTGGCGCGGTCGGGCGACGGCCCGTGAGCGCTTCTTGGAGTGCATGTCGGAGATGCGCAGCTTGTAGTAGTCGGCGACCGTCTTCTGGATGTTGTCGATCGAGATCTGCCGATTCTGCACGGCGAGCAGGTCGCGCAGCGCTTCCTTGGTCATCGCGAGCGTGATTTCCTGGCCGTGGAAGCTGGCGTAGGCGAGGATTCGCTTCAGCGCGCCCTCGAGCTCGCGCACGTTGCTGCGGATGTGCTTGGCGATGAAGAACGCCACCTGCTCGTCGAGACGCACGCCGACCGAGGCGGCCTTCGACAGCAGGATCGCGACGCGCATCTCGAGCTCGGGAGGCTCGAGCGCAACGGTGAGACCCCAGCCGAAGCGCGAGATCAGGCGCTCCTCGATGCCTTCGATTTCCTTCGGGAACGTGTCGCAGGTGATGACGACCTGCCGATGCGCCTCGATCAGCGTGTTGAACAGGTAGAAGAACTCCTCCTGCGTGCGGCTCTTGCCGCCGAAGAACTGGATATCGTCGATCAGCAGGAGGTCGAGCGTGCGGTAGTGGCGCTTGAAATCGTCGAATGCCTTGTGCTGGTAGGCGCGGACCACGTCGGAAACGTAGGTCTCGGCATGGATGTAGCGGATCCTGGCTTCGGGGTTCTGCAACAGCAGCTGGTGTGCAATCGCCTGGATCAGGTGGGTCTTGCCGAGACCCACGCCGCCGTAGACGAACAGCGGGTTGTACGACGTCGGGTGCTCGGCGACCTGCAGCCCTGCCGCGCGAGCGAGCTGGTTCGCCTTGCCGGCGACGAATGCCTGGAACGTGAAGCCGGGATTCAATCCCCCCGGCTCGACGCGGCGGGCACCGCCGGGCTTGATGGCGAGCGGTCCCATCGAAGGGGGACTGCCTGCGCCCGGCCCGTTGGCGGTGGGGGTCCTAGCCGGAGCGGCGGTCGCAGCGGGCGTCTCGTCGGCCGCCTTGCGCACCTCGCTGTCGGCGGTCGCCGGCCTCGCGCGTCCGGAAGCTGCCGGGGTCCCGGTGTCTGCGACCGCGAATTCGACCGCGACGTGCTCGCCGACGGCCTCACGCGCCAGCGCCTCGATGCGGCCGCCGAAGCGCTCCTTGACCCACTGCAGGACAAAGCGATTGGGGGCGACCAGGCGCAGCCTGCCGGGGGCGTCGGAGCAGGCTAAGGGCTTGATCCAGGTCGTGAACTGCTGGGGCGTAAGCTCTCGCTCGAAAACGGAGAGGCAGGCGGCCCAGGCAGCGGAATCGGTAGCGGAATGCACGCGGAAGTTGCCGGTCGAAGGAATCGGAGTGCTCGGAAAACCGGCCGCGCGTTGCTTGCACGAGTCCTGACCGGGGGGGCATTGTAGCCGCCAGAATCCGAGTTATCCACAGCACTTCGCGGGCTGGGGGCCGACACTTGAGTGGGTGGGGGCTGGCGCGAAAGTGACCACTCGCGCCGGCGCCATCGCAGCAGCGACGCTCCGCTCGCGTTGACAGAACGCGCGTAACGCGCTCTAATACAAGGCTTTTCGGCTATTGCCCGCAACCGAGTTTCCGCGTGGGCGCGGCCACCGGCAACCTACAGGTCTTCGACGATGAAACGCACTTACCAACCTTCCAAGCTGCGCCGCGCGCGTACGCACGGATTCCGCGCCCGGATGCAATCCGTGGGCGGCCGCAAGGTTCTGTCGGCACGCCGGGCCAAGGGCCGCGCCAGACTCACGGTCTGACGGTCATTGCGCCGCCGCCGCGCATCGGCAACTCCCGCTACCGGCTTCGCGGCATCGGGGCGTTCCAAGCCGTCTTCCGCGCCGGCACGCGTCACGACGCACGGTACCTGCAATTGATCGCCGCGCGCGCCGCGCAACCGCCCGGCCGCGTCGGCTACGTGATTGGTCGCAAAGTCATGCCGCTCGCGGTCGATCGCAACCGCCTGCGCCGCTGTCTGCGTGAAATGATCCGCGCTGCGCGCCCGACCCTCGACGCTTTCGACGTGATCCTGCGTGTCAAGCGCAATGTCGCGCGCACCGAGATCGACCGGGTGCTGGGCGAAGCGCGGCAACTGCTCGCGAGGCTTGCCGAGCCCGCGGAATCGACGCGATGAAGCGCGTGCTCCTCGCGCTGCTGCGCGGCTACCGCTACCTGCTGCGCCCGATGCTGGGCTCGAACTGCCGTTTCTATCCGAGTTGCTCCGATTACGCGCGCGAGGCAATCGAACGCCACGGTGCGCTCGCCGGAACCTGGCTCGCGATCAAGCGTCTCGGACGCTGTCACCCTTATCATCCGGGCGGCTACGACCCGGTCCCCTGAACCGACACCATCGACATCCCTGGCGCGCGCGTTCGCTGTAGCGCGATCGTCGCGGTGGCAACGGCAACCCGGAAACCCTGAATGGACATCCAACGCCTGATCCTCTGGCTCGTCTTCTCCTTTTCCGGCGTGATGCTGTGGCAGGCCTGGGAGCGCGAGCACAATCCACCGCTGCCGGTGCCGACGGCGCAGACCGCGGCCCCGGTGCCCGGCCAGGCGGGAACGCTTCCCGGCCCGGGCGCGATTCCCCCTGCGACCAGCGCCGGTCCTGCGTCCACGGCCCCGGCCGGGGCCGTCCCGACCGGCGCGCCGGCGCCGGTCGGCAACACGATCGAGGTCCGCACCGACCTCTACACGGCCGACATCGACACCATCGGCGGAGCGATCACCCGCATGGGCCTCGCGATGCATCGCAATGCGGAGGACAGGTCCAAGCCGTACTACGTCCTGCAGCGCGATTCCGACCGGACTTTCGTCGCCCAGGCGGGATTGATCGGCGACGGCCTGCCCAACCACCGGACGCCGTATGAAGTCCTGCCCGGCCCGCGTTCGCTGCCCCCGGGGGCCGACCATTTCGACGTGAAGCTGCAGGCAGTTGCACCCAACGGCGACAAGGTCGTGCAGACGCTGACCTTTCACCGCGGAACCTACGTGATCGATGTCGCGTTCGACGTCACCAATGCCGGCGCGACGCCGATCAAGCCCGAGGCGTATTTCCAGTTGATGCGCGACACGAAGGTGGTCGGCGTCGTCAGCCGGATGGGACCGAAACCCTACGTCGGTCCGGTCGTCTACGACGACCAGGACAAGTACAAGAAGATCGATTTCGCCGAGATCGACAAGGACGCGGCGGATCCCAGCCGCAAGCCGCCGTACACGCAGGCGACGGACAACGGCTGGATCGGCATGGTCGAGCACTACTTCGTCGTCGCGTGGCTGCCGCCGGAGACCCCGAAGCTCGAGCGCAGGTTCTACACGACCAAGCTCGGCAACGATCTGTACACCGCCGGAGTGCGCTATTCCGAGGGCACGATCGCGCCGGGGGCGACGGGCGTCATCCACGCGAGCCTCTACGCCGGCCCGCAGGACCAGGAGGCGCTGTCCAAGCTCGCCCCGGGACTGAACCTGGTGGTCGACTACGGCATCTTCACCATCATCGCCGAGCCGCTGTTCCTGCTGCTCAAGTTCCTTCACAAGCTGATCGGCAACTGGGGCTTCGCGATCATCGTGATGACGATCCTGATCAAGGGCGCGTTCTATCCGCTGAACGCCACCTCGGCGCGCTCGATGGCGAAGATGAAGCTGGTCGCGCCGAAGATGAAGGCGCTGCAGGAGCAGTACGCGAACGACAAGCAGCAGCTCCAGATGAAGATGATGGAGCTCTACAAGCAGGAGAAGATCAACCCGCTGGGAGGATGCCTGCCGATCGTCGTGCAGATCCCGGTGTTCATCGCGCTGTACTGGGTGCTGCTGTCGGCGGTCGAGCTGCGGCATGCGCCGTGGATCGGCTGGATCCACGACCTGTCGGCCCCGGACCCGTGGTTCGTGCTGCCGGTCATCTACGCGATCACCGCCTACCTGCAGGTGCGCCTGTCGCCGACGCCGATCTCGGATCCGGTGCAGGCGAAGGTGATGCAGATCATGCCGGTCGCGTTCTCGATCATGTTCCTGTTCTTCCCGTCGGGGCTGGTGCTCTACTGGCTGGTCAACAATCTGCTGCAGATCGCGCAGCAGTGGCACGTGAACCGGGTGCTGACGCGCGAGACCGAGCAGGCCGCGGCGAAGCGGCGCTGACCCTCGCGCCGCGCCCCCGGGCGCTCCGGGAACCTCCCGGACGCGGCTGCGATGGGGAGCGGCGCACGGGGCCGGGCGCGGTAAGCTCAGCGGCATGAACCCGCCGCGCCCTGCCGCTTCGCCCACCGGCGCTCCCGCCGCTTCGCCCAGCGGCGCGACCGCCCCCACGATCGCCGCGATCGCCACGCCTCCCGGCCGCGGGGGTGTGGGCATCGTCCGCGTGTCGGGCAACGACCTCGCGGCGCTGATCGACGGCATCGCCGGGCGGGCACTGCCGCCGCGCGTCGCCACCCGCGTCACCTTCCGCGATGCGCATGGTGCGCCGATCGACGCCGGCCTCGCGCTTTGGTTCCCGCGGCCGAACTCCTACACCGGCGAGAACGTCGTCGAGTGGCACGGCCACGGCGGCCCCGCCGTCATGCGCCTGCTGCTCACGCGGTGCATCGAGCTCGGCGCGAGGCTCGCCGAGCCGGGCGAGTTCACCAAGCGCGCGTTCCTGAACGGCAAGCTCGACCTGGCGCAGGCCGAGAGCGTGGCCGACGTCATCGAGGCGTCGACGAGCGCAGCCGTGCGCGCGGCAGCGCGCAGCCTCACGGGCGAGTTCTCGGCCGAGGTGCACGCGCTGCGCGACGCGTTGATCGAATTGCGCATGTACACCGAGGCCACGCTCGATTTTCCCGAGGAGGACGTCGAGTTCCTGCGCGAAGGCGACGTGGTCGCGCGGGTCGCGGCGATACGCGAGCGCCTCGCCGCGATCCTCGCGCGCTCGCGCCGCGGCGCGATCCTGCGCGATGGTCTCGCCGTCGTGCTGGTCGGCGCGCCCAACGTCGGCAAATCGAGCCTGCTGAACCGCCTGGTCGGCGACGAGGCGGCGATCGTGACGCCGATCCCCGGTACGACGCGCGACACGGTCGAGCGGCCGATCGAGCTGGCCGGCATTCCGCTGACGATCATCGACACCGCGGGCCTGCGTGAGACCACCGACACCGTCGAGGCGCTGGGCATCGCGCGCACGCGCGCGGCGATCGCGCGCGCCGACCTCGCGCTGGTGCTGACCGACGCGCGGGAGGTGTCTGGCGATCCGACGCATGCTGCCGAGCTCCCGCCGTCGCTACCGCGCATCGCGGTGCGCAACAAGTGCGACCTCGCGGGGATGGCCGCGCACACGGCTCGCGGGGACGATGGCGAAGCGCAGATCTGGGTGTCCGCGCTGACCGGCGAGGGCATCGCGATGCTCGAGGCCGAGATGCTCCGCATCGCCGGCGCCGAGCACGCGACGGAGGACGTGTTCCTCGCGCGCGAACGCCAGGTGAGCGCGTTGGCGGAGGCTGCAGCGCACCTCGCGGCGGCGCAGAAGCACACTTCGATTACGCCCCCGGCGATCGAGCTCTTCGCCGAGGAACTGCGCGCCGCGCAACAGGCTCTGTCGACGGTTACCGGCGAATTCACCGCCGACGACCTGCTGGGGCAGATCTTCTCCCGGTTCTGCATCGGAAAATAGGCGGCGTCGCGCAGGCACGCCGCAACGATCGGCGGCGAGACCGGCTGCATGGTCGCCACGGTCGCGCCGACGGACGCTGCGGCTAGATTCCGGCGAGCAGAAGCAGTCCGGAGAGGATCAATGCCGCGCTCGCGAGTCGCGATACGAGACGGGCGGCGGGGAACAGCTTCTCGACCAGGACGAACGCCGCGATCAGCGCAACCCACGCGAGATTCATGACTCCGGCCACCAGGAGCAGCAGCATCAGCGCCCAGCAGCAGCCGACGCAGTAGGCGCCGTGCTCGAGGCCCATCCGGAACGCGCCGCCGGGTCCCGCGCGCCAGCGGGACACGAAGAATTCCAGCGGGTTCCGGCACTTGCCGAGGCAGGATTGCTTGAGAGGTGTCAACTGATACACGCCTGCGACGATCAGGGCGAGCGCAGCGACCCGGGTGCTCGCCACGGCCAGCGCCGGTGTCAGCAGCGATGCCTGCTCGAGCAGCGTCTGCAGCAGCGTGGCCGCCACGCTGAAGCCCGCCCAGACCAGGAGGTAGGCGCTGGCGAAAATACCGACGCCCGGCAACGCGGTGCCACGCGCGCCGTTCCTGCGCACCATCGCCCCGTACAGGAGCACGGTCGGGGCGGCACTGGGCAGCATCATGCCCGCCATCATCACGGTCCACATGACGAACGTCAGGACGAGTGCCATGGCATCGATGGCGCGGGGTACCGCCCGCATCCCGGGCATTCCCGGCATCGACATCGAAGCCTGATCCATGCCGGTGGCGGCGTGCCACAGGTAGAGCCACGCGATCACGACGACCACGGCAAGGCTGCCGAGGGTGACCCAGCGGTCGTGGCGCAGTGCTGCGTCGAGGCCGCGGTCGAGCGCCGACCGGGTGTCTAGCCCGCCCATGCGAACGGAGCGAAGTGCCCGTTGCGCTTGCCGCTCGAATCGTTCCACTTGATTCCGAAGGCGTTGAAGATGCTGCGCGTGGCCTTCGCGAGCGCCAGGCGCGAATTCACCGGGTGCGCAGTGTTGTCGATGTAGAGCGGTTCGTCGCTGCGTACCGCGCCGGCAACGCCTTCACACGCCTGGTCGACGAGCTCGCCGGCCGTCACCGAATATTTCATGCCGTGGGCCTCGAAGCGAATCGGGCGCTTCTCGATCCCGGCCACGCGGCCGACCAGCGGCCCCAGGGCTGCCATCGGGCCACCCGCCGCACCGGTCGCAATGGCGGCGATCGCGTCGGTCTGCGCCGCCGAGGCGCGCTCGTCGACGATCAGGCCGACAGTCATGTTGCCGTCGGCCATGACCCCGGGAGAATGCAGGACGACGACGAACGACAATCCTTCGAGCTTCACGCCGTCCTTTTCGCCTTTGTCGATGCGCATCGCCAATGCCGCCCGGCAATCGCCTTCGGTGGGCCGCGCCGTGAGATGCGAGGGTGCGCAGGGGCACAGGTAGTCGCAGCTGCAGGTCTCCATGTACTGCCCCTCGATTCGCCAGCTGGCCATGACGCCCTCCTTTGGTGGTCCTGCGGTCCGGTGTGTGCGCCGCCGCTCGAGCCTCGCGGGCGGGCATTCGTCGACTCTCTCGGAGCGAAGCAGTCGCTTCGCTGTCGAATACCGTACTCCGGGCGAGCAGCGCATGCAAGGTGGTGTCGCGAGGCGCGAGCACCCGCACGCCGGGACTACGATCGCGGCGCTGCGCGTGCTAGAGTTTTGCGCCCAGCTGCTGCACGGCGACGATCGCGCGCCGACATTCAATGACGACGCCCCAGCCCCAGCCGCTCGCAGTCCTCGCCGCATCGGTCGGCGCGCCCGTCGGCGTCAGGCACGTCCGGCTCCTTCAATGGGTGCGCGACATCGCCGCCTTGACCAAGCCCGATCGCATCGAATGGAGCGATGGCAGCGCCGAGGAATACGATCGGCTGTGCGACGCGATGGTCGCTGCGGGGACGCTGATCCGACTCGATCCCGTCAAGCGCCCCCACAGCTTTCTCGCCCGCTCGGATCCTTCCGACGTCGCCCGCGTCGAGGACCGGACCTTCATCTGCAGCGTGCGCGAGGAGGACGCAGGGCCGACCAACAACTGGGTCGAGCCCGGCGAGATGCACCGGACGCTGCGCGCCTTGTTCGACGGCGCGATGCGCGGACGCACGATGTACGTCGTCCCGTTCTCGATGGGCCCGCTCGGCAGCCCGATCGCGCACGTAGGCGTCGAGATCACCGACAGCCCGTACGTCGTCGCCAACATGAAGCTGATGACGCGGATGGGTGCGGCGGTCTACGGCGTGCTCGGCGAGGACGGCGCGTTCGTCCCCTGCGTGCATTCGGTCGGAGCGCCGCTCGCTCCCGGCGTCAAGGACGTCGCCTGGCCCTGCGATGCGAAGAACAAGTACATCGTGCATTTCCCCGAGGCGCGCGAGATCTGGAGCTACGGCTCGGGTTACGGCGGGAACGCGCTGCTCGGGAAGAAATGCCTCGCGCTGCGCATCGCGTCGGTGATGGGCCGCGACCAGGGCTGGCTCGCCGAGCACATGCTGATCCTCGGCGTCGCCTCGCCCGACGGCGAGAAGCGCTACGTCGCGGCCGCGTTCCCCAGTGCGTGCGGGAAGACGAACTTCGCGATGATGATTCCGCCGCCGGAATTCGAAGGCTGGCGCGTGACCACGATCGGCGACGACATTGCCTGGATCAAGCCATCGCCGGACGGGCGTTTCCGCGCGATCAATCCCGAGGCCGGCTATTTCGGGGTCGCGCCGGGAACGTCGTACCTGTCGAATCCGAATGCGATGAAAACCTTGCGCGAAAACGTGATATTCACCAACGTCGCGCTGACCGACGACGGGGACGTCTGGTGGGAGGGAATGACGCCCACGCCGCCGGCGCACTTGATTGACTGGCAGGGCAAGGCGTGGACGCCGGGATGCGGCCGGCCCGCGGCGCATCCCAACTCGCGCTTCACCGTCGCCGCGATCCAGTGTCCGTCTCTCGATCCGGAGTGGGACAACCCCGAGGGCGTGCCGATCTCTGCGTTCGTGTTCGGCGCGAGGCGCTCCGACACCGTTCCGTTGGTGTCGCAGGCGCGCAGCTGGGAAGAGGGCGTCTACAAGGCGGCGACCATGGGCTCGGAGACAACCGCCGCTGCGTCCGGCAAGGTCGGCGAGGTGCGGCGCGATCCGTTCGCGATGCTTCCGTTCTGCGGCTATCACATGGGCGACTACTTCGATCACTGGCTGCGCATGGGATCGCGGGTCAGCGAGCCGCCCCAGATCTTCAGCGTCAACTGGTTCCGCAAGGATGCGGGCGGACGCATTGTCTGGCCGGGCTTCGGGCAGAACATGCGGGTGCTGAAATGGATGGTCGAGCGTTGCGCGGGCCGCGCCGAGGCAATCGAGACGGCACTGGGCTTCGTTCCTCGCTACGACGACCTCGATTGGTCGGGACTCGAATTCAAGGTCACGCAGTTCGTCGAGGTCATGCAGATCGACAGCGCGCAGTGGGCAGTCGAGCTCGGATCGCACGACGCGCTGTTCGAGCGGCTCGGGGACAAGCGCCCGGATGCCCTGATGAGCGAGCGTGCGCGTCTCGAAGGTCTGATAGCAATGTAAGCGCTTACTCTCGGCCACTTTCGCACCAGCAAGCGATTCACCACCCGTGGCCACACAGCCTGGACGTGGATCGACCGGCAGCGGCGGACCAGCGCTCCCTGCGAGGGGTCCAGCGAGAGCTGTGCCATCTCCGTGACGCACGTGTCCGGGTCGATCCGGGCCGGGCACCGGTTGCGCAGTTGCCTGGACCCCGGAGCCCGGGATGCGCCGGTCGCGACGCGCGGACGGTCGGGGCGCGGCGGGTGGCGCGGACCCGCCGGCCGGCGTTCCACGTGAAACCTTCGCGCTGCGGCTTCGGTCCCGCCGGCCGAGGTTCCACGTGAAACGTCCCGACCGCCGCGCGCCGACGCGGATTCGTCTCCAACCGGCTTCCCGGATGCTGTAGAATGGAGTCTGCGAGCCATCGAGTGTTGGCACCAGCAATTCGCTGATTTAAAATGAGATTCGACAAGCGTTTCGACGTGATCGTCGTCGGCGGCGGGCATGCCGGCACCGAGGCTGCGCTCGCCTGCGCGCGCGCCGGCCGGAGCACGCTGCTGCTGACGCACAACATCGAGACGCTGGGCCAGATGTCCTGCAATCCGTCGATCGGCGGCATCGGCAAAGGTCACCTGGTGAAGGAGGTCGACGCACTGGGCGGGGCGATGGGGCTCGCAACCGACGAGGCCGGCATCCAGTTCAGGATCCTGAACGCCAGCAAGGGCCCGGCGGTACGCGCCACCCGCGCGCAGGCGGACCGGGTGCTCTACCGACGCGCGATCCGGCATCGACTGGAGACGGCCCCCGGCCTCACGCTGTTCCAGCAGCCGGTCGACGACCTGCTGCTCGAAGGCGACCGCGTCGCCGGCGTCGTGACCCAGATCGGACTCGAGTTCGAGGCGGGCGCGGTCATCCTGACCACGGGAACCTTCCTGTCCGGCCTGATCCACGTGGGGCTCGAGCACTACGAGGCGGGGCGCGCGGGCGACCCCCCGGCCAAGCGTCTGGGCGCGCGGCTGCGCGAGCTGAACCTGCCCGCGGGGCGACTCAAGACCGGGACGCCGCCGCGGCTCGACGGACGCACGATCGATTTCTCGGGGCTCGTGGCGCAGCCCGGTGACGACCCGACGCCGGTGTTCTCGTTCGTCGGCAGCCGCGACCTGCATCCTCGGCAGCTTCCGTGCTGGATCACCCACACGACGCCGCGAACCCATGAAATCATCCGCGGCGGCCTCGACCGCTCGCCGCTGTTCACCGGGGTCATCAAGGGCGTCGGCCCGAGGTATTGCCCGTCGATCGAGGACAAGGTCGTACGCTTCGCGGCCCGCGATTCGCACCAGATCTTCCTGGAACCGGAAGGTCTTGATACACGAGAGATTTATCCGAACGGCATCTCGACATCCCTGCCATTCGATATCCAGCTCGCGCTGGTCCGCTCGATCCCGGGCTGCGAGAACGCGCACATCCTGCGTCCCGGCTACTCGATCGAATACGACTATTTCGACCCGCGGGGTCTGCGAGCCACCCTCGAGACCAAGGCAATCGCGGGCCTGTTCTTCGCCGGGCAGATCAACGGGACCACCGGCTACGAGGAAGCGGCCGCCCAGGGCATCCTGGCCGGCATCAACGCCGCGCGCCATGTCGCCGGCCGCGACGGTTGGTGCCCGCGGCGCGACGAGGCGTACCTGGGCGTGTTGGTGGACGACCTGATTACACGCGGTGTATCAGAGCCTTACCGCATGTTCACTTCGCGCGCCGAATACCGGCTGCAACTGCGCGAGGACAACGCCGACCTGCGCCTGACCGAGCACGGCCGCAGGCTCGGTATCGTCGAGGACGCGCGCTGGGACGCCTACTGCCGCAAGCGTGACGCGATCGCGCAAGAGCAGGAGCGAATCAAGTCGACCTACGTCAGCGCCGCGGTCGTCGCGCGTCACGACGCCGTGCGCGTGCTCGGGCAGCCGATCGAGCGCGACTACGCACTCGCCGACCTGCTGCGTCGCCCGGGCGTCACCTATCGCGCGCTGCACGAGCTCGAAGGCGCGGGCACGCCGGTCGCCGATGCGGTCGTCGCCGAGCAGGTCGAGATCGCCACCAAGTATCACGGCTACATCGAGCGCCAGCAGGGCGAGGTCTCGCGTCAGCGTGAGCACGAGGAGATGCGCCTGCCGGACCGGATCGACTATCGCCAGGTCCGTGGGCTGTCGATCGAGGTGCAGCAGAAGCTCGATGCGCATCGGCCCGAGACCCTGGGCCAGGCCGCGCGCATCTCGGGCGTCACGCCGGCCGCGATCTCGCTGCTGCTCGTGCATCTGAAGCGCGGGCTCGTCGCGCGCTCGGCATGACGGCCGTGGCGCAGGTTGCGCTGCCTGCGGATGCGCAGCGCAAGCTCGATGCCTACCTCGACCTGCTGGTGAAATGGAACAGGACCTTCAACCTGACGGCGATCCGCGAGCGCGCGGACATGGTGACGCACCACCTCAACGATGCGCTCGCGATCCTTCCCCATCTGCCCGAAACGCAGACGCTGCGCGTACTCGACGTCGGAACGGGCGCGGGCCTGCCGGGGATACCACTCGCGATCGCGCGACCCGGTTGGCGCGTCGTGCTGCTCGATTCGAACCAGAAGAAGGTCGCGTTCCTGACGCAGGCGGCGATCGAGATCGAGCTCGCCAACGTCACTGCGGTCGCCGCTCGCGTCGAAGATTACGCGCCCGATGCGCCGTTCGACGTGATCGTCTCGCGTGCGTTCTCGGACCTCGCGAGTTTCGTGCGCGGCGCGCAGCACCTTCTTGCGCCGGGCGGGACCCTCGTCGCGATGAAAGGCGCGTATCCGCGCGATGAGATCGCGGCGCTGCCCGCGGGCGTGACGATCGTCGCCGAGCCCGCGCTCGACGTGCCGGGGCTCGCCGCGCAGCGCCACCTGATCGTGATGTGCGCGGCGGCGCCGGTCGCGTCCGCACACGCGCCCGCGCGCGGGGCGAGGCCGCGATGACCCGCATCATCGCTGTCGCCAACCAGAAAGGCGGCGTCGGAAAGACGACGACGACGGTCAATCTCGCCGCGAGCCTCGCCGCGATGAAGCGCCGCGTGCTCGTCGTCGACCTCGACCCGCAGGGCAACGCGACGACCGGATCGGGCATCGACAAGCGCGCCTGCACGCGCACCGTCTATCACGTGCTGCTCGGCGAGACGACGATTGCCGAGGTCCGCGTGAAGTCGGAGGCCGGAGGCTACGACCTCGTGCCCGCGAACCGCGAGCTCGCCGGCGCCGAGGTCGAGCTCGTCGACCTGCCGGAGCGCGAGACGCGCTTGAAGGATGCGCTCGCCGAGGCGCTGCGCCAGATGCGCGACGCGCTCGGCGCGATCGCCGGCGACTACGATTTCATCTTCCTCGACTGCCCGCCGTCGCTGTCGCTGCTGACGCTGAACGGATTGTGCGCCGCGGATTCGGTGCTGATCCCGATGCAGTGCGAGTACTACGCGCTGGAAGGATTGTCGGACCTCGTCCAGACGGTGAAGAAGGTGCGTGCGCACCTCAACCCGTCGCTCGAGATCGAGGGGTTGCTGCGCACGATGTACGATCCCCGGAACACGCTCGCGCAGAACGTCGCGGCCGAGCTCGAGAAGCATTTCGGCGAGCGGCTCTATCGCACCGTGGTTCCGCGCAACGTGCGCCTCGCCGAGGCGCCGTCGCACGGGATACCCGCGCTGAAGCTCGAGCCGCAGTCGAAGGGCGCGCTCGCGTACCTGGCGCTCGCCGGCGAAGTGCTGCGAAGGATGGAAGCGCGCAAGCCGCAGAACGCGGTCACCGAGCTCGCGCCCGCCGCACAGGCGCCGCACGAGGAGATTCCATGATTCGACCCAAGGGACTGGGCCGCGGCCTCGACGCGTTGCTCGCCGGTCCGGACGACGCGTCTGCGGCGGGAGGCGAGAGCCTGCAGACGCTGTCGCTGGATCGCCTGCGCCCGGGCAAGTACCAGCCGCGCAGCAAGATGGATGCGGCGTCGCTCGCCGAGCTCGCGGACTCGATACGCGAGCAGGGTGTGATGCAGCCGATCCTCGTGCGCCCGGTTGACGGTGGCCGCTTCGAGATCGTCGCCGGCGAGCGTCGCTGGCGCGCGGCGCAGCAGGCGGGGTTGCGCGAGATTCCGGCGCTGGTCAAGAACGTCCCCGACCAGGCCGCGCTGGCGGTGGCGCTGATCGAGAACATCCAGCGCGAGGATCTGAATCCGATCGAGGAGGCGAAAGGCTTGAAGCGCCTGATCGACGAGTTCGGCCTGACCCACGAGGCCGCAGCCAAGGCGGTCGGGCGCTCGCGCAGCGCGGTGTCGAACCTGCTGCGCCTGAACGCGCTCGCGGGCCCGGTCCAGGAATACCTGCTGGAAGGCGCGCTGGAGATGGGCCACGCGCGCGCGCTCCTCGCACTGCCCGCGGCGCAGCAGGCGGGGGCCGCCGTGCGCGTGGTCAACGCGTCGATGTCGGTGCGCGACGCCGAGCGCCTGGTCCACGGCCTGTTGAATCCGGCGCGGCGCGCGGCGCGCCGCAAGACGCGGCCCAACTTCGACGCTGACACCGCGCGCCTGGAGAACGACCTCGCGGAGCGGCTCGGCGCGGTCGCGCACATCGAGCCGGGACGCAAGGGCGCCGGGCGGATCGTCATCCGCTATTCGACGCTCGAGCAGCTCGACGGGCTGCTGCAGCGGATGGGCGTCGCGACGAAATCCTAGCTCATCCCATCTGCCGCAGCATCGTCTGCGCGTCGGACACTTCGTATTTGCCCGGCGCCTCGATGTTGAGCAGCTTCACGACGCCGTCGTCGATCAGCATCGAGAAGCGCTGGCAGCGCACGCCCATGCCGCGCTTGATCAAATCCAGCTCCAGGCCCAGCGCCCTGGTGTAGTCGGCGCTGCCGTCCGCGAGCATGCGCACGCGGTCGCCGGTGTGCTGGTCGCGCGCCCACGCGCCCATGACGAACGCATCGTTGACCGACATGCACGCGATCGCATCCACGCCCTTGGCCTTGAGCGTGTCGTAGGCCGCGACGTAGCTCGGCACGTGCTTCGCGGAGCAGGTGGGGGTGAACGCCCCGGGCAGGCCGAACAGGACGACCTTCCTGCCGCGCGTGAGCTCGCCGACCTGGACCGGATTCGGCCCGACCGAGCACCCGTCCTTTTCTACGTCGAGATATTCCTGCAGGGTGCCGTCCGGCAGACGGTCGCCGACTTTGATCGTCATCGTGTGCTCCTGGGTGCGGGTGATGGCCCGCCGCAAAGGCGGGCACGGGATTTCCCACCCAAGCATCGCAGCCGGCGGCGGTAAATTCAACCCTGACGCTTGCCCGGTTTCTTCGCGCAGCGTAGCTTTGAGGGCTCGACCGGGGTCCAGCACACCCCGGACTTCGAACTCGGGAGGACCCTCGATGACTCGCACCAAAGTCGCGGCGCGGCCTGCGCCCGCGCGCCGCATTCGCCTGCTGATCGCGACCCGCAAGGGACTGTGGACACTGACGAGCGACGTCGCACGCAACGGCTGGAAGCTCGCGGGACCGCAGTTCCTCGGACACATCGTCCACCATGCGGTACCCGACCCGCGCGACGGCAGGACGTGGCTGGCCGCTGCGCGCACCGGGCACCTGGGGCCGACGGTGTTCCGTTCGGTGGACAGCGGCAGGACGTGGAAGGAGGCGACGCGGCCGCCGGCATTCGCCGAAGCCGGCGGCCGCGTCGTCAACCACACTTTCTGGCTGACGCCCGGCCATGCCAGCGAGCCGGGCGTCTGGTATTCGGGGACCTCGCCGCAGGGCCTGTTCCGCTCCGCCGATGCCGGCGCGACGTGGGAGGAGGTCGCGGGCTTCAATGCACATCCGCAGCGCAAAGCCTGGTGCGGCGGCGACCAGGACGGCACGCCCGACGGCCCCAAGATGCATTCGATCCTGATCGACCCGCGCGACCGCGCGCACATGTACATCGGCATGTCGGGCGGCGGCGTGTTCGAATCCGTGGATGCGGGCGCCGACTGGCGGCCGCTCAACAAGGGCGTGCGGGCCGATTTCTTTCCGGGACCGCCGCCCGAGTATGGCCACGACCCGCACTGCGTGCGGTTCGCGGGCGCGAATCCGGACCGGCTCTATCAGCAGAACCACTGCGGCATCTACCGGATCGACCGGCCATCGGACACATGGCAGGACATCGGCGCGACCATGCCGAAGTCGGTCGGCGACGTCGGCTTTCCGATGGCCGTGCACCCGCGTGATCCCGATTCCCTGTGGGTGCTGCCCATGGACGGAACGAGCGTGTGGCCGCGCACGGCACCCGGCGGGCGACCCGCGGTCTATCGCTCGCGCGACGGCGGCAAGACCTGGAAGCGGCAGGACCAGGGCCTGCCGAGGTCCCAGGCGTGGTGGACTGTGAAGCGCCAGGCGATGACGACCGATACGCGCGATCCGATGGGACTCTATTTCGGGACCACGTCGGGCGAGATCTGGGGCAGTCGCGACGAGGGCCGCAGCTTCCGGTGTCTCGCGCGGCACCTGCCACACATTTTCGCGCTCGAGGCGTGGTGCTGATCTCCCGCGCACGCGCATTCGCGCCGACGAGCAGCGAGCGCCCGCTTCCTGTGTCTCGCCGCACTGGCACGCCCAAGCGATGACGGCCCGGGCCTCGCGCGAAGCCGCCGTCGTCGTCCGGGTGAAGATCCCCTCGCCGCTGCGCTCCTACACGGGCGCGGCCGAGGTCGCGGTGGCGGTGCCGGTATTGGCGCCCGAGTTGCCGCCGACGGTAGGCGGCGTTCTCGCCGCGCTCGACGGCGCGTACCCGGGCATCCGCTTCCGGATCATCGACGAGCAGCGCCAGTTGCGCCCCCACATCAAGCTGTTCGTCGGTGGCATGCTCACACGCGATCTGGCCATGCCGCTGACCTCCGAGTCGGAAGTGATGATCGTCGCCGCGCTGTCGGGCGGCTGATCATGATCTCCCGGCCTCCCGCGCGGTCGTGAGGCGGCGCCGGGCAAGGTTGCGCCGCAACATATCGTTGCGATTCACGCGCGAAACCGGTTAAAATTGCAAAGTTTGCTCGGCATCGGCGCAGCTCGCCGGCGCACGCCAGCCCGAAGACCGTGCCACCGCCGTTTTCCTTCAGGCCACTTCGCACCGCGCTGGTCTGGCAGGCGGTCGCGACGCTGGTCATCGCGGCCATCGCCGGCGCCTACGCGGGCGCGAACGGAGCGCTCTCGGCGGTGCTGGGAGGGGTGATCAACCTCACGGCGGGCGTCGTCTACGCGTTCGTGGCGAGGCTTTCGCCGTCGCGGACCCCGGGCGGGACGGTCGTGGGCGCGGTCCGGGCCGAAGCCGCGAAGATCATCATGATCGTCGGTCAGTTGTGGCTGGTGCTCTCGACCTACCGCGACCTGGTGCTGCCCGCGCTGTTCGCAGCGTTCATCGTCACTGTCTTGCTGTTCCGCGTTGCCCTGTTCGTTCGCGATTGATTGTTGTCCGACCGGAAACTCCGATGGCTGCCACGTACGAGAACCCGACCGAGTACATCAACCACCACCTGTCGTTTTTCACGCAGCCGGTCGGCCCGGGAGGATTCTGGACCGTCAACGTCGACACGCTCCTGACCTCGGCGGTGATCGGGGTGCTGACCTTCGGTTTCCTGTGGCTGGTCACGCGCAAGGCGAGGGCCGGCGTGCCGTCGAGGACGCAGGCTTTCGTCGAGCTGGCCGTCGATTTCGTCCACGAGCAGGTCAAGAGCATCTACAACGGCAGCTCGCGCATGGTCGCGCCGATCGCGCTGACGACCTTCGTGCTCGTGCTGGTCATGAACGCGATGGATTTCCTGCCGATCGATGTCGTGGCCACCGGCCTGCACGCCGTCGGCTTCGACAAATACCGCTTCGTTCCGACCGCCGACGTCAACACGACGTTCGCGCTGGCGCTGTCGGTGTTCGGACTGATGATCTTCTACAGCATCAAGGTGAAGGGCCTGGGTGGATGGATCCACGAGCTCTTCTGCGCGCCTTTCGGGTCGAACCCGCTCCTGTGGCCGTTCAACCTGCTGTTCAACCTCGTCGAGTACGTGTCGAAGCCGTTGTCGCATTCGTTGCGGCTCTTCGGCAACATGTACGCGGGCGAGCTGATCTTCCTGCTGATCGGCATGTGGGCGGCCACCGGCATCGTCGGCACCGTCTTCGGCGCGGTGCTGGATCTGGGCTGGTCGATCTTCCACATCCTGATCGTCGCCCTGCAGGCCTACATCTTCATGATGCTCACGGTCGTCTACATCGCGATGGCGCACGAGCATCACTGATCGCCGGGAGCGTGCGGCAGTCGCCGCGGCGCCCCGCATCGGCGCGCACCGCCCAACCCCTTCTATCCAAATCAAACCCGCCAGACGAAAGGAAACGAAATGGACAAGCTTCAACTGATCGCGCAGATCCAGGGCCTCACCGGCATCGGCATCGGCCTGATGATCGGGTTGGGCGCGCTCGGCGCGTGCATCGGCGTGGGCATCATGTGCTCGCGCTTCCTCGAGGGCGCCGCGCGCCAGCCGGAGCTGATGCCCCAGCTGCAGGCGAAGGTGTTCCTGCTTCTCGGCCTGATCGACGCGTCGTTCATCATCGGGCTGGGTATCGCGATGCTGTTCGCGTTCGGCAACCCGCTGATCCCCGCCGGCCTGAAGTAACGCTCGCGGCGGCAGGCGCATCGATCTTCGAAAGAGTGCAGCGATGAACATCAATCTCACCATGCTGATGCAGGCCGTCGGCTTCGGCCTGTTCATCTGGTTCACGGCGAAATTCATCTGGCCGCCGCTGACGCGCGCGGTGGAGACCCGCCAGAAGCAGATCGCCGACGGGCTCGCGGCGGGCGAGCAGGGCCGGCAGAGTCTCGCGAGCGCCGAGAAGCGCATCGCCGAGATGATCGCCGAGGCCAGGGCCAAGGCAGGAGAAATCGTCGCGACCGGCGAGAAGTTCCGGTCCGAGACGATGGACCAGGCCAAGATCGACGCGCGCGCGGAAGGCGACCGGATTATCGCCGCCGCCAAGGCCGAGATCCAGCAGGAGGTCGCACGCGCGAAGGAGCAGCTGCGCAACCAGGTCGCCGACCTCGCGGTCGCGGGTGCCTCCAGGATCCTGAAGCGCGAAGTCGTGGCGAAGGACCACGCCGAGCTTCTCGCGGCGATCCGCAGCGAGCTGTAACGGACGCGACGAGATGGCCGAGCTATCGACGATTGCGCGTCCTTACGCCGAAGCGGCGTTCGAGCTCGCGCGCGAGGAATCGGCGCTGGGAGCGTGGTCGCAAATGCTGCGCTTCGGTGCCACGATCGTGGGCGACGAGCGAGTCGCGGCGGCGCTGGACAACCCCCGGCTCGACGCCTCCGCCAAGGAATCGCTGCTGCTGTCGATCGCGGGCGACCGCTTCGACGCACAGGCGCGGAATTTCATTCACGTGCTGGTCGCCGCAGACCGTGTCGCGCTGCTGCCGCAGATCTCGGCGCAGTTCGACGCACTGAAGGACGACGCCGAGGCGACGGCCAAGGCGACGATCGAATCCGCGTTCGAGCTTACCGACGCGCAGGTTGCCGAGCTCAAGGCGGCGCTGGAACGGCGGTTCGGCAGGAAGATCGAGGCGAGCGTCAGCGTCAACCCCGAGCTGATCGGCGGGGCACGCGTGACGGTCGGCGACGCGGTCATCGACGGGTCGGTGCAGGCGAAGCTCGACGCGATGTCGACGCAGCTTCGCGCCTAACGACAGGGAACACATCATGCAACTGAATCCTTCGGAAATCAGCGAAATCATCAAGGCACGCATCCAGAACCTGGACATGGGCGCCGAAGTGCGCACCCAGGGCACGGTCGTGTCGGTCACCGACGGCATCTGCCGCGTTCACGGGCTGTCGAACGCGATGCAGGGCGAGATGCTGGAATTCCCCGGCAACACGTTCGGGCTGGCGTTGAACCTCGAGCGCGATTCGGTCGGCGCGGTCGTGCTGGGTGCATACGAGCACATCAGCGAAGGCGACACGGTCAAGTGCACGGGCCGCATCCTCGAAGTGCCGGTCGGGCCCGAGCTGATCGGGCGCGTCGTCAATTCGCTGGGCCAGCCGATCGACGGCAAGGGCCCGGTCAACGCCAAGGAGACCGACGTCATCGAGAAGGTCGCGCCTGGCGTGATCTGGCGCAAGAAGGTCGCGCAGCCGGTGCAGACGGGCTTGAAGTCGATCGACGCGATGGTGCCAGTCGGCCGCGGTCAGCGCGAGCTGATCATCGGCGACCGCCAGACCGGCAAGACCGCAGTCGCTGTCGACACGATCATCAACCAGAAGGGCAAGGACCTGATCTGCATCTACGTTGCGATCGGGCAGAAAGCCTCGACGATCAAGAACGTGGTGCGCAAGCTCGAGGAGCACGGCGCGATGGCGTACACGATCGTCGTGGCGGCCACCGCGTCGGATTCGGCGGCGATGCAGTACATCGCCCCGTACTCGGGCTGCACGATGGGCGAATACTTCCGCGACCGCGGCCAGGATGCGCTGATCATCTACGACGACCTGACCAAGCAGGCGTGGGCCTATCGCCAGGTGTCGCTGCTGCTGCGCCGCCCGCCGGGCCGGGAAGCGTATCCGGGCGACGTGTTCTACCTGCACTCGCGCCTGCTCGAGCGAGCCGCTCGCGTCAACGAGGAGTACGTCGAGAAGTTCACCAAGGGTGCCGTCAAGGGCAGGACCGGCTCCTTGACCGCGCTGCCCGTCATCGAGACGCAGGCCGGCGACGTGACGGCGTTCGTGCCGACCAACGTGATCTCGATCACCGACGGCCAGATCTTCCTGGAGACCGACCTGTTCAACGCCGGCATCCGTCCTGCGATGAACGCCGGCATCTCGGTGTCGCGGGTCGGCGGCGATGCGCAGACCAAGGTCATCAAGAAGCTGGGCGGCGGCGTGCGGCTGGCACTCGCGCAGTACCGCGAGCTGGCGGCGTTCGCGCAGTTCGCGTCCGACCTCGACGACGCCACGCGCAAGCAGCTCGATCGCGGTCGCATGGTCACCGAGCTGATGAAGCAGCCCCAGTACCAGCCGCTGCAGGTCAATGAAATGGCGCTGACGCTGTTCGGGGTCAACCGCGGCTATTACGACGATGTACCGGTCGACAAGGCACTCGCCTTCGAGGCCGCGCTGCGCCAGTTCATGAAGAGCAAGTACGCCGCGATCATGGACAAGATCGAGCAGACGAAGGACATGACGGCCGACGACGAGAAATCGCTCGCCGCGGCGATCGACGACTTCAAGAAGACGGGAACGTACTGATCAGGAATCAGGCATCAGAGGACAGGGATCGGTGACGTCGGCGTCACCTGCGGCGGCGCGTTGAGCGCCGGGTCGCGTGAGCGCAAGCGGAAAATACGATGGCAGGCTCCAAAGAGATACGCAACAAGATCAAGAGCGTGCAGAGCACGCGCAAGATCACCAAGGCGATGGAGATGGTCGCGGCCTCGAAGATGAAGAAGGCCCAGGACCGGATGCGCGCCGGGCGGCCCTATGTCGAGCGTGCATTCGCCATCGCGATGCACATCGGCAAGGCCAACACCGAGTACCGGCATCCGTTCCTCGTGAAGCGCGAGACCGTGAAGCGCGTCGGGGTGATCGTCGTCACGACGGACAAAGGACTATGCGGCGGCCTGAATACCAACGTCCTGCGGCTTGCCACGCAACGCTTCAAGGAGTGGCGCGACGCCGCGATCGAGGTCGACTTCGTCGCCGTCGGCAGCAAGGGACTGGGCTTCCTCAACCGGATGGGAACGAACATCGTCTCCAGCGTCGTGCAACTCGGCGACCGGCCGCGGCTCGAGCGCCTGGTCGGAGCGGTCAAGGTGCTGATGGACGAGTACCTCGAGGGCCGGGTCGACGAGATTCACATCTTCTCGACCAATTTCGTCAACACGATGAAGCAGGAGCCGCGGCAGGTGCGCGTCGTGCCGGTTCCGGAGGAATACCGGACCGCGGCGGGCGAATTGCGGACGTCGGGCGTCTCCGACGGCGCATGGGACTACATCTACGAGCCCGATGCGCGCGAACTGCTCGATGGCATGATGCGGCGCTACATGGAGGCCGTCATCTTCCAGATGGTGAACGAGAACATCGCTTCCGAACAGTCGGCGCGGATGGTCGCGATGAAGGCGGCGTCCGACAACGCCGGCAAGATCATCGACGAGCTGCAGCTCATCTACAACAAGACGCGGCAGGCCGGCATCACCAAGGAATTGTCGGAGATTGTCGGCGGCGCAGCCGCCGTTTAATGGGGGTCAGTTAATTGGGGTCAGAGCTGTTTAATTGGGGTCAGAGCTGTAATATTTTGGACGACATGTCCGAGCCTTCGAATATTACAGCTCTGACCCCAATTAAACAGCTCTGACCCCAATTAGCTGTCCCCAAAAGGAAATCAACGATGAACCAGGGAACCATAGTCCAATGCATCGGCGCGGTCGTCGACGTCGAGTTTCCGCGCGAGCACATGCCCGGGATTTTCGACGCACTGAAGATGGACGAGATCGGGCTGACGCTCGAAGTCCAGCAGCAGCTCGGCGACGGCATCGTGCGCACGATCGCGCTCGGCTCCTCTGACGGCCTGCGTCGCGGCATGCAGGTCGTCAACACCGGCGCGCCGATCATGGTGCCGGTCGGCAACAAGACGCTCGGCCGCATCATGGACGTGCTCGGCCGCCCGATCGACGAACGCGGCCCGGTGGGGGCCGAGAAAGAGATGTCGATCCACCGTACCGCACCCGCGTTCGACGAGCTGTCGCCGTCGCAGGAACTGCTCGAGACCGGCATCAAGGTCATCGATCTCTGCTGTCCGTTCGCCAAGGGCGGCAAGGTGGGACTGTTCGGCGGCGCCGGCGTCGGCAAGACCGTCAACATGATGGAATTGATCAACAACATCGCCAAGGCGCACTCGGGCCTGTCGGTGTTCACGGGCGTCGGCGAGCGCACGCGCGAAGGCAACGACTTCTATCACGAAATGATGGATGCCGGCGTCGTCAACAAGGACGACCTGTCGAAGTCCAAGGTGGCGATGGTCTATGGCCAGATGAACGAGCCGCCGGGCAACCGTCTGCGCGTCGCGCTGACCGGCCTCACCATGGCCGAGCATTTCCGCGACGACGGCCGCGACGTGCTGCTGTTCATCGACAACATCTACCGCTTCACGCTCGCGGGCACCGAGGTGTCGGCGCTGCTCGGCCGGATGCCTTCCGCCGTGGGCTACCAGCCGACGCTGGCCGAGGAAATGGGCCGGCTGCAGGAGCGCATCACGTCGACCAAGACCGGGTCGATCACTTCGATCCAGGCGGTGTACGTGCCGGCGGACGACCTGACCGATCCGTCGCCCGCGACGACCTTCGGCCATCTCGACGCAACGGTGGTTCTGTCGCGCGACATCGCGTCGCTGGGCATCTATCCGGCGGTCGATCCGCTGGACTCGACGTCGCGCCAGGTCGACCCGAACGTCATCGGCGAAGAGCACTATGGCTGCACGCGGCGAGTCCAGCAGACGCTGCAGCGCTACAAGGAGTTGCGCGACATCATCGCGATCCTCGGCATGGACGAGCTGTCGCCCGAGGACAAGCTGGCCGTTGCGCGTGCGCGAAGGATCCAGCGCTTCCTGTCGCAGCCGTTCAGCGTCGCCGAAGTGTTCACCGGCACGCCGGGCAAGTACGTGTCGCTGAAGGACACGATCAAGGGCTTCAACATGATCGTCAACGGCGAGTGCGATCAGCTTCCCGAGCAGGCGTTCTACATGGTCGGGACGATCGAGGAAGCATTCGAGAAGGCGAAGACGCTGCAATAAGGGCGACGAGCCTCGCGGGAAACCTGATCCATGGCCCACAGCATCCACGTCGACGTCGTCAGCGCCGAAGAGCAGATCTACTCCGGCGATGCGGAATTCGTCATTCTTCCCGGCATAATGGGCGAGCTCGGGATCTATCCGCGGCACACGCCGCTGTTCACCCAGATCAAGGCCGGTTCGGTGCGCATCAAGCCCGCCGGCCCCGGCCCGGAGGAGCTGGTGTTCGTGCAGGGAGGCTATCTCGAGGTGCAGCCGAACCTGGTCACGGTGCTCGCCGATACGGCCATACGCGCCAAGGATCTCGACGAAAAGGCCGCGCTCGAAGCCAAGCGCACGGCCGAGGAAGCGATGCAGAACAAGACGTCGAAAGAAGAAATCGCCACCGCCGAGGCCGAGCTCGCCTCCGCCCTCGCGCAGCTCGAAGCGATTCGCAGGCTGCGTCACCGCGCGTAGGCTCCGCCGCGGGTCGTCAGTCGGCCAGGCCCCTCTTCCCGAGGAACCGCGGCCACCGCGGGTCGCCGTGAAGATTGCGAAGCAGGGGCTCCTGGTTCATCTGCATCAGGCCCGCATCGTACCCCTCGTTCGTCTCCTCCCGACACGCGGCGAGCGCTTCCTGCAACCGGCGCGGCGCCGGGTTCGCTGGCTGGTATTATGTTGCATTGCAACATCGCCTTTGGCAAAGGTCTCCCGATGCCCCAGTTGAACCAGACCATCGAACGTTCGCTGCAAATATCGCGCAATGTCGCCTCCCTCCTCGACCGTCGCGTCCGCAGCGCCAACGAAGCCTGGACCGACCGCGTGCGTCGCGCCCAGTCGGCATTCGTGCAGTCCGGCGTACCCGGCCACGGCATCAATCCGCAGCAACTGTGGCAGGACTGGTGGCAATACGGCGTCGATTTCGCGCAGCGCTCGATCCTGTTCTGGGACACCCTGCGCGAACGCGGCAACAACTGGATCGCGCACGAGGAAGCGGGCAAGCCGCCGCTGCTCGCCTACAACTACGAAGTGATCGCGGACGGCCGCGGGTACGAGCGGCCGGTCAATTACGCCCTGCTGCGGATCATCCCGCCTAAGGGCGTCGACATCGACGACACGCTGCGCCCGTTCATCATCATCGATCCGCGCGCGGGACACGGACCGGGGATCGGCGGCTTCAAGGAAGACTCGGAGGTCGGCGTTGCGCTGAAGGCCGGGCATCCGGTGTATTTCGTCGTGTTCTACCCGGACCCCGAGCCCGGCCAGACGCTCGCCGACATCACCGATGCCGAAGCCGAGTTCGTGCGCATCGTCGCGCTGCGCCACCCGCAGAGCGCGAAGCCGGTGCTGGTCGGGAATTGCCAGGGCGGCTGGGCAGTGATGATGCTCGCTGCCGCGCGCCCGGACATGACGGGACCGCTGGTCATCAATGGCGCGCCGATGTCGTACTGGGCCGGGAACGACGGCGACAACCCGATGCGCTACGCAGGCGGGCTGGTCGGCGGCGCTTGGGTGTCGCTGCTGGCGAGCGACCTCGGCGCCGGCACGTTCGACGGTGCGCACCTGGTCCAGAGCTTCGAGAACCTGAATCCGGCGAACACGTTCTGGGAGAAGTACTACCACCTGTTCGACGACGTCGACGACGAGGCGGAGCGCTTTCTCGAGTTCGAGCGCTGGTGGGGCGGCTTCTACATGATGAACGAGGAGGAGATTCGCTGGATCGTCAACAACCTGTTCGTCGGCAACAAGCTCGCGCAGGGCGAGGCGCGGCTGGGGCCCGGTCGCTATTTCGACCTCAAGTCGATCAAGCAGCCGATCATCGTGTTCGCGTCGATGGGCGACAACATCACGCCGCCGCAGCAGGCTTTCAACTGGATCAGCGACCTGTACTCCAGTACCGAGGAGATCAAGGCGAACGGTCAGACGATCGTCGGCCTGATCCACGAGGACATCGGCCACCTGGGCATCTTCGTGTCGGGCAAGGTCGCGAAGAAGGAGCACACGCAGATCATCGAGGTTCTGAAATACATCCAGGCCCTCCCGCCGGGCCTCTACGGCATGGAGATCCACGAGAAGACGGCCAGGGACGGCAGCGTCGCGTACGACGTGACGCTGCACGAGCGGAAGCTCGAGCACCTGAAGCGCATGCAGAAATACGACCGCGTCGACGAAAAGCCTTTCGAGGCGGTGGCGGCGCTGTCGGAATTGACCGAGCGCGCCTACGAGCTGCTGGTGCGTCCCGCGGTGCGCGACGCGACGCCCGAATGGGCGGCGAGGCTGCTGCGCGACATGCATCCGCTGCGCGTGCAGCGCTGGGGATTCTCCGACCGTAACCCGTTGCTCGCCGGCCTTCCGGTCGCGGCGTCGATGGCGCGCGCCTGGCGCCGTCCGCGCGCCGCCGACAACGCCGGCCGCCGCGCCGAAAAGCTGTTCTCCGAATGCGTCAGCGCAGCCTTCGATCTCTACCGCGACCTGCGCGACGCGACGCGCGAGGCGGCATTCTTCCAGGTCTACGGGAACATGCTGTCGCTGCAGATGGCAGACCAGCGTGCAGTGATCCGCCGGCAGACGCCGTTCGATGCGCGCGCGCTTCCCGCCGTGCGCCAGGTGCTCGACGAGATCGACCAGGGCGGACTGCCCGAAGCCGTCATTCGCACCGGCATGCTGATCGTCAAGGCGGGAGGCGGAAAGCGTAGCATCGCGCAGATGGAACACACGCGGCAGCTGCTGGCGCCCACCGGGGTGCTGCGCGGCCTTTCCGAGGACGAGCTGCGCCGCCTGCTCCACGAGCAGACACTGGTCGTCGAATTCGAGTCGCTGCAGGCCAAGCGTTCGCTGGGCAAGCTGGTGCGCGGCGCCGGCGATCGCATCAAGCTCCACAAGGTCTTCGATTCGCTCGAGGCCGACGCAGGTCTCGACGCGCGGCAGCGCAACCTGCTCGGCGAGCTGCGCACGCTGGTGCCCCTGCCGATGACGCCGCCATCCGGGCGCGTCGCCGGCACCGCGCGCAAGCGCCCCGCTGGGGCCACGCGCAAGCCTGTCGCCGGTACCGCGCGCAAGCGCGTCGGATCGGCGAAGCGGCGGACCTGACGCGACGGAAGCGATGCGCGACGCGATCCTGGTCGTCAACGCCGGCTCCTCGAGCGTCAAGTTCTCGCTGTTCGACATCGAGGGCGACACGCTCGCGCTGGCGCTGCGTGGCGAGATCGAGGGCATCGGCACCGCGCCGCGGCTCGCCCTGCACGGCGCGCAGGCTGCGCTGATCCGGGAGCGCGGCTTCGCCGCGCCCGAGGACCTCGATCACGCCGGCGCGATCGGGCTGCTGCTCGAGCTCGTCGAAGCCGGTGCGCCGAACAGGCACCTGGCCGCGGTCGGGCATCGCGTCGTCCACGGTGGAACGCGCTTCGCCGCGCCGGTGGTGGTCGATGCCGACGTCGAGGCAGCGCTCCTCGACCTCGTGCCCCTCGCCCCGCTGCACCAGCCGCACAATCTGGCGCCGATACGCGTGCTGCGTGTACGCCTGCCCGGACTGCCCCAGGTTGCGTGCTTCGACACGGCGTTCCACCGCACGCAGCCTGCGTTGGCGCAGGCTTTCGGGCTGCCGCCGGAGATCACCGACCGCGGCGTGCGCCGCTACGGATTTCACGGACTGTCGTACGAATACGTGGCGTCGAGGCTGCCCGGGCTCGACCCGCGCGCCGCGGGCGGCCGCGTCGTCGTTGCGCACCTTGGCAACGGCGCATCGATGTGCGCGCTTCACGAGCGCAGGAGCATCGCGACCACGATGGGATTCACCGCCCTCGACGGCCTGATGATGGGCACGCGGCCGGGGGTCCTCGACCCGGGAGTCGTGCTCTGGCTGCAGTCCGAGCTCGCGCTCGATGCGAGCGCTCTGGCGCGCCTGCTCTATCACCAGTCCGGCCTGCTCGGCGTATCGGGAATCTCCTCGGACATGCGCACGCTGCTCGCCTCGCGCGAGCCGCGTGCGGTGCTCGCGGTCGACCTCTTCTGCTACCGCGCGCTGCGGGAGCTGGGGTCGCTCGTGGCCGCGCTCGGCGGCATCGACGCGCTGGTGTTCACCGGCGGTATCGGCGAGCACGCCGCGGAAATCCGCGCGCGAATCGTCGAAGGCGCCGCCTGGCTCGGCTTTGCGCTCGACGCGGACGCGAACGCGCGGCATGCAACACGGCTGACGCTCATGGATTCGCCCGCGGCCGCCTACGTCGTGCCGACCGACGAAGCACTGATGATCGCGCGCCATACTCGCGCGCTGACGGCCCGCCAGGATTCGCCGCAGCAGGTTCGCGGCGTCGGCGCGGGAATGCCGCGGGAAACACCTCGGGGCACGCCGGAGTAGCATGGCGGACATGGGCAACGAATCGCCGGCGCGCCCCGCCGAGCGCATCGAAAAGGATGCGCTGGGCGAGGTGCGCGTCCCCGCCGACCGGCTGTGGGGCGCGCAGACCGAGCGCTCGATCCACAATTTCCCGATCGGCGTCGACCGCTTCCGCTGGGGGCGGCCGGTGATCCGGGCCTTCGGCGTACTGAAGAAATGCGCGGCGCTCGCCAACGGCGCGTTGGGCGAGCTGCCCGCCGACAAGGTCGCGCTGATCGAGCGCGCCGCGCAGGAAGTGATCGACGGAAAGCTCGACGCCGAATTCCCGCTGGTCGTTTTCCAGACCGGGTCGGGGACGCAATCGAACATGAACGCGAACGAGGTGATCGCCAATCGAGCGATCCAGCTCGCCGGCGGCATCGTCGGTTCGAAGAAGCCGATCCACCCCAACGACGACGTCAACCGCGGCCAGTCATCGAACGACACGTTTCCGGCCGTGATGCACATCGCCGCCGTCGCCCTGCTCGATCATCGCCTGCTGCCCGCCCTCGAGCGCCTGCGCGCGACACTCGACGCCAAAGCGCAGGCTTTCGCCGACATCGTGATGACCGGGCGTACGCACCTGCAGGACGCGACGCCGATCACGCTCGGGCAGGCGATCTCGGGCTGGGTCGCGCAGCTCGATGACGCGCGCTCGACGATCGGCTACGCGCGCGCGGGCCTGATGCCGCTGGCGCTGGGCGGCACCGCGGTCGGCACCGGCCTCAATGCGCACCCGCGCTTCGGCGACACGGTGGCTGCCGCGATCGCGGGCGAGACCGGCGTTCCTTTCGTATCGGCGCCAAACAAGTTCGCCGCGCTGTCGGCCCACGACGCGATCGTCAACCTCAGCGCCGCGCTGCGCACCCTCGGCGGCGCGCTGATGAAAATCGCCAACGACGTGCGCTGGCACGCGAGCGGCCCGCGCGCCGGCCTCGGCGAGATCACGATCCCGGACAACGAGCCGGGCTCGTCGATCATGCCGGGCAAGATCAACCCGACGCAATGCGAAGCGCTGACGATGGTCGCCGTGCGCGTGTTCGGAAACGACGCCGCCGTCGCGTTCGCGGGCAGCCAGGGCAACTTCCAGCTCAACGTCTACAAGCCGGTGATGCTGCACGGCGCGCTCGAATCGATCGAGCTGCTGGCGGACGCGATCGATTCGTTCGACCAGCGCTGCGCTCAAGGCATCGAGCCCGACCTCGCGCGCATCCGGCAGAACGTCGAGCGCTCGCTGATGCTCGTCACCGCCCTCAACCCGCACATCGGCTACGAGAATGCCGCGAAGATCGCGCTGACCGCGCACCGAAAAGGCATGAGCCTGCGCGATGCCGCGCTCGAGCTGGGGCTCGTCAGCGCCGAGGATTTCGATCGCTGGGTGGACCCCGCCACCATGACGCGCCCCGGCTGAAAAACAGGGACGCACCACGTTTTAAAACGTGGTGCGTCCCTGTTTTTCAGGTTCTCAGGCGGGCTGGGCCCGGGTTCCGCCCAGCAGATAGTCGATCAGGTCGCGCACCGGTCGGATCTGCGACCCGAACGGCAGCGCCGCTGCGCCGCGGAAAAACAATCCTTTCATGACATCACCGCGCAGTGCGGCGGCGAGCTGGGTGTCGATGCAGAACTGGCCGATGCTCTCGACGCCGTCGCGCAGGCCGCACTGGATCAGGCAATCGAAGTGCAGCGTGCAGCGCGGCTTGCGTCGCGCGACGGCCTGCATCCGCGGCAGGTGACGCAGGTAGTTGTCGAGCCAGGGCGTGCGCACCGCGCGCGCCGGCAGACCGGCGACGCTCATGAACTCGACGATGTCCTCGGGCCCAGCGCCGGCGAGCACTGCTTTGAATCCAGGGGCGGCATCGCCTTCCTCGGTCACGGCGAACGCCGTGCCGAGCTGCACGCCGCGCGCACCCAGCGCGAACAGCTCGCGCACCCGCGCCGGCGAGTTGATTCCCCCGGCCGGTATCAGCGGGATCGCATCGTCGGCGATGCCCGCACTGCGGAAGAACGCCAGTGCGGCGGGAATCACCACTTCGAAATCGAAGCGCGGATCATCGAGCCCCTCCACGCGGGAGGCGCCGAGGTGGCCGCCGGCAAAGCGCGGATGCTCGACGATGATCGCATCGGGCAGGCGCTTCTTGCGCATCCACTTCTTGACGATGAGCTCGATGCCCCGGGCGTCGGAAAGGATCGGGATCAGCGCGACATCGGGATGCCCGGCCGCGAGGTCCGGAAGGTCGAGCGGCAGGCCGGCGCCCACGACGATCGCGTCGATGCCGCTGGTCAGGGCCTGACGAATGTAAGCGGCATATTCGGACACCGCGCGCATGACGTTCACTGCGAGCATGCCGTTGCCCGCCGCCAGTTCGCGGGCCGCGACGATCTCGCGATCCAGCGCGCGCAGGTTGGCGCGGTCGATCGCGGCGCCGTCGCGGCAATGCGCCGTTTCGCGCATGAGGTCGGGATGATGGCGGCGCAGGTCGACCGCCGAGATCGTTCCCATGGCGCCGAGCCGCGCGACATTGCCGGCCAGGCGATGGGCGGAAACGCCGATCCCCATGCCGCCCTGGACGACAGGCAGTAGGGCGCGACCCCGGATCAGCAGTGGGGGCAAATCGCCGGGCGTGTCGGCGTCAGGTCGTGGCAAGGGGGCCTTTGCGCGCGCGCGGAAAAGATGCGGAAGCAGTGGGGGAAACAACCGCTGCGGGCGCGACCAGGCACCATGCCGCCGCGAAAAACCGGAAGGTCATCGCAAATAATGGCGGCAATCCGCGAGGAAGGCCTTGATTGAAATCAACGCACCGACGAATTTCAGGCAATAAAATTGACATTCGCTTTTCCCCTGAAATGACAGCCCCCAAGCGCATCGAGCTCGTCTGTCCGGCCGGGACGCTGCCGGCGCTGAAGACTGCGATCGACCACGGCGCCGACTGCGTCTATTTCGGCTTTCGCAACGACACCAACGCGCGCAACTTCGGCGGGCTCAATTTCGACGCCAAGGCTGCCGCGGAGGGCGTGCGCTACGCGCAGCTGCGCGGCCGCAAGGTGCTGGTCGCCCTCAATACCTACGCCCAACCGGGCGCGTTCGAGCGCTGGACCCGCGCCCTGGACCTCGCCGCGGACCTCGGTGTGGACGCAGTGATCCTCGCCGACCCCGGCCTCATGCGCTACGCGGTCGAGCGTCATCCGGACTTGCGGCTGCACCTGTCGGTGCAAGGCTCGGCAACCACGTACGAGGCCATCAATTTCTACGTGCGGCACTTCGCGATCAAGCGCGCAGTGCTGCCGCGCGTGCTGTCGCTGGCACAGGTCGAGCATGTCGTCGGCAGTGCACAGACCGAGATCGAGGTGTTCGGCTTCGGCAGCCTGTGCGTGATGGTCGAGGGGCGCTGTGCGCTTTCGTCGTACACGACCGGCGAAGGACCGAACACGGTGGGCGTGTGTTCGCCGGCCAAGGCCGTTCGCTGGCAGGACACGGCCGACGGGCTCGAAGTGCGCCTGAACGAGGTGCTGATCGACCGTTTCGCCACGGGGGACAAGGCGGGATATCCGACCCTTTGCAAGGGGCGCTACGTCGTTCGCGACGATACGCATTACGCGATCGAGGAACCGACCTCGCTCAACACGCTCGAGCTGCTGCCGCAACTCCTGCAGATGGGTGTCGCTGCGGTCAAGATCGAAGGCCGCCAACGCAGCCCTGCGTACGTGGCGGCGGTCACCCGCATCTGGCGCGCCGCCATCGACGCCTGCACCGCGGCGCCTTCGCGCTTCGCCGTGCGCGATGCGTGGATGGGCGAGCTCGCGAACCTGTCGGAGGGGCGCCAGACCACGCTCGGCGCTTATCACCGACCATGGCGCTAGGGAACGCGATGCAACTGACGCTGGGACCCGTCCCCTACTACTGGCCGAAAGCGCGGCTCGACGCGTTCCACGAGGCGATCGCCGCCGCACCCATCGACCGCGTCTATCTCGGCGAGGCGATCTGCTCGCGCCGGCATGAATATCGGTCCGCCGACTGGCTCGAGGCGGCCGCGCGCCTCGCCGATGCCGGGAAGGAGGTCGTCCTCTCGTCACAGGTGCTGATGGAATCCGAGTCGGACCTGCGCGCGCTGCGCAGGTTCGCGGCCAACGGACGCTTCATGCTGGAGGCGAACGACATGAGCGCCGTGCATACGATCGCCGGCCGTGCACCGTTCGTCGCCGGAGCGCACCTCAACATCTACAACGCCGAGGCGCTGGCATTCATCGCAGCGCTGGGAGCCGAGCGCTGGGTGCCACCGTTCGAAATGACGCGGGATTCGCTTGCATCGATCCTCGCGCAGAAGCCGGCAGGCGTCGCCACCGAAGTGTTCGCGTACGGACGCCTGCCGCTCGCCTTCTCGGCGCGCTGCTTCACGGCGCGGCACTACGACCTGCCGAAAGATGATTGCCGCTTCGCATGCCTCGACCACCCGGAGGGCCTCGTGGTCGCGACGCGTGAGCGAGAGTCGTTCCTGGTGCTGAACGGCATCCAGACGCAGTCGTATCGCGTGCTGAACCTTGTCGACGCATTGCCCGAAATGCGCGAACTGGGCGTCGACGCCGTGCGCCTGTCTCCGCAGCCGGAGCGCATGGACGAGGTGATCGCCGCTTTTCGCGCTGCGCTGGACGGCGCCGCGTCGGACGCGGTCGCGGCCACGCTCGCTCCGGCGCTGCCCGCCGCACCGTGCAACGGCTACTGGCACGGCCGGCCGGGTCTCGACTACGTCATGCGCCACGCCGCTGCATGATCTGCCGTGCCTGACGCCGCGCCGGCTCCATCCGCCCCGTCCCGCGCAGCTCGTCCTGCGTTCGTGCTGCCGCCGCTGGTGCGCGCAGTGGCCTCGCGGCTGCCCGCCTTTCCGCCAGCGGTCGTGTGCGCGCTCACGCTGTCGCTGTTCGCACCGCGCGTCGTTGGCCGGGACGCGCTCGCCACGCTCGAGGGCAGGACATTCCGCATCGTCGTGCGCGATGCCGGCACCAGTGTCGCGTTTCGCATCGCGCCGGAGCGCTTCGTACCGCTGCGCCCCGGCCATGCCGTCGACGTCACGTTCACCGCGAACGCGGTCGATTTCCTGCGGCTCGCGGCGCGACGGGCGGATCCGGACACGCTGTTCTTCGATCGCCGCCTGCTCATCGAAGGCGACACGGAAGCCGGGCTGCAGCTCAAGAACATGCTCGATGCGGTCGAGCTTCCCCGCTGGTTCAGCGGGATTCGTGAAAAACAGGGACGCACCACGTTTTAAAACGTGGTGCGTCCCTGTTTTCAGAGCGGCAGCTGCTGCTCGGCCAGCGTGACCCAGTAGCTCGCGCCGATCGCCAGCACGCCGTCGTTGAAATCGTAGCGGGGATTGTGGAGGCCGGGCGGGTCCGCGCCCGCGCCGGCGCCCAGCCACACGTAGCACCCAGGCTTCGCCTGCAGCATGAATGCGAAATCCTCGCTCGTCATCTCCGGTGTCGGGTTGCGCTCGACATGGGCATCGCCGACGACTGCGGCGGCGGCGCGCGCGGCGTTGGCCGTTTCGTCGGCGCTGTTGACGGTCGCAGGATAGCGCCGCTCGTAGCGAAGGCTCGCCTGCATGTCGAAGGTCGCGGCGATGCCGGCGACGATTCCGCGCATCCGCACCTCGATCAGGTCCTGCACCTCGCGCTTGAACGTGCGCACGGTTCCGCGCAGCACGACCTGCTCGGGAATGACGTTCCAGGTGTCGCCGGCGTGCACCTGCGTGACGCTGACCACGCCCGTCTCCATCGGATGGATGTTGCGTGACACGATCGTCTGCAGCGCCTGGATCGCATGCGCGGCAAACAACATCGGGTCCTTGGCCTGGTAGGCCATCGCCGCGTGCGCGCCCTTCCCGGTCGCGACGATCTCGAAGATGTCGTAGGCGCCCATCAGCGGGCCCTCGCGCATCGCGAAGGTCCCGGCAGGCATCCGCGGCCAGTTGTGCATGCCGTAGACGGCGCGCATCGGGAAGCGCTCGAACAGGCCCTCCTCGACCATGACCCGCCCGCCGCCTTCGTTCTCCTCGGCCGGCTGGAAGATGAAATAGGCGGTTCCGTCGAAGCGGCGGCGCTGCGCCATCGCCCTGGCCGCGGCGAGCAGCATCGTCGTGTGGCCGTCGTGGCCGCAGGCGTGCATTCGGCCACGGTGGTTCGACGCGTGAGGCAGGCCCGTCTGCTCCTCGACGTGCAGCGCATCCATGTCGGCCCGCAGCCCGATGGACTCGTGCGAGTTGCCGTTCGACAGCGCGCCGACGACGCCGGTCCTGGCGAGCCCGGTATGGACCTCGAGTCCAAACGAACGCAGGCGCTCGGCGACATAGGCGGCGGTCGCGACTTCCTCGAACGCGGTCTCCGGATGCGCGTGCAGGTGGTGGCGCCAGCGGCGCATCTCGGTGTCGAGCGCGGCGACTTCGGGGACGATGTTCATGCGGCTATCCTCGCGAATGAACGCCAATCCTAGCACTGCCAACGCGCTCGCCCGGCCCGCAACCGGAGCCCCTGCCACGTCCGGCCGGCTGCCAGCGTGCATCCGGTAAAATCGCAGGCGTCGCCCATGAAGACGCGCACCTACGACCTGCTGGTGATCGGCGGCGGCATCAACGGCGCGGGTATCGCGCGCGATGCCGCGGGGCGCGGACTCTCGGTGCTGCTGGTCGAGCGCGACGATCTCGCCGCACACACGTCGTCGTGGAGCACCAAGCTGATCCACGGCGGGCTGCGCTATCTCGAACATTTCGATTTCCGGCTGGTGGCCGAGGCGCTCGCCGAGCGCGAGGTCCTGCTGCACGCCGCGCCGCACATCATCGAGCCGCTGCTGTTCGTGCTGCCGCACGAGCCGCACCTGCGGCCGAAGTGGATGATCCGCGCCGGGCTCTTCCTCTACGACCGGCTCGGCGGACGGATGACGCTGCCGAAATCCTTCGCGACGCGGCTCGACGGCGGTCGCTACGGCGCGGGCCTCAAGCCGCGCTTTCGCAGCGGCTTCGTCTACGCCGACGCGCGTGTCGACGATGCGCGCCTGGTGGTGCTGAACGCGATCGACGCGCGTGCGCGCGGCGCCGCGATCCGCGTGCGCACTGCGCTCGAAGGCGCCAGGCGCGAAGGCGGGCTGTGGCGCGCGACGCTCGCATCCCGCGACGGATCGACGTCGGAGGTCAGCGCGCGCGCGCTGGTCAACGCGGCCGGCCCCTGGGTCGCCGACGTGCTGGGCAAGGTCAGCGGCGCGCCGGTGGGCGCGCGCGTGAGGCACGTCAAGGGCAGCCACATTGTCGTGCCTCGCGTGCACCCGGAAGACCACGCCTACATCCTGCAGAACGCCGACAAGCGCATTGTCTTCGTCATCCCCTATCAGGACCGGTATTCGCTGATCGGCACCACCGACGTCCCCGTCGACGACTACGCGCACCCATCGATCAGCGCCGAGGAGACCGATTACCTGCTGGAGCTCGTCAATGCGTACCTCGATCGGCCGCTCGCGCAGCGCGACATCGTATGGACCTACAGCGGCGTGCGGCCTCTCTACGACGACGGGGCGCTCGACCCGTCGGCGATCACGCGCGATTACGTGCTCAAGGTCGACGCGCAGGCGCCCGCAGCGGCGGACGGCGGCCGCGCGCCGCTGCTGTCGGTGTTCGGCGGCAAGATCACGACGTATCGCAAGCTCGCCGAGGCGGCGCTGCTCGAACTGCGGCCGTTCTTCCCGGCCATGAAGGGCGCATGGACCGCCACGGCGCAGCTTCCGGGTGGTGACCTGCCTCGCGGCGACCGCGCCGCGTGGCTCGTCGACCTTTGCAGGCGCTACCCGGCGCTCGACGCCGAGCTGCTGCGCGCCCTCGCGAAGCGCCACGGAACGCGCGCGCCGGCGATCCTGGGCGACGCGGGCAAGGCAGCGGATCTCGGCGAGGATTTCGGCGCGCAGCTCACCGAGCGCGAGGTCTCGCACCTGGTGGGCGACGAATGGGCGCAGAGCGCCGAGGACGTGCTGTGGCGCCGCACCAAGTGCGGCCTGCCGATGTCCGCCGCCCAGCGCGCCCGCGTCGCGGCTCACCTCGGGTCGTAATGAAAACAGGGACGCACCACGTTTTCAATGGGGTCAGGCCCCCATTGAAAACGTGGTGCGTCCCTGTTTTTAAGGGGGGTCTGACCCCGTTTTTCGAATCCGGGTCTGACCCGGTTTTTTCGATACTTCGATGAGCGCGCCGGCGCCCTTGTCGAGCATGCCGGACGCGGTGCGTCGCGGCATCCGCCTCGTGCTGACCGACATCGACGACACGCTGAGCTCCAACGGCAAGCTGACCGCCGAGGCGTACTTCGCATTGCAGCGCTTGCATGCGGCGGGGCGGGTCGTCGTTCCGGTCACCGGCCGCCCGGCCGGCTGGTGCGACCACATCGCCCGAATGTGGCCGGTGGACGCGGTGGTCGGCGAAAACGGCGCGTTCTACATGCGCTACGACGCGGGCACGCGGCGGCTCCTGCGGCGCTTCGTCGCGTCGGAGGCCGAGCGCGCGGCGCACCGGGCGCGGATCGCGGCAATCGGCGCGCAGATCCTGCAAGACGTGCCGGGCTGCGCGCTCGCCTCCGACCAGCGCTATCGCGAGACCGACCTTGCGATCGACTGGCGCGAGGACGTGCCGGCGCTTCCGCGCTCCGCGGTCGACCGCATCGTCGCGCTGATGGAAGCGCAGGGAATGACGGCCAAGGTGAGCTCGATCCACGTCAACGGGTGGTTCGGCGACTACGACAAGCTGGCGACAACGCGGTTGCTGCTGCGCGAGGCATTTTCGATCGACGTCGACGCAGCGCGCGATGCCTTCGTGTTTGCCGGCGATTCGCCCAACGACGCGCCGATGTTCGCGTTCTTCCCCAACGCCGTGGGCGTCGCCAACCTTCGGCGCTTCCTCGACCGGATCGCCGACCCGCCCGCGTACATCACGACGCAAGACGCGGGCGCCGGATTCGCCGAGCTCGCCGATTTTCTGCTCGCCGGCGCGTAGCCGGTCGCGATTCAATCATCGTCAAGCACAAGCCTTGACAGTATTTGCCTAGGCAGTTACTGTGTGGGCAATCCTGCTCCACACCGCCATTTCGTCGCAGCCCGCCGATCCCCATGACCGTCATCTACGACCCGAAGACCTTCGATCCTTCGACCAGCATCGGCCGGCTGATGACCATGGTGAAGGGCGCATTGATGGAGGCGCTCGACGCGGAACTCGAGCCGCTGGACATCACCGCGGCGCAGTTCGTGGTCCTGGTCAAGCTCGCCACCGGCGCGACTGCGTCGGCATCGGCGTCGACGTTGTGCAAGGGCGTCTCCTACGATCCCGGGGCGATGACCCGGATGATCGACCGCCTCGAGCGCAAAGGACTGGTGCGGCGCGTGCGCAGCCCCCGCGATCGGCGCAAGGTCATTGTCGAACTGACCGCCGGAGGCAGCGCCGTCTACCCGCAGCTCATCGCCGGCGCCGTGCGGGTGCTGAACCGCTTCCTGCGTGACTTCAGCGCAGCCGAAGCGCAGCAGCTCGAGGCATTCCTGCGCCGCATGCTCGCCAACGCCTGACCCATGAACACATCGATCACAGGCATTCTCGCCGTCCTTGCCGCGATCCTCGCCGCGGGATGCGCGAGCATGCGCGGGCTCGCCCCCGAGGCTGCCCCCGCGAGCGCCAACGCGCTGGCCAGCCAGCGCTCGCTCGCGTCGGCGAAGCTGTCGCCCGCGGCGTGGCCCGACCCCGCGTGGTGGAAAGGCTTCGGCGACCCCGCGCTCGACCGCCTGATCGACGAGGCGCTGGCCGACAGCCCGACGCTCAAGCTCGCCGCGGCGCGCACGCGCAAGGCCCTGGCCTACGCCGCCGTCGCGCGCTCGGCGATGTATCCGCAAGCCGACGCGGCCCTCGACGCGACGCGCGAGCGATTCGCGGAAACCCGGCTCATTCCGCCGCCGGTCGGCGGAAGCTGGGACACGCAATACCAGTTGCAGGCGACCCTGAACTGGGAGATCGATTTCTGGGGCAAGAACCGCGCAGCGTGGCAGAGCGCGATGGGCGTAGCGCGGGCCGCAGCGGTCGACGCCGAGGCCGCGCGGCTGATGCTGGCGGTGAACGTCGCGCAGGCCTACGTGCAGCTGCAGCGCGCCTACCAGCAGCGCGACATCGCCCAGGCGACGCTCGATCGCCGCGAGAAGGTCGATGCGCTGACCCGCGACCGCAATGCCGCGGGCATCGACTCCCGGCTCGAGCTCAAGCAGGCCGAGGAGGCGCTGCCTGCGGCGCGCGAGCAGATCGTGCAGATCGACGAGACGATCGCGCGTACGCGCAACCAGATCGCGGCGCTGCTCGGCCGCGGCCCGGATCGCGGCCTCGCGATCGGGCGCCCCGTCGCCCATGTGCTGGGCGCACCGGCGCTGCCCACCGCCGTTCCGGCCGAGCTGATCGGCAGGCGGCCCGACCTCGTGGCCGAGCGGCTGCGCATCGAGTCGGCGCAAAAGCAGATCGACGTCGCCAAGGCGCAGTTCTATCCCAACGTCAACCTCGCGGCGTTCGCGGGCCTGCAAAGCCTGGGGGCCTCGGGATTCTTTACAGCCGCGAGCCGAATGGCGGGCGTCGGGCCGGCGATCAGCCTGCCGATCTTCGATGCCGGACGCCTGCGCGGCAACCTCGCGGCCCGCGACGCGGATTACGACGCCGCCGTCGAGCAGTACAACCAGACCCTCGCCGACGCCTTGCGCGACGTCGTCGACCAGCTCGCGTCGTTCCGCAGCGTCGAAGCGCAGCGTGAGCAGCAGGTGCTGGCACTGGCGACGGCGCGCGAGGCCTACGACCTCGCCCTGCTCCGCTACCGCGAAGGCGTCGGCAACTACCTGCAGGTGCTCTCCGCCGAGCAGCCGCTGCTCGCGCAGCAGCGCCTCGACGTCGACTTGCGCGCACGCGAGCTCGCGCTCTCGATCAACCTGATCCGCGCGCTCGGCGGCGGATATCGCGGGAAGTCCCCAGCATGAGCAGCGAACCCCACTCCCTCGACCCTGCGACGCTGCGAACCCGGCGCCAGCGCGGCCTTGCGATCGTGCTCGGCATCGTCGTGGTCGCCGGCATTGCCTGGGGCGCGTGGTGGCTGTGGTCGGCGCGCTACGACGAGACCACCGACGACGCCTACGTCAGCGGCAACGTGGTCCAGATCACGCCGCAGATCGCGGGCACCGTGGTGGCCATCGGCGCCGACGACACGCAGTTCGTCAATGCGGGCCAGCTCCTCGTCCGGCTCGACCGCGCCGATGCCAAGGTCGCGCTCGACGAGGCCGAGGCGAAGCTCGCGAAGACCGTGCGCGACGTGCGCGGTCTGTTCGCGACCACCGCGCAGTCCGACGCGACCGTCCAGATACGCCGCTCGGACCTCGCGCGCGTCGAGGACGATCTCGCCCGGCGCAGCCGCCTCGCCGGCTCGGGTGCGATCTCGCGCGAAGAGCTGCGGCACGCGCAGGACGCCGTCAACAGCGCCAAGGCCGAACTGCTGGCCGCGCAGGAAAAGCTCGCTGCGAATCGCGCCCGCATCGACCGCACGAGCGTCGACACGAATCCGGACGTGCTCGCCGCCGCGGCGCAAGTGCGCGCGGCCTATCTCGCCTACGCGCGCACCGAGTTGCCGGCGCCGGTCTCCGGCTTCGTCGCCAAGCGCGCCGTTCAGCTCGGGCAGCGGGTGGCCCCGGGCACCCCGTTGATGGCCCTCGTGCCGCTGGACCAGGTCTGGGTCGAGGCGAATTTCAAGGAACCCCAGCTCAGGAACATGCGCGTCGGGCAACCGGTCAAGCTGACCGCCGATCTCTACGGCGGCAAGGTCGACTACCACGGCAAGGTCGCAGGCTTTGGCGCGGGAACCGGCTCCGCGTTTGCGCTGCTGCCCGCGCAGAACGCGACCGGCAACTGGATCAAGATCGTCCAGCGCATCCCGGTGCGCATCGCGCTCGACCCCGAGGATCTCGCGGCGCATCCGCTCGAGATCGGCCTGTCGATGCAGGCCGACGTCGACACGCACGACCGCAGCGGCGGGCGGCTGCCGAAGATCGCAACTACCGCCCCGCCCTACGCAACCGACGTGTTCCACGTGCAGGAGGCCGTCGCCGACGCGCGAGTCAAGGCGATCATCGCGGCCAACGAAGCGCTGCGGCCGATGGCCGCGCATGCCCCGGGCGCGGCGAAGACCGAGCGCGGCCGCCGCGTCGCGGCAGCGCACGGCAAGCCGCTGTAACAGCGCCAGAGGCGATCGCAGGCCATGGCCACGTGGACCCCGCCGCCTCCGCTCAAGGGCGCCGCGCTCGTCGCCGGCACGATCGCGCTTTCGCTCGCGACGTTCATGAACGTGCTCGACACGTCGATCGCCAACGTGTCGATTCCCGCGATCGCGGGGGACCTCGCGGTGTCGCCGGACCAGGGCACCTGGGTGATCACGTCTTTCGGCGTCGCCAACGCGATTTCGCTGCCGCTCACCGGCTGGCTCAGCCGGCGCTTCGGGCAAGTGCGGCTGTTCTCGGCGTCGGTGCTGCTGTTCGTGGTCGCGTCGTTCCTCTGCGCGCTGGCGCCGTCGCTCCCGATGCTGATCCTGTTCCGGGTGCTGCAGGGCGCGGTGGCCGGCCCGATGATTCCGCTGTCGCAGGCGCTGCTGCTGTCGAGCTACCCCAAGGAGCGCGCCGGCAGCGCACTCTCGATGTGGGCGATCACGACCCTGGTCGCGCCGGTGGCAGGACCGCTGCTCGGTGGCTGGATCACCGACAACATCTCCTGGCCGTGGATCTTCTACATCAACATCCCGGTGGGCCTGATCGCGGTCGCTGCGACCTGGTTCATCTACCGCAGTCGCGAGACGCCGTCGGTCAAGGTCCCAGTCGACGGCGTCGGCCTCGGGCTCGTCGTCCTGTGGGTGGGCGCCCTGCAGATCATGCTCGACAAGGGCAAGGACCTCGACTGGTTCGGCTCGACCTACATCGTGGCGCTGGCGATCGTGGCCGCCGTGGGCTTCGCGGTATTCGTCGTCTGGGAGCTGACCGACCGCCACCCGGTCGTCGACCTGCGGCTGTTCGCGCGACGCAATTTCTGGACGAGCACGCTCGCGATGTCGCTGGCCTACGGGACATTCTTCGGCAATCTCGTGCTGCTGCCGCTGTGGCTCCAGCAATACATGGGCTACACGGCGACGATGGCCGGGGTCATCCTCGCCCCGGTGGGCTTCCTCGCGATCCTGCTGAGTCCATTCGTGGGCAGGACCATCCACAAGGTCGACCCGCGCCTGTTCTCGACCGGGGCGTTCGCGATCTTCGCCATCGTGTTCTTCATGCGCTCGCGCTTCGACACCAACGCGGACATCGAGACGCTGCTCATCCCGACGATCATCCAGGGCGCGGGCATGGCGCTGTTCTTCATCCCGCTGGTCACGCTCAGCATCTCGGGACTCGGCGCCGAGCGCATCGCGGCGGCGTCGGGCCTGTTCAACTTCGCGCGCATCACCGCGGGCTCGTTCGGCACATCCATCATGACCACCTGGTGGGATCGGCGCGCGAGCCTGCACCACGCGCAGCTCGCGGAGCACATCAGCCCCTACGAACCCACGTCGGTGCAGGCGCTCGCGGACCTGCACGCGAACGGCCTCGCGGCCGGGCAAGGGCATGCCGTGATCAACCGGATGATCGACCAGCAGGCGTTCACGATGTCGGCGGACGATCTCTTCCGGCTCTCGGCGCTGGTGTTCGTGCTGCTGATCGCTGTGGTGTGGCTGGCGCGGCCGGCGAAGCAGGCCGCCGCGCCCGTCGTGGGCCTCGCGGACTGACGTCGCGGGGTGCCGGCCGTCGGCGTTTCCGGGTCGGCCATCGGCAGCGCGTCCGCGGCAAAGCGGGGCGCGGCGTCGGCCCCGGGGAGGGGTCCGTCGCATTCCCGGGTTCATCGGTCCACGCACAGGAGCAAGCACTTACCTTCGCGCCAGACCCCAACCGGCGTCGATGATCGATCGAGTCCGCCGGGACCGCACCGGTGGCCCAAGCACCTTTCGTCAGGGAATCGCCTTCCACGCGATCGCGGGGTATGCAACTTGCTGAACTGCCAATCCCTCGCTCGGGGACGACCGTGCGGGGACGACATCGCGGGGTCGAGCGCATGCAACGGGCGTGCGTGCAGGGAGGATCGATCATGGTTCGCTACGGCTTCACCATCCGCACGCGCACGGGGCAGCGCATCGAGAACGTCTCGATCATCGCCGGCTCGCGCAGGGACGCCGAGCGCCGGTTACGCCAGATGTACCTCCACTGCGAGGTCCTCGAGTGCCGGGAGGCCGAGATCCCCAGGAACCTGGCCGAGATGGGCATGGCCAATGTGATCGACCTCTTCGCCACCAGTCCGCCGACCATCATCCAGAACTGACCCCCGAGCCCCGCCCCCACGCCCTTGCCCGCCCGCGGCCGGGCCCCGAGCGCTGGCGTATCATCGCTGCCTACCCTGGCTTCCCCCGCTTGATGGCCGCCCCCAACGTCGCAATCCTCGCCGCCGGCCAAGGCAGGCGCATGCACTCGGCGCTGCCCAAGGTCCTCCACCCGCTCGCGGGCCGTCCGCTCGCCGCCCACGTCCTCGCCGCCGTTCGCAACCTCGGTCCGCGCGCCATCGCGATGGTCACCGGGCACGGCGCGCAGGCCGTCGAGACCGCGCTCGCCGCCCCCGACATCCGCTTCGTGCGCCAGGACCCGCCGCGCGGGACCGGGGACGCGACTCGCATTGCGCTTTCCGTGCTTCCGCCCGACGGCGTCACCCTCGTCGGCCTGGGGGATGTTCCGCTGGTGCCGCCCGAGGTGCTGGCGCGCCTGGTCGATCTCGCCGCCGGCGAGCGCCTCGCGCTGCTGACGGCGCGGGTGCGTGAGCCTCTCGGCCTCGGCCGCGTCCTGCGCGCGGGCGACGGAAGCGTGCGCGCCATCGTCGAGGAGCGCGATGCCACCGACGACGAACGGCGCATCGACGAGGTCAACACCGGCTTCATCGCCGCGCCGACCGCGCTGCTCGCGAAATGGGTCTCGCGGCTGACCCCGCACAATGCCCAGGGCGAGTACTACCTGACCGACGTCGTCGCCATGGCCGTCGCCGACGGCGTGCCGGTCGTCGCGCAGGTCGCCACCGACGAGGCGTCGGTGGCGGGCGTCAACGACCGGGCGCAACTCGCCGCGCTCGAGCGCATCGTCCAGCGGCGCCATGCGCAGGCGCTGATGATCGCCGGAACGTCGATCGCCGATCCGGAACGCATCGACGTTCGCGGTGGCCTCACCTGCGGGCGCGACGTGACCATCGACGTGGGCTGCGTGTTCGAGGGCCACGTGCACCTGGACGACGGCGCCAGCGTCGGCCCGTACTGCGTGCTGCGCGATGTCGCCGTCGGGCCCGGCACACGCATCGAGGCGTACTCGCACCTGGATTCCGCGTCCATCGGGCGCGACTGCCGGATCGGCCCCTATGCGCGCCTTCGTCCCGGCACGAAGCTTGCGGAGGAGGTTCATATCGGCAACTTCGTCGAGGTGAAAGCTAGCACGCTGGGGGCCGCGTCGAAAGCGAACCATCTCGCCTACATCGGCGATGCGACCGTCGGAAGCCGGGTCAATTACGGGGCCGGCTCGATCACCGCCAACTACGACGGCGCGAACAAGCACCGGTCGATCATCGGCGACGACGTGCACGTGGGCTCGGACTGCGTGCTGATCGCCCCGATCACCATCGGCCCGGGCGCGACCATCGGCGGCGGCAGCACGGTCACCGGCGAGGCGCCCGCCGGCAAGCTGACCGTGGCGCGCGCACGGCAGGTCGTCGTCGAGGACTGGCGGCGGCCGCGCAAGACCCCGAAGAGCCCATGACCTGCCCAGCGAGGAACCATGAAACCTGACCGCATGCTGCAGTTTTCGACCATGGCACTGGCGCTCTGCGCCTTGTGGTTTGCAGGCAGCGCGTTCGCACAGACCGACTGCAGCCGCGTTCCGGAGCAATACCGCGCGCGCTGCGAGGAGGGAATGAGGCTGAAGGCGGCATGCGCGGGCCTCGAAGGGGAAGCGAAGAAGCACTGCGAGCAGCGACACCTGGACTACGCCGCCGCGCGCGAGAACTGCGGCACGCTGGCCGGTGAAGCGAGACTGACCTGCGAACAGCACAATCGCGTGATGAACATGGCTGCACCGTGCAAAGGCAAGGCCGGCACCGAGCTCGAGGCCTGCATCAAGGCGCAGGCCGCGATGCACGCGAGATAGCCCCAGGGAAGCCAACAGCATGTGCGGCATCGTCGGCGCAACATCGAATCGCAACGTGGTCCCGATCCTGATCGAGGGCGTCCGCCGCCTCGAATACCGCGGCTACGACTCGACCGGGCTCGCGGTCATCAATGGCGGTGAGTCACCGCAGATGGAACGGCTGGTGTCAACGGCGCGCGTCGCCGATCTCGCCGCGCAGGCCGAGTCGATGCACCTCGAGGCCTTCACCGGGATATCGCATACGCGCTGGGCGACGCACGGAGCGCCCACCCCCGACAACGCGCATCCCCACCTGTCGGGTGGCGAGGTCGCCGTCGTCCATAACGGCATCATCGAGAACTACGAGGAGCTGCGCGACAAGCTGAAGGCGCGCGGCTACGTCTTCCGCACCCAGACCGACACCGAGGTCATCGCCCACCTCATCCATGCGTACTGGCACGCCGAACGCGGCGGCGACCTGCTCACCGCGGTCCAGCGTGCGATCGTCGAGTTCAAGGGCGCCTACGCCATCGCCGTGATCTCGACGCGCGAGCGCGGCCGCGTCGTCGGCGCGCGGCAGGGCAGCCCGCTGCTCGTCGGCATCGGCGAGCACGACCATTTCCTCGCATCCGACGCGTCCGCGCTGATGTCGGTCACACGCCGCGTCGCATATCTCGAGGAAGGCGACGTCGCCGACGTGCGCCGCGATTCCTACACGATCTACGACGCCGCGGGCCAGCCCGTCGAGCGCAGCATCATCGACGTGCAGGGCAGCAGCGACGCCGTCGAGCTCGGGCCCTACCGCCACTTCATGCAGAAGGAGATCTTCGAGCAGCCGCGTGCCGTGGCCGACACCCTCGAGGACATCGCGACCATCACGCCTTCGCTGTTCGGCCCCAAGGCCGCGGCCATCCTCCCCGAGGTCGATTCGGTGCTGATCCTCGCCTGTGGCACCAGCTACTACTCGAGCCTCGTCGCCAAGCAGTGGATCGAGACGCTGGCGAAGATGCCGTGCACCGTCGAGATCGCCAGCGAATACCGCTACCGCGACAGCGTTCCGCGCGAAAAGGCGCTGGTCGTCGTCGTGTCGCAATCGGGCGAGACCGCCGACACGCTGGCCGCGCTCAAGCACGCGAAATCGCTGGGGCACAAGCACACGCTCGCCATCTGCAACGTCGCGACCAGCTCGATGGTGCGCCAGACCGAGATGGTGTTCCTCACGCGGGCAGGGACCGAGGTCGGTGTGGCCTCGACCAAGGCGTTCACCACCCAGCTCGCCGCCCAGTTCCTGCTGGCGCTGACGCTGGCCAAGCTGCGCGGGCGTCTGTCGGCGGACGAGGAATCGAAGGCGGTCGACGACCTGCGCCACATTCCCGCCGCGATCCGCGGCGCGCTGGCACTCGAGCCGCACCTGATCGGCTGGGCGCAGCAGTTCGCGAAGAAGCAGCATGCGCTGTTCCTCGGCCGCGGCCTGCACTATCCGATCGCGCTCGAAGGCGCGCTGAAGCTCAAGGAAATCTCGTACATCCACGCCGAGGCGTATCCCGCCGGCGAGCTCAAGCACGGACCGCTGGCGCTTGTCGACGCCGACATGCCCGTGGTCGCCATCGCGCCCAACGATGCGCTGCTCGAGAAGCTGAAATCGAACCTGCAGGAAGTCCGTGCGCGCGGCGGCGAGCTCTACGTCGTCGCCGACCTGGATTCGC
>JAGXBK010000061.1 GCA_018971195.1 Betaproteobacteria bacterium
TCACCACCCAAGTGCCTGCACTCAAAATGTCGATAATTTCAACGAACTGCTAGGAAGGCCATCATGAAACTCGGAATAATCCTTGTTACAACAGCCACCATATTGCTGCCTAACTGGGCGAGCGGCGCGGAAATAAAAGTGCTCGCGTCCGGCGCGACCAAGGAGGCCTATGTTGAACTGGTCCCGGAGTTCGAAAAGAGTTCCGGGCATAAGGTCGTGACAACTTGGACTGGCAGCGCGAATATCAAGAAGCAAATAGCGGCGGGAGAAGTCTACGATCTCGTGATCGTCGGAGGCCCGGAGATTGACGCCTTCATCCAGGAAGGCAAGGTGGTGCCGGGAAGCCGGGTCGATTTGATGAAATCGGGCGTCGGCGTAGGGGTGCGCGCAGGCGCGCCGAAGCCCGATATCAGCTCAAGCGAGGCGCTGAAAAAGACAGTGCTCTCCGCAAAATCAATCGGCTATTCGACCGGGCCGAGCGGGGTATACGTGGTAAGTCTGTTCGAGCGCATGGGCATTGCCGATCAGGTTAAGCCGAAACTGAAGCAAGTCCCCTCTGGCGTGCGGATAGGCACCTTCATCACGAGCGGTGAAGCCGAGATTGGGTTTCAGCAGATCAGTGAACTCATTCACGCTCCGGGCGTCGATTATCTCGGCCCGCTTCCACCGGACGTGCAAAAGATCACAGTGTTCTCGTCTGGGATTCTTAGCGTAGCGAAGCAGCCGGAAGCAGCGAAAGAATTGGTCAAATTTCTCACCGCACCATCCGCCGCATCCGTGATCAATAAGCACGGAATGGAGCCCGGCTGAGGTGTAGAACTGGCGGCATCGCATGTCCGCTTGTGGCCGATACCACCAGTTGAGAAGCGGCGACTGAACGGCCGGTTACGCGCATTGCTGCCGCTGGCCACGTGAAGCTCAACGGCAGCAAGAAGTCGAACTCGGGTATTGCATCGTCGGGCATTTCAATTTAATCGAACAATATCCGTGAGGTCGGATTCCGGTTAGAACAAGTTATGCTGTCCGGATGTCGATGCCCCTGGACGCGAGCTCGATGACCGATCGCGGTGATGCGAAGCGCTTCGGGCGGAGCACGCTCGCGTTCTCCGGGGGCGTGGTGGCGCTCGTCGCCCTGGTGGTGGTCGCGGTGTCATCGGGGCGCTATCCGCTGTCGATGTCCCGGATCGCCGCGGGGCTGCTTCACGGCTTTTCTCACGACCGCGCCGGGACGACGGCCGAATCGGTGCTGTGGCAGATCCGCCTGCCGCGGATCGCGCTGGCATGCCTCGTCGGGGCCGGCCTTTCCGCCGCGGGCGCGGCCTTCCAGCACCTGTTCCGCAATCCGCTGGTCGCCCCGGACACGCTTGGGGTTTCCTCGGGCGCGGCGCTGGGCGCGGTCGCCGCGATCTACGCCGGGGCCGGTGCGGCGCTCGCCGGCGCGGCCGCGTTCGGCGGCGGACTCGCAACGGTCGCGCTGGTCATTGCCCTGGCATCCAGGATTCCGGCCCAGGACCGCCTGCTGACGCTGGTCCTGATCGGTGTCGTGGTGGCGAGCCTGATGGGGGCCGCCGTGTCGCTGATGAAGGTCGTCGCCGACCCGTACAACCAGCTGCCGGCGATCACGTTCTGGCTGATGGGCAGCTTCGCTGCCGCGGCCTGGGATCAGGTGGCGGCGGCGGGGATCGCGATCGTGCTTGCGCTGTTCGTGCTCGCCGCGCTTGCGTGGCGCATCGATCTGCTCGCGCTGCCCGACGACGAGGCGCGCTCGCTCGGCGTGCACGCGTCGCGACTGCGGGCGGTCGTCGTTGCTGCGGCCACCGTTGCGACGGCCACGAGCGTCGCCGTCTGCGGGATCATCGGCTGGGTCGGGCTCGTCGTTCCGCACATGGCGCGAATGGTCGCCGGGCCCGGATTCTCGCGCATGCTGCCGGTTGCGGCGTTGTTCGGTGCGATCTTCATGCTCGCGATCGACACGCTGGCGCGAACCGCGACGCCCGCCGAGTTGCCGCCGGGGGTCCTGACCGCGTTCATCGGCACGCCCGTGTTCGTCGCGCTGCTTGCGCGGAGAAGCGCATGAGCCTGCGCCGGCGACCGGACCACCGCGGGACGCGCTGATGCTCGCGGTGCGCGACCTCGGCTGGGGATTCGCGTCGCGCCGCGTCGGCGAGGCCGTGTCGTTCACGCTGGAGCGTGGCGAGACCCTTGCGCTCCTCGGCGGGAACGGTGCGGGCAAGACGACCCTGCTGCGCACGCTCCTCGGGCTGCTGCCGCCGCTCGCCGGCCGCGTCGAGATCGACGGGGTCGGCGTGGCGTCTATGGCGCCGGCCGCGCGCGCAATGCGCATCGCCTATGTCCCCCAGCAGCACGTCCCGGCCTACGGCTTCAGTGTCGAGGACACCGTGCTGATGGGACGGGCATCACGCCTGCCTGCGTTCGCGCGGCCGGGGCCCGCCGACCGCGAGATCGCGCTGCAATCGCTCGCGACGCTCGGCATCGCCGCGCTCGCGCGGCGGCGGGTGACCGAGCTTTCAGGCGGCGAGCGGCAACTGGTGCTGATCGCCCGCGCGCTGGCGCAGCAGGCAGGCATCGTGCTGCTCGACGAGCCCACCGCGAGCCTCGATTTCGGCAACCGGGTGCGCGTGCTGCGCGAGCTTGACCGGCTGCGTGCGCAGGGTCTGACGATCGTGTTCTCGACGCACGAGCCCGACCACGCGCTGGTGCACGCCGATCGGGCGCTGCTGCTCGAAGGCGGGCGCCCCCTGGCGCTCGACACCGTCGCGAACGCACTGACGGTGCACAACATCGAGCGGCTCTACCACACGCCGGTGCGCGTGATCGATGCAGGCGGGAGGCGTGTCTGCGTGCCTGCCGACGATGGGGAGGGCGTCAGGCGTTGAAGACGACGCGTCCGGTGTTGGCGACGTTGTAGCCGCCCAGCGCGGTCGCCTGCATCGCGAACTCGGGGGTGCGGGCCCACGCGAGCAGGGTCTGCAGGGGCGCCTCGAATGCATCTCGACGCGATGTGATGAGGTCGAGGCGCTCGCTCGCGAGCGGGATGAACGCGACGCCGGCGCTACGCGCGGCGGCCTCGATCCCGAAGCCGACGTCGGCATGTCCGTCGCGGATCATCGCGGCGAGCTCGGTTTCGGCGTGCGCGGCCCGCGGCAGCCAGTCGAGGTCCCCGGTGCGCACGCCCGCCTGCGCGAGCAGGTGCGCGAACAGCTGGTGGCTTCCTGCCTGCGGCTGGCGCGGCACCACGCGCAGGCGCTTCTTCGCGAGGTCGGCGATCCTGCGGATCCGGTGGGGATTGCCTTCGCGCAGCAGCAGGCCTTGCGTGCGGCCCGCCCACTCGAGGACGACGATGTCCGCACCGGAGAGAAGCTCGCGCACGAGCGGCACGTTGTACTCGCCGGTGGCCGGGTCGAGCCAGTGCGCGGCAGCGACGCTCGCCTCTCCGCGGGCGAGCGCCTCGACGCCGGCGCGACTGCCGATGGAAAGCATGGCCAGGCCGCAGCGCGATTCCCGCACCGACCATTCGAGCAGCGGGTCGTGGCTGCCGGCGACGATCGGGGGCCGCGCGGCCGCGCGCGACGGCGCGCGGCCATTGGCCCGGGGGCCAGCCGGTTTACCGGCCCGCGCGCCGCGTTTGCGAGCGTTCGCCATTGGATGCGGGATCGGGGATGCGCGCGTCAGTGCGCAGCGGAAATGATCAGGCGGACGATGAGCAGCAGAGTCGCGACGAACAGCGCGCCGAACAGCAGGCCGACGATGATCACCTGGTGAGGCTTGATCGTGACCAGGTCGCGGCGCATCGCGTTGCCCTTGCGTATGCCCAGGAAACTCCAGAACACCGCGGTGATCACCTGCGGCAGCGGGGCGTCGGGCTTCGAAGGGGTCGGCGATCCGGGATCGGGCTGCTCGGAGGATGGCGGAGGGTCGAGATCGGGCATGACGACTTGCTCGGGCATCGACGCCCGCATTCCTGCGCCAGGCGCGATGCGCGAATGTTAGCACTGCGGGTCGGGCGCTGCGGCGGGCGACGCCTTATCATCGCGGCAGCGCTGCGCCGTTCGCGCAGGGGCCTGGTCGATTCCGCGCCTGGTCGCGACGGGTGGAGCGCCGGGCCGATGACACGTTGGCGAGGAGATCGCGATGAACGAAGCGATGGAAGCACGCCTGGCGATCCGCGAGCTGGTCGAGAACTGGGTGGTGTGGCGCGACGCCGGAGACTGGGAGCGATTCCGCAGCGTCTGGCACGACGACGGCCGCATGATGGCGACATGGTTCCAGGGCAGCGCCGACGAATTCATTCGCGTGTCGCGCGAAGGCTGGGACAAGGGTGTGAGCATCCTGCATTTCCTCGGCGGCAGCGCGATCGACGTCGCCGGCGATCGCGCGATTTCGCAGACCAAGATGACGATCTCGCAGCGCGCGAGCGTCGATGGCGAGCTGTGCGACGTCGTGTGCACCGGCAGGTTCTACGATTTCCTGGAGAGGCGCGCCGGACGCTGGGGCCTCGTGCTGCGGCAGCCGATCTACGAGAAGGACCGGCTCGATCCGGTCGACCCGGCAGCGGAGCTGGCACTCGATCGCGGACTGCTCGATGCGTTCCCCGAGGGCTATCGCCACCTCGCGTATCTGCAGACCCGGATCGGCTTCAAGGTCAAGCGCGACATGCCGGGCCTGAAAGGCGCCGCGGTGCAGGCGCTGTACGCGCGGGGCGCGGCGTGGCTCGCCGGGGCTCCGCACGGGGGTTGAGCGCCGGATTGCCGGGAACCGCAGGAGAGGCGCGCGAAGGCTCCGAGCGCGCGCTCCGCGCGACAGAGGCGCGAAGGCCGCCTCACGCGGGACCGGACGTCCGATTGCCGCCGCGGCCCCGGGCGATGGGCCGCAACGGTGCCCGGCTGAGCTCGTTGTTCTCGCTCGCGATGCGCGCGAGATACTCGATGAACCTGGCGCGCTCGTCGCGATCGAGCGGGATGAGCAGGCGCTCCTGCACGCGCTTGACGGCCGCGTTGGCGTCGGCGAGCAGCCTGCGACCCGTCTCGGTGATGAAGATGTTCTTCGTTCGCCGGTCGAGCTTGCTGTTGCGGCGCGCCACCAGCCCCGCGCCTTCCAGGCGTTCGACGATTTCGCCGGCGGTCGTCCGGTTGAACGCGGCGAGGCCGGCGAGCGTGATCTGGTCGACGCCATCGTTGGCGGCGAGCACGCGCAGCACCGCGTACTGCTGCGGCGTGATGTCGAAGGCGGCACATTCCTCGAAGAACAGCGCCACCGCGATCTGGTGACAGCGGCGGATCAGGTGCCCGGGCAACTGGTAGAGCGCGACGGCATCGCCGCGCTGGGTCGTGGGTCCGGTGGTTGCCGGGACGGCCGTGCTCGTGCTCATAGGGTGCTCCCCGTTTGCGATGCGATCGCCGATCGCGGCCCGACGTCGCTGCCTGTCCGAGATCCGCTTGCCCGCCTGCGGGGCGTAAGCTGGTGCGGAGGCGTCACTTGACAGCGGATACATCGTCAGTGTACTGTTGAATTATATCGGCAGTCAACTGATGATCAGCATACTGAGTAACTGGCGCCGACATTCGGAGCATCCTTCCTCCTGCAGAACGGGAAGCGGGGCAGCCCGGAACCGCGCCGCCGTTTCGACGCAGGGAAGGTTTACATGCAAACAGGAGCGAGTCCCGCCAGGACCGTCGTGATCGCCGGGGGCGGCATCGGGGGCGTCGCCGCCGCGATCGGGTTGTCGCGTGCGGGGTTCCGGGTCACCGTGCTCGAGCGCGCGCAGGCCTTCGGCGAGATCGGCGCCGGCATTCAGCTCGGCCCCAACGTGTTCCATGCGCTCAAGACGCTGGGCGTTGCCGAGCAGACGCTGTCGAAAGCGGTGTACATCGACAAGCTGGTCATGATGGATGGGGTCAGCGGCGAGACGGTGGCCGAGATCCCGGTCGACGCGCCGTTTCGCGAGCACTTCAGCAACCCTTACGCGGTGATCCACCGCGCCGATCTCCACGCGCCGCTCTACGCGCTGTGCCAGTCCGATCCCGGCATCACGCTCCACGCCGCCCACGAGGTCACCGGTTTCGAGCGCGTCGGCGACGGCGTCGAGGTCCATACCGCCAACGGCAGGACGTTCAAGGGCGAGGCGCTGATCGGTGCCGACGGCGTGCGCTCGAAAGTGCGCGAGAGCATCGTCGGCGACGGGCTGCCGCGGATCACCGGCCATGTCGCCTACCGGGCGGTGCTGCCGATCGAGGAGATGCCCGAGGACCTGCGCTGGAACGCCGCCTGCCTGTGGGCGGGCCCCAGATGCCACATGGTCCACTATCCGCTGCGCGGCTGGAAGCTGTTCAACATCGTCGCGACGTTTCACCACCCGACGCGCACCACCGAAGGCCACAACGAGCCTGGCGACCGCGACGAGCTGCTGTCGTATTTCCAGCACCTGCCCGCGACGCCGCGCAGCGTACTCGAAAGGTCGCGCGAATGGCGCCGCTGGGTTCTGGGCGACCGCGACCCGGTGGGCAACTGGACCGACGGCAACATCACCCTGCTGGGCGATGCCGCCCATCCGATGCTGCAGTACTTCGCGCAGGGGGCGTGCATGGCGATCGAGGATGCCGTCGAGCTGATGGGACAGGCCAAGGCGACCCCGGACGACCTGCCCGGCGCGTTCCAGCGCTACCAGGACCGGCGGATCGCACGCACGGCGCGCGTGGTGCTCTCGTCACGGGAGCTCGGTCGGCTGTACCATGCCGCCGGTGTCGAGCGTCTCGTGCGCAACGACCTCTTCCGGAACAGGACGCCGCAGGACTTCTATCGCAGCCTCGACTGGATCTACGGGTACGGATGCGACGCCCGGTAACGGACGCTTCGTCCGGTTTCGACAACACGCCCCGCGCAGGGGCTTCAAGGAGACACGCATGCAACCCTTCAAGACCCTGGCCGCGGCGGCGATCGCGCTCGGCATCTCGACCGGCGCGCTCGCCGCCGAGCCACTCAAGATCGGACTCCTCGTCCCCGTGACGGGCCCGTTCGCGGACTACGGCAAGCAGATCGAGCGCGGCGTCAAGCTCTATCTCGCGCAGAACGGCGACACCGTGGCGGGCCGCAAGGTGGAGCTGGTGCTCCGCGACGACGCGCCGGGCACCTCCGGCGAAGTCAGCAAGCGCATCGCGCAGGAGATGATCGTCAATGACAAGGTCGACATCATTGCGGGCTTCGGCCTGACGCCCGAGGCGCTCGCCGTCGCGCCGATCATCACGCAGGCGAAGATTCCCGCCGTCATCATGAACGCGGCCACCTCGATCATCACGACGCGTTCGCCGTACTTCGTCCGCACGTCGCACACCCTGCCTCAGGACGCGGCGCCGATGGCGACCTGGGCCGCGAAGCACGGCATCAAGAAGGTGTACACGCTGGTCGCCGACTACGGTCCGGGACAGGACGCCGAAGCGCAGTTCAAGAAGACGTTCACCGCCGACGGCGGCGAGATCGTCGGTGACGTGCGCGTGCCGGTGACCAATGTCGATTTCGCGCCGTACCTGCAGAAGATCAAGGACGTGAAGCCCGACGCCGTCTTCCTGTTCGTGCCTCCGGGCGCCGGGACGATCGCATTCATGAAGGACTTCGCCAACCGCGGCCTGGCGCAGGCCGGCATCAGAATCATCGCGACCGGCGACCTGACCGACGAGGATGTCCTCGACGCCTACGGCGACGCCGCACTGGGCGTCATCACCGCGTTCCACTATTCGGAGGACCACAATTCACCCGAGAACAAGGCCTATGTCGCGGCGTTCTACAAGGCGTATCCGAAGAATCGCCCGAATTTCATGTCGGTGGCGGGCTACGACGGCATGCATCTGATCGCCGCGGTCGTCGCCAAGAACGGCGGAAGCACCGACGCCGAGAAGTTCGTCGACGCCGCCAAGGGCATGAGCTGGATCAGCCCGCGCGGCAGGATCACGATCGATCCGGCGACCCGCGACATCGTCCAGACCGTCTACATCCGAAAGGTCGAGAAGGTGAACGGCAAGCTGCAGAACGTCGAGTTCGACAAGTTCCCGGACGTCAAGGATCCGGGCAAGCAGTAAGCGACACGGTGGGCGCGCGCGGCGCCGCCGCGCGCGCCCGGCCGCGGGTTCCGGGCCGCGATCGACAATCGGCAATCGGCATTTCGCATTGCCGGCTGTCTGTTGCCCATTCCGCCTTCAACCCGGATCGCCCTGGAGGCCCATCCAGCATGAGCAACGTACTCGGAACCGTCGCCGACCTTCCGGTCGATTACTACGAGGGTCTCGTCAGCCGCAACCTGCTGCCGCTGTGGCCGTCGCTGCGCTCGGTCCTCCCCTATGGCAATCCGGCGCGCAGGACGCGCCCGACGCTTTGGCGCTACGCGGACGTCCGCCCGAACCTGCTCCGCGCGGGCGAGCTGGCCCCGATCGAAAGAGCGGAGCGGCGGGTCCTGGTGCTGTGCAACCCGGGGCTCGGCCTCGAGAACATGCAGGCGACGCCGTCGATCTACATCGGGCTGCAGCTGATCCTGCCGGGCGAGACCGCGCCCAACCACCGGCACACGCCGATGGCGGTGCGCTTCGTCATCGAGGGCCAAGGCGGCTACACGGTCGTGCAGGGCGAGAAGCTGCCGATGGAAAAGGGCGACCTCATCCTGACGCCGCCCAAGCTCTGGCACCAGCACGGGCACGAGGGCTCCGAGCCCGTCATCTGGCTCGACGCGCTCGACCTGCCGCTGATCTACGGTCTCGAGGCTTCGTACGCGATCGAAGGCAAGGTCCAGTCGGTGACCGATCCTCGCAACGCGTCGACGACGCGGTTTCGGCAAGGCGGCATCGTGCCCTACGCGTCGCTGTCGGAGCGGCGCGACGAGTATCCACTGTTGCGCTTTCCCTGGCGCGAGGTGCGTGCGACCTTGACCGGGCTCGCCGGCGTCACGTCGAAGGATTCGCCGGTCCACGTCGCCTACGTCAATCCCGAAACCGGTCGCGAGTGCATGGCCACGCTCGGGTTCTCGGCGCTGATGCTGCGTCCGGGCGAGGCGCTGCGCCTCACCCGCCGCTCGGCGTCGTCGGTGTTCCATGTCGTCGAAGGTGCCGGAACCGCGAGCGTCGACGGACAGGCGATGGCTTTCGGCGAGTCCGACACCTTCGCCGCGCCGACCCACGCCGAGATTCGCCTCGCCAATGAATCGGGCAAGACCCCGGCGTTCGTGTTCATCGTCGACGACGCGCCGCTGCACCGCAAGCTCGGCTTCTACGAGGAATTCGATTGAGAACGCGGCGGCCGCATACCTGTTCGATCAGCCCGCGATTCGCGGCGCAGCCGGGCCCGACGCGCAACGTCGCGGCGCCCGGGATCGTCAGCCGTCGTCGCGGAAGCCGATCGCCGCATGCGTGCCATCGCAGAAAGGCTTGTTCTGCGAGCCGCCGCAGCGGCAAAGCGTCATGCGGTTACGGACTTCGTATTTGAATCCGTCGGCACCGACGAGCTGCACCCCGCCACGCAGCCACAGCGGTCCCGAACAGTTCTTGGCCGGGTCTTCGATCACGCCGATCGAAGCCACGTAGGCGTGCTCGACCGGGTTGCCGGTCGCATTGTCCCAGGCGACCAGGCGCCCCGATGGACAGTCGCAGGTCTGGCGAGCGAACGCCGCGCGAGTCGCGGGCGCATCGGTCTGGTTGACGAGACTCCAGACCGAGCCGTTGGGATCGCAGAAGCGGCCGAACGCGCACAGCGTCTCGACGTCGGTCAACGACATCGCCGGCCCCCGCATCAGTTTCGCCTGCTCGAGGTAGGGCTCGCGGCTTGCCGTCTCGGTGCCGTCGAAGGCGATGCGGCGGTGGGTCCCGTCGCAGAACGGCTTGTTCGAGCTGTGGCCGCAGCGGCACAGCGTGTAGCGGGCCTGCGGCGGGTACGCGTGGTCAGCCAGCCATTTCACCGAGTCGCCGCGCGCATCGGTCCCGATCACCTGCTTCGCAAGGGGCAGGTTGCCCACGACGGCGTAGGGACCGTTCTTGGTGATCGTCACAGTCGGTGACGAGGAAACCTTGTCGTCCATCGCGCTCACCTCCGGTCCGATGTTGGTTGCGTCGCGTGTCGCGGGCAATGCCCGGCGCCCCGACCCCGCGGGGGCGCCGCGCTTTGCGCCCACAATGCCATCATGCGCCGATTTCGGTCGTCCGAAGCCTTGAAATGGTGTCGGATCGCCTCACTTTTGCGGTGTCTCGAGCCCAACCCACACACGACCCGACCATGCGCTTCGACAAGCTTACGACCAAGTTCCAGCAGGCTCTCGCCGATGCCCAGAGCCTCGCGCTCGGCCACGACAACGGCTTCATCGAGCCGCAGCACCTGCTGGCGGCGCTGCTCGCCCAGGAGGACGGCGGGACCGCATCGCTGCTGGCTCGCGCCGGCGTCGCCGTGCCCCGGCTGCAGACGGCCCTCAAGACGGCGATCGACAACCTGCCCAAGGTCGAGGGCACGGGCGGTGAGATCGGGGTTTCCCGCGACCTCAACAATCTTCTGAACCTGACCGACAAGGAGGCCGGGAAGCGCAACGACCAGTTCATTGCCTCCGAGCTCTTCCTGCTCGCGCTCGCCGACGACAAGGGTCCGGTCGGGCGGCTGCTGAAGGAGCAGGGGCTGACCCGCAAGGCGCTCGAATCCGCGATCGACGCGGTGCGCGGCGGCGCGGGCGTCGATTCGCAGGAAGCCGAAGGCCAGCGCGAGGCGCTCAAGAAATACACGATCGACCTGACCGAGCGGGCGCGCGACGGCAAGCTCGACCCGGTCATCGGCCGCGACGACGAGATCCGCCGGACGATCCAGATCCTGCAGCGGCGCACCAAGAACAACCCGGTCCTGATCGGCGAGCCCGGGGTGGGCAAGACCGCGATCGTCGAGGGTCTCGCGCAGCGCATCGTCAACGGCGAGGTGCCGGAGACCCTGAAGGGCAAGAGGGTGCTGTCGCTCGACATGGCGCAGCTCCTCGCGGGCGCCAAGTATCGCGGCGAGTTCGAGGAGCGCCTGAAGGCGGTGCTGAAGGACATTGCCGCCGATGCCGGCCGCACGATCGTCTTCATCGACGAGCTGCACACGATGGTCGGCGCCGGGAAAGCCGAAGGCGCGATCGACGCCGGCAACATGCTGAAGCCCGCGCTCGCGCGCGGCGAGCTGCATTGCGTCGGCGCGACGACCCTCGACGAATACCGCAAGTACATCGAGAAGGACGCCGCGCTGGAGCGCCGATTCCAGAAGGTGCTGGTCGACGAGCCGTCGGTCGAATCGACGATCGCGATCCTGCGGGGGCTGCAGGAGCGCTACGAGATCCACCACGGCGTCGAGATCACCGATCCCGCGATCGTCGCCGCGGCCGAGCTCTCGCATCGCTACATCACCGACCGCTTCCTGCCCGACAAGGCGATCGACCTGATCGACGAGGCGGCCGCCAAGGTCAAGATGGAAATCGACTCGAAGCCCGAGTCGATGGACAAGATCGACCGACGCATGATCCAGCTCAAGATCGAGCGTGAAGCCGTCAAGAAGGAAAAGGACGAGGCGTCGAGGAAGCGGCTTGGCGCGATCGAGGACGAGATTGCGCGGCTGGAGCGCGACTACGCCGACCTCGACGAAGTCTGGCAGGCGGAGAAGGCGCAGGTGGCCGGCAGCCAGCACATCAAGGAGGAGATCGACAAGATCAAGCTCCAGATGGAGGAAGCGAAGCGCAAAGGCGACTGGCAGAAGATGTCCGAGCTGCAGTACGGCAAGCTGCCGCAGCTCGAGGAGCAGCTGAAGAAGACCGACAAGAAGCTCTCCGCCGAGCAGGCGAAGAAGCCGAAGCTGCTGCGCACGCAGGTTGGTGCCGAGGAAATCGCCGAGGTCGTCTCGCGTGCGACCGGCATTCCGGTCTCGAAGATGATGCAGGGCGAGCGCGACAAGCTGCTGCAAATGGAAGATCGCCTGCACCAGCGCGTGATCGGACAGAACGAGGCGGTACGTCTCGTCTCCGACGCGATCCGCCGCTCGCGCTCGGGGCTTTCCGACCCCAACCGCCCCTATGGATCGTTCCTGTTCCTGGGGCCTACCGGTGTGGGCAAGACCGAGCTCACCAAGGCACTCGCCGAATTCCTGTTCGACAGCGACCAGGCGATGGTCCGCATCGACATGTCGGAGTTCATGGAGAAGCACTCGGTCGCGCGCCTGATCGGCGCGCCGCCGGGCTATGTCGGCTACGAGGAAGGCGGGCATCTGACCGAAGCGGTGCGCCGCAAGCCTTACGCGGTGATCCTGTTCGACGAGATCGAGAAGGCCCACCCCGACGTGTTCAATGTGCTGCTGCAGGTGCTGGACGACGGACGCCTCACCGACGGGCAGGGGCGCACCGTCGATTTCCGCAACACGGTGATCGTGATGACGTCGAACCTCGCGTCGCACCGGATCCAGGAGATGACCAACGAAGGCCGGGATCCCGGGGCGATCAAGATCGAGGTGATGGCCGAGGTCAAGGCGAGCTTCCGACCCGAGTTCGTCAACCGCATCGACGAGATCGTCGTGTTCCAGCCGCTGGCGCAGGCGCAGATCGCGAGCATCGCACGCATCCAGCTGCACGGGCTGGAGCAGCGCCTGGGCAAGCTCGAGATCGGGCTCGACGTCAGCGAGGCCGCGCTCGACGCGGTATCGCAGGCGGGCTTCGATCCGGTCTACGGCGCACGGCCGCTGAAGCGCGCGATCCAGCAGCAGATCGAGAATCCGCTGGCGAAGGAGATCCTCGGCGGCCATTTCGCCGCCGGCGACACGGTGCACGTCATCGCGAAGAACGGCCAGATCGCGTTCCGGAAGTAGCAGCGCCGGGCCGGGCCGCGTCGGGCCCGGCCTGGTTCACGACGCGGGCAGTCTGATCGGCGCCGCGGCGTGCGGGGCGACCATGCTGAAGCACGTGTCGCCCAGCGCCTCGACGACCGTGTCGCCGTCGCGCTCGACGGCCCAGCGGTCGCCGACCTGCAGCACAATGTCGCGCCGGTCGCGCTGCTGCGTCAGCCACAGGGTTCCGCGCGTGACCCGCAGCGTCGCGCCGCGGATGTCGGCCAGCGTGACCGCCTCGCGCGAGGCGAGGCATACGACGGTTCCGGTTTCGACGCGGGCCATGGCAATGCTCCTTTCACATGCGTATGATTCATCCCGTCCCCCGCGATGCGCCGCCGCAGCGCGGTGCCGGTGATGGGCATTCTGCGGGGAGCTCGGTCGCCGCTCAAACGCTCATTCCGAATCCGTCGCATGAGTTACAGGAATGCATAAGACACTGCGCAGCCTGCCTTCGCTCGACTTCCTCCGCGGCTTCGAGGCTGCGGGCCGCAGGCTCTCGTTCACGCTCGCCGCGCAGGAGCTGTTCGTCACCCAGTCGGCGCTGTCCCGGCAGATCAAGGCGCTCGAGGAGGCGCTCGGCGCCCCGCTGTTCGAGCGGCGTCACCGCGCGCTGGCGCTGACGGTTGCCGGCGCCGCGTTCCACCGGTCGATCACCGAAGCGCTCGATGCGCTGGCGTCGGCCGCCGAGCGCGCGCGCGGGGGCAATCGGTCGCCGGGCCTCACGCTGTCGACGACGGTGTCGTTCGCTTCGCTCTGGATGATTCCGCGCCTGGCCTCGTTTCGCGCCGAGCAGCCGGAAGTCGAGGTCTACGTCTCGGCCGACGATCGCGTCGTCGATCTCGCCCGTGGCGATGTCGACATCGCCGTGCGCTACCTGCCCGACAGCGGCGCGCCGGCGAACGCCGTGCGTCTGTTCGGCGAGCGCCTGACCCCGGTGGCGAGCCCGAAGGTCGCGCGCGGCAGGGAGCCGCTGCGCGCGCCGGCGGATCTCGCGCGCCACGTCCTGCTGCATTTCGACGAGCCCGAGGGACGCACGCCCTGGCTCGATTGGAGAAGCTGGCTGGCGTCCAACGGCGAGCCCGGTCTCCGATCCGCAGGGTCGTTGCGTTTCAGGCTCTACGACCAGGTGATCCAGGCGGCTGTCGGCGGCCAGGGCGTCGCGCTGGGCCGCCTGCCGATGATCGCCGAACATCTGCGCGACGGCCGGCTGGTCGCGCCGTTCGCCCGCAAATACGAGTCGGCCCGCAGCTATTTCGCCATCGTCGCGCCGCGCGCGGGTGACCGCGACGACGTTGCGGCGTTTCTGCGCTGGATCAGCGCCGAGGCGGCGCGCGAGTGCGCGGCGCCCGTGCGCAGCCGACGCGCCGGGTCCGCTGCACGCCAACCGTGAGACCACGATGCCCATGATCCCCGCCGATCTCCCGCCGTCGCCCTGGGTCGCCCGCCACGCCCACCTCGTTCCCGCGGGCGCCCAGGTGCTTGACCTCGCGGCGGGGGGCGGGCGACATTCGCGCCTGTTCGCGGCGCGCGCCGCAAAGGTCACGGCGGTCGATCGCGATGCATCCGCGCTCGCCGCGCTGGAGGGCCTCGCGGGCGTACGCACGCACTGTGCCGACCTCGAGGCCGGACCGTGGCCGTTCGCGGACCGCAGCTTCGATGCGATTGTCGTCACCAACTACCTGCATCGGCCACTGTTCGACACCGTGCTCTCGGCGCTCGCGCCCGACGGTGTGCTGCTCTACGAAACCTTCGCTGCGGGGAACGAGCGTCACGGACGCCCGTCCAGCCCCGATTTCCTGCTGCGACCCGGCGAGCTGCTGGAGTGCGTTCGCGGGCGGCTCACGGTCGTGGCGTTCGAGCAGGGCGAAATCGGCTCGCCGCGTCCGGCCGTCGTGCAGCGGATCGCAGCCCTGGGCAAGGCCCGCAGGTGGCCGCCGCTGCTCGCGCCATGACCCGGAGCGCGGTTGCCGCCGCCGCGGCTCGGGCGCCTGCCACATCGCAATCGAGCGCAGCGTCGGCGTCGCGCGCCGCGGCGGCTGGGCACGAAGGGCGAATCGGGTAGAATCCGTCATTTTCCCGACCACCCTTCATGCTCAAAGGCAGCCTCTGCGCCATCGTCACGCCGATGCAGCCCGCCGGCGCCCTCGACCTTCCGGCGCTGCGCAGGCTGATCGATTTCCACGTCGCGAACGGCACGTCGGGGATCGTCATCGTCGGCACGACCGGCGAGTCGCCGACGGTCGACTACGATGAGCACTGCGAGCTGATCCGCACGGCGATCGAGCACGCGGCAGGGCGCATCCCGATCGTCGCCGGCACCGGGGCCAACTCGACGTCGGAGGCGATTGCGCTGACGAGCTACGCGAAGGGCGTCGGCGCGACCGCTTGCCTGTCGGTCGTGCCCTACTACAACAAGCCGACGCAGGAAGGGCTCTATCGCCATTTCCGGGCGATCGCCGAAGCGGTCGACGTCCCGCTGATGCTCTACAACGTCCCGGGCCGCACGGTTGCCGATCTCGCCAACGACACGGTGCTGCGGCTGGCCGACGTTCCGGGCATCGTCGGGCTCAAGGACGCGACCTCCGATCTCGTCCGTCACGTCGAGTTGCGCCGGAGGCTCGCAGGACGCGAGTTCGGGCTTTATTCTGGCAACGACGACACGGCGCTTCCCTATATGCTCCTCGGGGGCGACGGCGTCATTTCGGTGACGGCGAACGTTGCGCCCGGGGCGATGTCGCAGATGTGTGCGGCGGCGCTCGCCGGCGACGCGGTCGGCGCGCGCGAGCGCAATGCGCGGCTGATGGGCCTGCACGCACGGTTGTTCACCGAGTCCAACCCCATCCCCGTCAAGTGGGCGCTCGCCGAAATGGGGTTCATCCACAACGCGTTGCGGCTGCCGCTCACGCCACTGTCGCCGCAACATCATGACGCGGTACGCGCCGCGCTTCGCGAGGCCGGCTGCGTCGGCTAGAGGTCACCTGCAATGAATCGATACAAGTCCTTCCTGGCGCCTTTGCTCGCCGCACTGCTGCTGTCCTCGCTCGGCGGCTGCGAGTCGATCGCGACGATCGGCAAGCGCATCGACTACAAGTCGGCCGAGACGGCGCCTGCGCTCGAGATTCCGCCCGACCTCACGACGCCGAAGTACGACGACCGGTACTCGGTCACGACGGCGTCCGGGCTCGCGGCGCGCGGCGCGACGCAGCCCGCGGCCACCGACGTGCTGCCCGTCTCCGACGGTGATGCGCGCATCGCGCGCGAGGGCAACGAGCGCTGGCTGGTCGTCAAGGCGACGCCCGAGCAGGCCTGGACCACGGTGCGCAAGTTCTGGACCGACACCGGCTTCGTGATCGCGAAGGAGCAGCCGGACCTCGGCATCATGGAGACCGACTGGGCGGAGAACCGGGCGGACATCCCCCAGGACCCGATCCGCAAGTACGTCGGAAAGTACGTCGATGCGTTCTATTCGACCTACAAGCGCGACAAGTTCCGTACGCGCATCGAGCGCGGCAGCGCGCCCGGCACCGTCGAGATCTTCGTTTCGCATCGCGGGATGGAGCAGGTGCCGACGACCAAGATCGACAACGTGGCGCCGGCGGGATTCACCTGGGCGCCGATGCCTCCCGAACCCGGCCTCGAGGCCGAGATGCTGGCGCGACTGATGATGCGCTTCGGCACGCCGCGTGCGCAGGCGGTGGCCGAGACCTCGCCTGCCGCGGCTGCCGCCGCAACACCACATGCGCGTCTGGAAAAGGGCAGCGACGGCGTCTCGACGCTGACCGTCGACGATCCGTTCGACCGCGCGTGGCGCCGGGTCGGGCTCGCGCTCGATCGCAGCGGCTTCACGGTCGTCGATCGCGATCGCTCGAAAGGCATCTATTACGTCCGCTTCGCCGATCCCGACGCTGCGATGGCGCGCCAGGACCGCAAGGAAAGCTGGCTCGCCAAGCTGATGTTCTGGAAGAAGGACGAGGACAAGGACAAGCCGGAGCAGTACCGGATCTCGATCGTCGAGACCGCCCCGCGGAGCGTGGTCAGCGTGCTCGATCCGGACGGCAAGCCCGACCGGACGCAGGCGGGCCAGAGGATCCTGGCGCTGTTGCAGGACCAGCTCAAGTGACGTTAAACCCGGGACGCACCACGTTTTCCACGTAAAACCCGGGACGCACCACGTTTTCCCTCCAG
>JAGXBK010000002.1 GCA_018971195.1 Betaproteobacteria bacterium
GTGACGGGGAGTTGCGTGCTGCCGGCGGGGACGGAGATGGTGATGCCGGGGGACAACGTGGCGATGGAGGTGACGTTGATTGCGCCGATCGCGATGGAGGAGGGGTTGCGGTTCGCGATCCGCGAGGGCGGGCGCACGGTGGGTGCCGGCGTCGTTTCCAAGGTCATCGAGTAGTCAGGAAGGCAACGCACAAGCAGGCGCGTGAGCGCCGGGCCGTGCACGAGGTGACGTGATGCAAAACCAGAGAATTCGGATCCGATTGAAGGCGTTCGATTACAAGCTGATCGACCAGTCGGCGCAGGAGATCGTCGACACCGCGAAGCGTTCGGGAGCGGTCGTCAAGGGCCCGGTCCCGCTGCCGACGAAGATCGAGCGCTACGACGTCCTGCGCTCGCCGCACGTCAACAAGACGTCGCGCGACCAGTTCGAGATCCGCACGCACCTGCGGCTGATGGACATCATCGACCCGACCGACAAGACGGTCGACCAGTTGATGAAGCTCGATCTGCCTGCCGGCGTGGACGTGGAGATCAAGCTGCAGTGACGGGTGTGAACAGTCCGGCCAATTGCAGCCGGCACCGGAGCGATCCGGGAACCTAGAAGAGAGATGATCATGAGTCTTGGATTGGTAGGTCGCAAGGTCGGAATGACCCGCGTCTTCACCGACGAAGGCGCCGCGGTTCCGGTGACGGTGCTCGACGTCGCGAACAACCGCGTCACTCAGGTGAAGACGCCGGACGCCGACGGCTATGCCGCCGTGCAGATCACCTGGGGCAAGCGGCGCGCATCGCGCGTCGTCAAGCCGCAGGCGGGGCACCTGGCGAAGGCCGGCGTCGAGGCGGGGCAGGTGCTGAAGGAATTTCGCGTCGGCGCGGACGAGCTTTCGAAGTTCAAGCCGGGCGATGTCGTCGGCGTCGATTCCTTCGAGGTCGGCCAGCTGGTCGACATCACCGGCACGACCAAGGGCCGCGGCTTCACCGGCGTGATCCGCCGCCACAACTTCAGCTCCAATCGCGCGTCGCACGGCAACTCGCGCTCGCACAACACGCCGGGCTCGATCTCGATGGCGCAGGACCCGGGCCGCGTGTTCCCCGGCAAGCGCATGGCGGGCCAGTATGGCAACGTGACGCGCACCGTCCAGACGCTGCCGGTGGTTCGCGTCGACAAGGAGCGCGGCCTGCTGCTGGTCAAGGGCTCGGTGCCCGGCGCCGACGGCGGCCACATCGTCGTCCGCCCGTCGGTCAAGGCTGGAAAGAGCGCGTCGTCGAAGAAGGGGGCGTGACCATGGACCTCGATCTGATCGACGACCAGGGGCACAAGGCCTCGACGGTTGCGGCGTCCGACGCGCTGTTCGGGCACGCCTACAACGAGGCGCTGATCCACCAGGTCGTGACTGCCTACCAGGCGAACGCGCGCCAGGGGACGCGCGCGCAGAAAGGCCGCGGCGAGGTCAACAAGTCGCACCGCAAGCCATGGGCGCAGAAAGGCACCGGCCGCGCGCGCGCGGGCCAGGCGAACAGCCCGCTGTGGCGCGGCGGCGGCAAGATCTTCCCGAGCTCGCCCGACGAGAACTTCTCGCACAAGGTCAACCGCAAGATGTACCGCGCCGGGATCGCGTCGATCCTGTCGCAGCTCGTCCGCGAGAGCCGCCTGTCGGTGATCGAGGCGCTGGCGATGGAGTCGCCGAAGACCAAGCTGTTCGCGCAGAAGATCAAGGGCTACGGCCTCGAGGGCACCGTGCTGGTGGTGACCGAGAAGCTCGACGACAACGTGTTCCTGTCGTCCCGCAACCTGCCGAACGTGCTCGTGCTCGAGACGCGCGAAGTCGACCCCGTGAGCCTCGTCCGGTTCAACCACGTGCTGCTGACGAAGGGCGCGGTCTCGCAATTCGAGGAGATGCTGGGATGAACGCGCCCGTCAAATACAACTCCGAGCGCCTGATGACGGTGCTGCTCGCGCCGGTCGTTTCGGAGAAGGCCACCTTCCTGGCGGACAAGCATGAGCAGGTGGTCTTCCGCGTGACGCAGAACGCGACCAAGCCGGAGGTGAAGGCAGCCGTCGAGTTGATGTTCAAGGTCGAGGTCGAGTCGGTGCAGATCTCCAATGTCAAGGGCAAGGAGAAGCGCTTCGGCCGCTTCATGGGCCGGCGCCGGAACTGGAAGAAGGCCTATGTGTGCCTGAAGGCGGGCCAGCAGATCAACTTCGCGGCGGAGGCCTGACATGGCACTGGTCAAAGTCAAACCGACCTCGAACGGGCGCCGTTCGCTGGTCAAGGTCGTCAACCCCTCCCTGCACAAGGGGCCTCCGGTCGCTTCCCTGGTCGAGAGCCAGAAGCGCGGCTCGGGGCGCAACAACCACGGTCACATCACGACGCGCCACAAGGGTGGCGGTCACAAGCAGCACTACCGGATCGTCGACTTCAAGCGCAACAAGGACGGCATTCCGGCAAAGGTCGAGCGCTTGGAGTACGACCCCAACCGCAGCGCCAATCTCGCCCTGCTGCTGTACACCGACGGCGAGCGCCGCTACATCATCGCGCCGCGGGGGGTCGCCGTGGGCGTGCAGCTGATGTCGGGCAGCGAGGCGGCGATCAAGCCGGGCAACACGCTTCCGCTGCGCAACATCCCGGTGGGTACGACGATCCACTGCATCGAGATGCAGCCGGGCAAGGGTGCGCAGATCGCGCGCTCGGCCGGCGCGGGCGTGCAGCTCCTGGCGCGCGAGGGAATCTACGCGCAGCTGCGGCTGCGCTCGGGCGAGATCCGCAAGGTGCATGTCGACTGCCGCGCGACGATCGGCGAAGTCGGCAACGAGGAGCACAGCCTGCGGTCGATCGGCAAGGCGGGTGCGCAGCGCTGGCGCGGCATCCGCCCGACGGTGCGTGGCATCGCGATGAACCCGGTCGACCATCCGCACGGGGGCCGCACCAACGGCGGGATGCATCCGGTGTCGCCGTGGGGCACGCCGACCAAGGGCTACAAGACGCGCCGCAACAAGCGCACCGACGTGATGATCGTGCGCCGCCGCAACGCGACCAAGGGATAACGGAACATGGCACGCTCAATCAAGAAGGGCCCGTTCGTCGACGATCATCTGGTGAAGAAGGTCGACGCCGCGCGCGCCGTCAACGACAAGAAGCCGATCAAGACCTGGTCGCGCCGCTCGACGATCACCCCGGAGTTCGTCGGCCTCACGATCGCCGTGCACAACGGCAAGCAGCACATTCCGGTCTATGTGTCCGAGAACATGGTCGGGCACAAGCTCGGCGAGTTCGCGCTGACCCGCACGTTCAAGGGCCATTCATCGGACAAGAAGGTCTCGGCGCCGGCCGCGCCCAAGCGGAAGTGAGGACATGATGCAAACCACTGCCACGCTTCGCGGCGTACGCCTGTCGGCCCAGAAGGGCCGGCTGATCGCCGACCAGATCCGCGGCCTGCCGGTCGACCGGGCGCTCGACATCCTGGCGTTCAGTCCCAAGAAAGGCGCGCGGATCCTGAAGAAGGTGCTCGAGTCGGCGATCGCCAACGCCGAGCACAACGAGGGCGCCGACATCGACGAGCTCAAGGTGACGACTGTCTACGTCGACAAGGCCGATACGCTGCGCCGCTTCACCGCGCGTGCCAAGGGCCGCGGGAACGTGATCGGCAAGCAGAGCTGCCACATCCACCTCGTCGTCGGCGACGGGAAATAGGGAACCGCCATGGGACAGAAGATTCATCCGACCGGGTTCCGCCTCGCGGTCACCCGCAACTGGTCGTCGCGATGGTTTGCGAATACCAAGCACTTCGGCGCGACGTTGGCCGAGGACCTCAAGGTCCGCGAGTACCTGAAGAAGAAGCTCGCGCACGCGTCGGTTGCCAAGGTGACGATCGAGCGGCCGGCGAAGAACGCGCGCATCACCATCCACAGCGCGCGCCCGGGCGTGGTCATCGGTAAGAAGGGCGAGGACATCGAGACCCTGCGCGCCGACCTGCGCAAGATGATGGGCGGCGACGTCGGCCTCAACATCGAGGAGATCCGCAAGCCGGAGATCGATGCGCAGCTCGTCGCCGATTCGATCGCCCAGCAGCTCGAGAAGCGGATCATGTTCCGCCGTGCGATGAAGCGCGCGATGCAGAACGCGATGCGGTTGGGCGCCCAGGGCATCAAGGTGATGAGCTCGGGCCGGCTGAATGGCGTCGAGATCGCGCGGCGCGAGTGGTACCGCGAGGGCCGCGTGCCCCTGCATACGCTGCGTGCGGACATCGACTACGGTTTCGCCGAGGCGCGCACCACCTACGGCGTCATCGGGATCAAGGTGTGGGTCTTCAAGGGTGAGGTGATGGCGCACAACGCGGAGCCGGCAGCGGCACCGGCGCCGGCACCCGCGCGCCCGCGTCGGGCAGGACCAGGAGCGAAGAATGCTGCAGCCAGCTAGAAGGAAATACCGGAAGGAGCAGAAGGGCCGCAACAAGGGCGTCGCGACCGTCGGCAACAAGGTCAGCTTCGGCGAGTACGGCCTCAAGGCGACCGCGCGTGGCCGCCTGACGTCGCGCCAGATCGAGGCGGCGCGGCGCGCGATGACGCGTCACATCAAGCGCGGCGGTCGGATCTGGATCCGCATCTTCCCGGACAAGCCGGTGTCCAAGAAGCCGGCGGAAGTCCGCATGGGCAACGGCAAGGGCAATCCGGAGTACTACGTGGCGGAGATCCAGCCGGGCAAGGTGCTCTACGAGATGGACGGCGTCGAGGAAGCCCTGGCCCGCGAGGCTTTCGCGCTCGCGGCGGCCAAGCTGCCGCTCAAGACGACATTCGTTCACCGCCTCGTTGGCTGACGGAGACGGACATGAAACGCACCGAAGCGAAGAAGGCGCTGGCGGGGAAATCCTCCGGCGAGCTGCAGGCGGAACTGGAAGCGCTGCTGAAGGAGCAATTCGGCCTGCGGATGCAGGTCGCCACCCAGCAGATCACGAACACGGCCAAGCTGAAGGACGTGCGCCGCGGCATCGCGCGCGTCCGTACCCTGCTGGGCCGGGAAGCGAGTGCCCAGGCGCCAGCGGCCCGGGGCAAACAAGGAGCCCGCGCATGAGCGCAGAGACCCAGGGCGCCGCGGCGCCGGTGCAGGACGGCGCGGCGCGCAGGACGCTGGTCCAGACGGTGACCGGCCGCGTCGTCAGCGACAAGATGAACAAGACCATCACCGTGCTGGTCGAGCGCCGCGTGAAGCACGCGCTCTACGGCAAGGTCGTCACCAAGTCGAACAAGTACCACGCGCACGACGAGAACAACGAGTGCAAGGCGGGAGACCTGGTCGAGATCCAGGCGACGCGCAAGCTTTCGAAGACGAAGGCGTGGCGCGTGCTGCGCGTCGTCGAGAAGGCGAAGCCGGTCTGACGCGGGCTCCGCCCCCGCTATCCGGGACGGGGTATTGCCTGGAAGCGAAGAAGCTGTCATACTTTTCGTTTTTCCGCCGCGGACGTCTGGGCGTTTTGTGAAAGCGCGGGCTCCGCGGCCTGTCCCACCCGGGTGCGGTGCTGGATCGCCCCCGCACGGGTTCCAAAACTGGCCGCCGCCTGGATCAGGCGGGTCCGCGGGCCCGAAAGGGCCTGCGCCGAAGGCGGATCAAGTTGGAGAGAAGTTGTCATGATTCAAATGCAGACGGTACTCGACGTCGCCGACAACACGGGCGCGCGCGCAGTCATGTGCATCAAGGTGCTGGGCGGCAGCAAGCGGCGCTATGCCCATATCGGCGACGTCATCAAGGTGACGGTCAAGGACGCCGCGCCGCGCGGGCGCGTCAAGAAGGGCGAGATCTACAACGCGGTCGTGGTGCGCACCCGCCAGGGCGTGCGGCGTGACGACGGCGCGCGGGTCCGTTTCGACACCAATGCCGCCGTGCTGCTCAACGCCAAGCTCGAGCCGATCGGCACTCGGATTTTCGGACCGGTCACGCGGGAGCTCCGCACCGAGCGGTTCATGAAGATCGTGTCGCTGGCGCCGGAAGTGCTCTGACCTTCGGGCCCAGCCGCATTCGCAGAGACCAAACATGCGCAAGATCAAGAAGGGCGACAACATCGTCGTCATCGCGGGCCGGGACAAGGGCAAGCGTGGCGATGTCTCGATCGTCGTCGACGACACGCACGTCGTCGTGAACGGGGTGAACCAGGTGCGCAAGCACACCAAGCCCAATCCAATGAAGAACCAGCCGGGCGGCATCGTCACGGTCGAGCTGCCGATCCACGTCTCGAACGTCGCGATCTGGAACCCGGTCACGCGCAAGGCCGACCGGATCGGATTCCGCGTCCTCGACGACGGCCGGAAGGTCCGCTTCTACAAGTCCAACGGCGAGCAGATCAATGGCTGAAGACAAGCGCCCGGGAGCGAAGACCCCGAAGGCCGAAAAGAAGGCCGCCAAGGCGGAGAAGGCTGCACAGCCGGCGGCCGCGCACGTCGCCGACCAGCCGCACCAGCCGGCGCGCCTGAAAGGCGTCTATCGCGACCAGATCGCGCCCGCGCTGGCTAAGCAGTTCGGCTACAAATCGCGGATGCAGGTGCCGCGCATCTCGAAGATCGTGCTGAACATGGGCGTCGGCGAGGCGACCAGCGACAAGAAGATCCTCGAGAACGCCGTCGGCGACATGACCAAGATCGCCGGCCAGAAGCCGGTGGTCACCAAGGCGCGCAAGGCCATTGCGGGCTTCAAGATCCGCGAAGGCTACCCGATCGGATGCATGGTGACGCTGCGCGACGAACGGATGTACGAGTTCCTCGACCGCCTGGTGTCGGTGGCGCTGCCCCGCGTTCGCGACTTCCGCGGCGTGTCGGGCCGCGGCTTCGACGGTCGCGGCAACTACAACATGGGCGTCAAGGAACAGATCATCTTCCCGGAGATCGAGTACGACAAGATCGACGCCATCCGGGGCATGAACATCACGATCACGACGACCGCGAAGACCGACGCCGAAGCGAAGGCGCTGCTCGCCGCGTTCAAGTTTCCGTTCAGGAACTGAGGATTCCGCCATGTCGAAGCTGGCACTGATCAACCGCCAATACAAGCGCGAGAAGCTCGTCGCCAAGTACGCGAAGAAGCGCGCGGCCCTCGTCGCGATCATCGAGGACATGCGGCTCTCGGACGAGGACCGCTACGCGGCGCGGCTCAAGCTGCAGGCGCTGCCACGCAACGCGAATCCGACGCGTTTGCGCAACCGCTGCCTGATCACCGGACGGCCGCGCGGCGTGTTCAGCAAGTTCGGTCTCGGGCGCAACAAGCTGCGCGAGTACGCGATGCGCGGGGAGATCCCCGGCATCGTCAAGGCCAGCTGGTAAAGGCGAGGTGACGAGATGAGCATGACTGATCCCATCGCCGACATGCTGACCCGCATCCGCAATGCGCAGATGAGGGAGCGGACGGTCGTCGCGATGCCCTCGTCGAAGGTCAAGATCGCGATCGCCCGCGTCCTCAAGGACGAGGGTTACATCGAAGGATTCAAGATCTCCGGCGACGAAGCGGCGAAGCCGCAGCTCGAGATCGCGCTGCGCTACTACGCGGGCCGGCCGGTGATCGAGAAGATCGAGCGGGTGTCGAAGCCCGGGCTTCGCATCTACAAGGGCAAGGACGACATCCCGCGCGTCATGAACGGACTGGGGATCGCCATCGTTTCGACGTCGCATGGCGTAATGACGGACCGCAAGGCGCGCGCGACCGGTGTCGGTGGCGAAGTGCTCTGCATCGTGGCCTGACGGGAGAGACAGGATGTCGCGCATCGGCAACAACCCGATCAAGCTTCCGGAGAAGATCGAAGTGACGCTCGCCGCCGGCGAGATCTCGGTCAAGGGCCCGCTCGGCACGCTGTCGCGGAAGTTCGGTCCGCAGGTCACGATCGAGAAGAGCGGCCAGGACCTCGTCTTCAAGGCCGCGAACGACGAGGCTCGCGCGTTGCAGGGAACCCTGCGGGCGCTGGTCGCCAACATGGTCAAGGGCGTGTCGCAGGGCTACGAGAAGAAGCTGACGCTCGTCGGCGTCGGCTACCGCGCCCAGGCCGCCGGGGACAAGCTCAACCTGTCGCTCGGCTTCTCGCACCCGGTCGTGCATTCGATGCCCAAGGGCGTCAAGGTCGAAACCCCGCAGCAGACGGAAATTCTCGTCAAGGGCATCGACAAGCAGCAGGTCGGCCAGGTCGCCGCGGAGATCCGTGCGTACCGCCCGCCCGAGCCGTACAAGGGCAAGGGTGTGCGCTATGTCGACGAGCGGGTGATCATCAAGGAAACGAAGAAGAAGTAGGCCTTCTTCGACGAGGAGTTCAGATGAACAAGAAGGAAGCTCGAGTCCGCCGCGCCCGCAAAACCCGGGTGCGCATCGCCGAGCAGCGTGCAACCCGCCTGGTCGTCGGACGGTCGAACTGCCACATCTACGCGCAGATCATCGCGCCGTCGGGCGACAAGGTGCTGGCGAGCGCGTCGACCCTCGAGGCTGAGGTGCGCAAGGACGTAAAGAACGGCGGCAACACGGCTGCCGCAGCGGCGATCGGCAAGCGCATCGCCCTGCGCGCGAAAGCGCTCGGGATCGAATCGGTCGCATTCGACCGTGCGGGATTCCGATTCCATGGCCGCGTGAAGGCGCTGGCCGACGCGGCCCGCGAGGGCGGCCTGAAGTTCTGAGCAGGGGTTCCAGATGGCACAGCAACGATCCAACCCGCGCCAGCCGCAGCAGCAGGATGACCGCGGAGACGGCCTGCGCGAGAAGATGATCTCGATCAACCGGGTCACCAAAGTGGTGAAGGGCGGTCGCATCCTCGGCTTCGCCGCGCTGACGGTCGTCGGCGACGGCGACGGACGTGTCGGCATGGGCAAGGGCAAGGCGAAGGAAGTGCCGGTCGCCGTGCAGAAGGCGATGGAGCAGGCCCGGCGCAACATGGTCAAGGTGCGCCTGAAGAAGGGTACCCTGCATCACGCAGTCGAGGGCCGCCACGGCTCGACGCGCGTCCACATGCAGCCGGCATCCGACGGGACCGGCGTCATCGCCGGCGGCGCGATGCGCGCGGTGTTCGACGTCGTCGGCGTGACGAACATCCTCGCCAAGTGCCACGGCTCGACCAACCCGTACAACGTGGTTCGCGCGACGCTGAACGGCCTCGAAGCGATCAACGCCCCGGCGGACATCGCCGCGAAGCGCGGCAAGACCGTCGAAGAGATCCTGGAGGCCTGACGATGTCCGGCGACAACAAGATCAAGGTGACGCTGGTCAAGGGCATCGCCCGCTGCCGCGAGGACCATCGCGCGACGGTGCGCGGGCTGGGGCTCAAGCGGATCCGGCATACCGTCGAGCTCGCGGACACCAAGGCGATCCGCGGCATGATCAACAAGGTCAGCTACCTCGTGTCGGTGGCGGGCGAGTGAAATCCTGGAGCACGCGATGCGTCTGAATACGATGAAGCCCGCCGCGGGCAGCAAGAAGGCGAGGCGCCGCGTCGGCCGCGGCATCGGCTCGGGCCTGGGCAAGACGGCCGGCCGCGGGCACAAGGGCCAGAAGTCGCGTTCAGGCGGCTTTCACAAGGTCGGGTTCGAAGGCGGCCAGATGCCGCTGCAGCGGCGCCTGCCGAAGCGCGGTTTCGTCTCGCGCAGCCGCGACGACACCGCCCAGGTCCGGCTGGCCGACCTTGCCAGGATCCCGGTCGCCGACATCGACCTCCTCGCGCTGAAGGCTGCGGGGCTCGTCCCGTCGCTCGCCAAGACGGCCAAGGTGATCAAGACGGGCAAGCTCGACAAGGCAGTCCGGCTGACGGGCGTGGCGGCGACGCAGGGCGCCAAGGCGGCGATCGAGGCCGCTGGCGGCAGCGTGGCTTGAATCGGCGCACGGACAACGCAATCTGGGACACTCTGTGGCAACGGCAAATCCGGCCCTGAAAGGCGGCGACAAGTACAGCGACCTCAAGCGCCGGCTGTGGTTCCTGCTGGGCGCGCTCGTCGTCTACCGGATCGGGACGCACATTCCGGTCCCGGGAATCAACGCCCAGGTCCTGGACGAGCTGTTCCGCGGGCAGCAGGGCGGCCTGCTCGGCCTGCTCAACGTGTTCTCGGGCGGCGCGCTCGCCCGCTTTTCGATCTTCGCCCTGGGCATCATGCCGTACATCTCGGCGTCGATCATCATGCAGCTGTGCACGGTGATCGTCCCGTCGCTCGAGGCGCTGAAGAAGGAGGGGCAGGCGGGACAGCGCAGGATCACCCAGTACACGCGCTATGCGACCGTCGGACTGTCGTTCTTCCAGGCGTTCGCGATCTCGGCCGCACTCGAAGCGCAGGCAGGGCTGGTGCTCCAGCCGGGGCTGTCCTTCCGGATCGTTTCGTCGGTGACGCTGGTGACCGGCACGATGTTCCTGATGTGGCTCGGCGAGCAGATCACGGAGCGTGGCCTGGGCAACGGGATCTCGCTGATCATCTTCAGCGGCATCGCCGCGGGCCTGCCGCGCGCGGTCGGCCAGACGCTCGAGCAGGGGCGAACGGGCGCGTACTCGTGGCTGCTGATCATCGGCATCGCGGGACTGGTCGTCGTGGTGACCGGCTTCGTCGTATTCATGGAGCGCGCGCTGCGCAAGATCCTGGTCAACTACGCGAAGCGCCAGGTCGGCAACAAGGTCTACCAGGGCCAGAGCTCGCACCTGCCGCTGAAGATCAACATGGCAGGCGTGATCCCGCCGATCTTCGCGTCGTCGATCATCCTGTTCCCGGCGACGCTCGCGCAATGGGGCGGCACGGGCGAGAACACGGTCTGGCTGCGCGACCTCGCGGCGACCCTGTCGCCGGGACAGCCCATCCACGAAATCCTGTATGCGGCGGCGATCATCTTCTTCTGCTTCTTCTACACGGCGCTGCAGTACAACCCGAAGGAGACGGCGGACAACCTGAAGAAGAGCGGCGCGTTCATTCCCGGGTACCGGCCGGGCGAGCAGACGGCGAAGTACCTGGAGAAGATCACGCTGCGCCTGACGCTGATCGGCTCGCTCTACCTGGTCGTGGTGTGCTTCGTGCCGAACTTCCTGATCGCGTGGAAGAACGTGCCGTTCTATTTCGGCGGAACTTCGCTCCTGATCATCGTGGTCGTGACGATGGATTTCATGACCCAGGTGCAGGCGTACATGATGTCGCAGCAGTACGAGAGCCTGCTGCGGAAGGCGAATTTCAAGGGTGGGGTCCCGACGCGATGAACCTCGTCGTCTGATGGCGAAGGAAGAAACGATAGCGATGCAGGGCGAGGTGGCTGAGATGCTGCCCAACGCGACGTTTCGCGTGAAGCTCGAGAACGGACACGTGGTGCTCGCGCATATCTCGGGAAAGATGCGGATGCACTACATCAAGATCCTCCCGGGCGACAAGGTCACGGTGGAGCTGACGCCTTACGACCTGTCGCGCGCGCGGATCACGTTCCGCGCCAAGTGATACTGGAGAACGAGATGAAGGTACTGGCATCGGTCAAGAAGCTCTGCCGCAACTGCAAGATCGTCCGCCGCAGCGGCGTCGTGCGCGTGATCTGCACCGAGCCGCGGCACAAGCAGCGGCAAGGCTGACGGCGCGCGCGGTCGCGCGAACTTGGAAACGACAGACAGGTAAATCATGGCCCGTATTGCAGGCGTCAACATTCCCAACCATCAGCACGCGGAGATCGCGCTGACGGCGATCTATGGCATCGGCCGGCCGCGCGCCAAGGCGATCTGCGCCGCGGCGGGTGTCGCCCCCACGGCGAAGGTCAAGGACCTGACCGACTCGCAGATGGACAAGCTGCGCGAGCACATCGGCAAGTTCACCGTCGAGGGAGACCTGCGGCGCGAAGTGACGATGAGCATCAAGCGCCTGATGGACCTCGGCTGCTATCGCGGCGTCCGGCACCGCAAGGGCCTGCCGGTGCGAGGGCAGCGGACGCGGACCAACGCCCGCACGCGCAAGGGCCCGAAGAAGGGCCGCACGGTAGCGCTGTCCAAGGGCGTGACCAAGTAGGCACCCGCGCGCAACGAACGAGACACGAGCAAGGATCATCGATGGCACAGCAACCCTCGCAGAAGGCCGGAACGGCACGCACGCGCAAGAAGGTGAAGAAGAGCGTTTCGGAAGGCATCGCGCACATCCACGCGTCCTTCAACAACACGATCATCACCATCACCGACCGGCAGGGCAACGCGCTTTCGTGGGCGACCTCGGGTGGTGCGGGCTTCAAGGGCTCGCGCAAGTCGACGCCGTTCGCGGCGCAGGTCGCCGCGGAGGCGGCGGGGCGCGCCGCGCAGGAATGCGGCGTGAAGAACATCGAAGTCCGGATCAAGGGTCCCGGTCCAGGCCGTGAATCGGCCGTGCGCGCGCTGAACGCGCTGGGTCTCAAGATCAGCAGCATCTCGGACGTGACGCCGGTTCCGCACAACGGCTGCCGTCCGCCGAAGCGGCGCCGGATTTAACCGACACACTGGACAGCGCAATGGCTCGATATACCGGACCCAAATGCAAGCTCGCGCGGCGGGAAGGCACCGACCTTTTCCTGAAGAGTGCGCGTCGCTCGCTCGATTCCAAGTGCAAGCTCGACACCAAGCCCGGCCAGCACGGCGTGAAGTCGGGGGCACGGACGTCGGACTACGGCCACCAGCTGCGCGAGAAGCAGAAGCTGCGCCGGATCTACGGCGTGCTCGAGCGGCAGTTCCGCCGCTATTTCGCCGAGGCGACGAAAGGCAAGAGCTCGACCGGGACGAACCTGCTGCAACTCCTCGAGTCCCGGCTCGACAACGTCGTCTACCGCATGGGACTGGGCTCGACCCGCGCCGAGGCGCGGCAGCTCGTGTCGCACCGGGCGATCACCGTCAACGGCAAGGTCCTCAACGTCCCGTCGGCGCTGCTCAAGGCCGGCGACGTGGTTGCCGCGAGCGAGAGGGCGAAGCTGCAGCTGCGCATCCAGGATGCGCTGCAGCTCGCCGAAAAGGTCGGCTTCCCGTCGTGGGTCTCGGTCGACCCGAAGAAGATGACCGGTACGTTCAAGGGCGCGCCCGACCGCTCGGAGTTCGGGCAGGACATCAACGAAAGCCTCGTCGTCGAGTTGTATTCGAAGTGATCTTCGGCATGCCGCAGGCCCCTCGTCATCCGTCCCGACTCGAATAAAGGTACCGCATGCAGAGCAATGTTCTGTTGAAACCGCGCATCATCGACGTGCAGAGCATGTCGCCGTTCCACGCCAAGGTCGTGATGGAGCCGTTCGAGCGGGGGTACGGGCACACGCTGGGCAATGCGCTGCGGCGCGTCCTGCTGTCGTCGATGCCGGGCTACGCTCCCACCGAGGTGAAGATCACCGGGGTGCTCCACGAATACTCGGCGCTCGACGGCGTGCAGGAAGATGTCGTCGACGTCCTGCTCAACCTGAAAGGCGTCGTCCTGAAGCTGCACAACCGCGACCACGTGATGCTCAAGCTTTCCAAGAGCGGCGAGGGCCCGGTCACCGCGGCGGAGATCGAGCCGAACCACGACGTCGAGATCATCAATCCCGAGCACGTGATCGCGCACCTGACCGCCGGCGGCAAGATCGAGATGGAAATCAAGGTCGAGAAGGGCCGCGGCTACCAGCCGGCCACGGCGCGCAGCAAGCCGGAAGGCGGCCGCACGATCGGCAGCATCCTGCTCGATGCCTCGTTCTCGCCGGTGCGGCGCGTCAGCTACGCCGTGGAATCGGCTCGCGTCGAGCAGCGCACCGACCTCGACAAGCTGGTTCTCGACATCGAGACCAACGGCGTCGTCGAGCCTGAACAGGCGGTTCGCTACGCGGCGAGCGTCCTGGTCGAGCAGCTCTCGGTCTTCGCCGACCTCAAGGGCACCGATCAGCCGTCGGCCGAGCGCACGTCGCCGCAGGTCGACCCGATCCTGCTGCGGCCGGTCGACGACCTCGAGCTCACCGTCAGGTCGGCGAACTGTCTCAAGGCCGAGAACATCTACTACATCGGCGACCTGATCCAGCGCTCGGAGACCGAGTTGCTTAAGACGCCGAACCTGGGCCGCAAGTCGCTGAACGAGATCAAGGAAGTGCTCGCCTCGCGCGGCCTGTCGCTGGGGATGAAGCTCGAGAACTGGCCGCCCGCGGGGCTGGACCGGCCGTAACGCCAAGGAAGACAACATGCGTCACCGTCACGGACTGCGGAAGCTGAACCGCACGAGCGCCCATCGCCTCGCGATGCTGCGCAACATGACCAACTCGCTGTTCACGCACGAGGCCATCCGCACCACCTTGCCGAAGGCGAAGGAGCTGCGCAGGGTCGCCGAGCCGCTGATCACCCTCGGCAAGACGCCCACGGTCGCCAATCGCAGGCTCGCATTTGCCCGCCTGCGCGACCGGGACGTCGTCACCAAGCTCTTCAACGATCTGGGGCCGCGTTTCGCGGCGCGTCCGGGCGGCTACCTGCGCATCCTGAAGTTCGGGTTCCGGCAGGGTGATGCGGCGCCGATGGCGCTGGTCGAGCTGGTCGACCGGCCCGACGCTGCGAAGGACGAGGCCGCGCAGGCAGCCTGACGGTTCCGTTGGTTGTCGTTCATCGAGCCGGGCGGCGACGCCCGGCTTTTTGCTCCCGATCGTTCGGCGACGCAGTCCGCGATGACGTGGAACCGCGCGGCGCACGAAGCGTGTAGCATCGCAAGCCATGACTGAACGCGTTTTGGTCACCGGGGGGGCCGGCTTTGTCGGCGCGCACGTGGTCGTCGAGCTCGCCCGCAACGGGTACAAGCCGGTCGTGCTGGACGATTTCTCGAACAGCACACCGGCGATCCGTTCGCGCCTGGAGGCGGTCGCCGGAATGCCGATCCCCGTCATCAGCTCGGACATCCGGGACGTCACTGCGCTGCGCACGGCGTTCCACGACTATCCGATCGCCTCGGTCATCCACTGCGCCGGCCTGAAGAAAGTCGCCGAGTCCCAGTCGCGGCCCCTCGGGTACTACGACATCAACGTCGGCGGTGCGCTGGCGCTGGCGCAGGTGATGGGCGAGGCGGGCGTGGCGACGCTGGTGTTCAGCTCCGCGGCAAGCGTCTATGGCGCGTCCGGAATGACGAGCGTCGACGAGGACGCGCCGGCGCAGCCGGTCAGCGTCCACGGGCGCACCAAGCTCGTCGTCGAGAATTTCCTCCGCGACCTGGCCCAGGCCAACGTGAACTGGCGCATCGCCATCGTGCGCGGGTTCAATCCGTCGGGAGCGCATTCGTCGGGAATGATGGGCGAGGCGCCGCGCGGGCCGGCGACCCACCTGCTGCCCCAGCTCGCCCGCGTCGCCGCCGGCGAGGCGAACGAGCTGGTCGTGTGCGGCGACGACTGGGACACGCCGGACGGGACCTGCGTCCGCGATTACGTGCACGTGCAGGACGTGGCCGACGCTTTCGTGCGCGCCCTGCGCCATATCGCGAAACGACAGGATGGCACCCTGACGGTGAATGTCGGCAGCGGCCGCGGACATTCGGTGCTCGAAGTCATCGCAGCTTTCGAGCGGGCTTGCGGACGGGCGATTCCGCGCGTCATCGGCCCGCGACGGTCCGGCGACGTCGCGCGAAGCTGCGCGAATCCGGCGCGAGCGGCCGCGGTGCTCGAGTGGCGCGCGTCCCGCGATCTCGACGCGATCTGCGCCGATGCGTGGCGGTGGCAGAAGAACGGCGGTCGCTACTGACGGTGCGCCGCGCTGCTGGAGCGGCTGCTCGAGCGGCTCGTCGTCGCACCGTCCGAACGGCGCCCCTTAAGCGATGATCCGCGTCTACGTCGCACGCCAGCGTTTCGATGCCTACCTCGTCGCCGACCGGCTGAACCAGGCGGGCATCCGCGCGCATGTCTTCAACCAGCACATGTCGAGCATCGTCGGCGACGTCCCGCCCGATGTCGCCCAGCCACAGGTGTGGATCGCCGACGACCGTGACGAAGCCCGCGCACATGCGCTGCTACGCGAGATGGAGCGCGACGCGGCGCGCACGACGCCGCGCCATTGCCGCGCCTGTGGCGAGCAGTCGCCTGGGAGCTTCGACCTGTGCTGGAAGTGCGGTACGGCGCTGACCTGACGTTGGTCGCGCCGCCGGGGATCAGCCGTCGAGCAGCGCGCGCGCCCGGGTCACCGCGCCATCCTCGCCCGCCGGGGGCGGCCCTGGAGCCGCATCGCGCCGGCGCCTGCGCATGATGCCCCACCACACGGCGACGCCGCCGGCGAACATCACGAACGGCCCGAACCAGAGCAGCCAGGTCTCGGGCTTGACCGGCGGCTTGAAGAGGACGAAGTCGCCGTAGCGGGCGACCAGGTACTGCTTGATCTGGTCGTCGGTCTTGCCGGACACCGCGAGCTCGCGAACTTCCTTGCGCAGGTCGGCGGCGAGGTCGGCGTTGCTGTCGGCCAGGGTCTCGTTCTGGCACACCAGGCAGCGCAGCTCGGTTTCCAGCTTCTTCAGCCGGGTGTCGAGCGCAAGATCGGCACGCGCCAGGCCGTGGACGATGAACAGCGCGGCGAACAGCATCGCGCCGAGGGTGCGCATCGGGATGGGCGTCATGACTTCTGCAGCTCGCGGACCAGTGGCAGGATCTTCCGGTTCAGCGCGTCCCCGGTCAGCGGGCCGATCTGCTTGTAGCGGATGATGCCCGCCTTGTCGATGACGAAGGTCTCGGGCACGCCATAGACGCCCCAGTTGATTCCGACGCGCCCGTCGAGATCGACGACGGACTCGGTGTACGGATCGCCGTTGCCGCCGAGCCAGGCAAGCCCGTCCTCCGGCTTGTCCTTGTAGTCGAGCCCGATGATCGGCACGATGCCGGCCTTCGACAGCGCGACCAGCAGCGGGTGCTCCTCGCGACATGACACGCACCACGACGCCCAGACGTTCAGGAGCCAGACCTGGCCGCGCATGTCGGCGGTCGCGAGCGTCCGGTCGGGATGGTGAAGCTCCGCGAGCGAGAACGCCGGCGCCGGCTTGCCGATCAGCGGCGAAGGAACCTCGTGCGGATCGCGAAAGAGCCCGACGTACAGGAACCCTGCGACGACGATGAAGATCGCGAGGGGCAGCGACCAGCGCAGAAGCTTCATTGCGATGTCACGTGGCGCCGCGCGCCGCCGCGCCGAGGACGCTCGCGAGCCTGTGCCTGAGCGCGAGACGGTAACGGCGGTCGGCGATCGCGGTGAATCCGCCCAGCGCCATCAGCAGGCAGCCGAACCAGATCCAGTCGACGAAGGGCTTGACGTAGATTCGTACGGCCCACGCGCCCGACGTGCCCTGCGCCGTGACGGGCTCGCCCAGCGACACGTAATGGTCGCCCAGGATTCCGCTCTGGATCGACGCCTCGGTCATTACCTCGCCCGAGGCGCGGTAGGTCCGCTTCTGGGGTCTCAGGGTCGCGACGTGCCGGTCTCCGCGCGTGACCTCGACGGTGCCGACCAGCGCGTCGTAGTTCGGCCCCGCCTGCGGCACGATGCCCCGGAAAGTGTAGGTGTCACCGCCGACCTCGACGCCCTGGCCGACGTCGAGCCGCACGTCACGCTCGACCTCGTAGCCCTTGACCAGCGTCACGCCGGCGATGAAGGCCGCGACGCCGAGGTGGGCCAGCAGCATGCCGTACCATGCCGGCGAATTCGCGCGCAGCTTGGCGACGATGCCGCGCTGCGGCGCGGCCCGCAGCCGCTGGAGCAGCGCGCTCGCAGTCGCGCCGGCGACCCACGCCGCGAGCAGCAGTCCCAGCGCGACCAGGGGCTTCCACCGGCCCATCGCGAACGGGGCGAGCACCCCCGTCGCAGCCGCCACGTATGCCGCCCATCTCAGGCGCGTCCACAGGTCGGGGATGCGCGCCTTGCGCCACGACGCGATCGGCCCCACGCCCATCAGGAAGATCATCGGCGCCATCAGCGGATAGAACACCGAGTCGAAGTAGGGGGGGCCGACCGAGATCTTGCCCAGATTCAGCGCGTCGATGAACAGCGGATAGAGCGTGCCGAGCAGCACGCTGGCGAGCGCGATGATCAGCAGGATGTTGTTGCCGAGCAGCATCGATTCGCGCGAGACCGGCGCGAATTCCCCGCCGGCGCCGACTGCGCCGGCGCGAAACGCGTAGAGGGTCAGCGATCCGCCGATGACGATCGCGAGGAAGCCGAGGATGAAGGTGCCGCGCGCGGGATCGGTCGCGAATGCGTGCACCGAGGTCAGCACGCCGGAGCGGACCAGGAACGTGCCGATCAGCGACAGCGAGAACGCCAGGATCGCAAGCAGGACCGTCCAGCTGCGGAATGCGCCGCGCTTCTCGGTCACCGCCAGCGAGTGGATCAGTGCGGTGCCGGCGAGCCACGGCATGAAAGACGCGTTCTCGACCGGGTCCCAGAACCACCAGCCGCCCCAGCCGAGCGTGTAGTAGGACCAGATGCTGCCCAGCGCAATGCCGATGGTCAGGAACGACCACGCGACCGTCGTCCACGGCCGCGACCAGCGTGCCCACGACGCGTCGAGCTTGCCGCCGATCAGCGCGGCGATCGCGAACGCGAACGCAACCGAGAAGCCGACATAGCCCATGTACAGCATCGGCGGATGCACGACCATGCCGGGATCCTGCAGCAGCGCGTTGAGGTCGCGCCCTTCGGGGGGCACCGGCACCAGCCGCAGGAAGGGGTCCGAGGCCGCGAGCATGAACAGCAGGAAGCCGATCGCGACCAGGCCCATGACCGCGAGCACGCGCGCGCGCAGCACCTGTGGCAGGTTGCGCGAGAACACGCTGACCGCGAATCCCCAGCCGCCCAGCATCAGCGCCCACAGCAGCAGCGAGCCTTCGTGCGACCCCCAGGTCGCCGCGAAGCGGTATCGAAGCGGCAGGTGCGAGTTCGAGTTCACCGCGACGTTCTGGACCGAGAAGTCGCTGGTGACGAAGCTCCAGGCGAGACAGCCGAAAGCCAGGGCGACCAGTGCGAACTGTGCGCGGGCCGCAGGCACCGCGACCGCCATCAGTGCGCTGTCGCGACGCGCAGCGCCGATCATCGGGAGCACGCCCTGCACGATCGCGACCAGCAGGGCGACGATCAGCGCGAAATGACCGAGTTCGGGGATCATCGCGTCACCTCGCCCGGGCCTCGTGGAGACTCGGCATCGATTCCGGACCGCGCTGCGCCTGCTCGATCGCAGACTTGGCCTCGGGCGGCATGTAGTTCTCGTCGTGCTTGGCAAGCACCTCGGTCGCGTGGAACGCGCCATCGGCTCCCATCCGGCCCTGCGCGACGACGCCCTTGCCTTCCTTGAACAGGTCGGGCAGCAGCCCGGTGTAGGTGACGGGGACCGTCTTGGCGGTGTCGGTCACCAGGAAGTGAACGGTCAGCGAGCCCGGGTCGCGCCGCAGGCTGCCCGCCTCGACGAGGCCGCCGACCCGGAAAGGCCGCGACTGCGGGACCTCATGGGCGACGACCTGCGACGGCGTGAAGAAGAACACGAGGTTCGACCTGAACGCCGAGAGCACCAGGGCGACGGCGATGCCGACCGCGGCGAGTCCGAGGCCGATCCATGCGAACCGGCGATAGCGAGCTTTCATCCGTTGCTCCGCAGGTCGGCCAGCGGGCGCGTCGCGGGGCCCGCGGCATCGGCATCCTGCGCCATCCGCGCGGTGTCGAAGGCATGCCGCCGGCGCAGGCGCAGCGCAAGGATTTCGACGATGACGGCGACGGCGGCCGCGCCGTAGGACATCCAGACATACCACGCATAGCCGCCCATCGCGAAGAATCCGCTCATCGCGCCCCCTGCCGTGCGATCAGCGACGCGACCCAGCCCGAGCCGCGCTCGCGCTCGACGATGATCGATCGCACGCGGGCCAGCGTGACCGCGATGCAGTACGACCAGACGCCGGCGGTCATCACCAGCAGGCCTTCGACCATCGTCATCGCCATCTTCGGTGCCGAGGTGAAGCTGATCGACGATCCCTGGTGCAGCGTATTCCACCATTGCACCGAGAAATAGATGATCGGCACGTTGACCGCGCCGACCAGCGACAGCAGCGCGCAGGCGCGATCGGCGCGCCGCGGATCGTCGATGGCGCTGCGCAGCGCGATGACGCCGAGGTAGAGGAACAGCAGGATCAGCGTCGAGGTCATCCGCGCGTCCCAGGCCCAGTAGGTGCCCCAGGTCGGTCGGCCCCAGAACGCGCCGGACCACAGCGCGAGCGCCGCCATCAGCGCCCCGGTCGGGGCGAGCGCCTGCGCCATCATCGCCGAGAGCCGCGTGTTGAAGCCCAGCGCGAGCGCGCTCCAGAAGGCCATGGCGAGATAGATGAGCATCGCCATCCATGCCGTCGGGACGTGCAGGAAGATGATCCGGTAGGCGTCGCCCTGCGTCGCGTCGGTGGGCGCGACGACGAGGCCGATGTAGAGACCGGCGATCGTGAAGCCTGCGGCGAGCACGCCGAACGCCCGCGACAGGCGGCCCGCCAGCGGGTAGAACGAAACCGGCGACGAGTAGCGGAACCAGTTGACGATCATCGATCAATCGAGCGCGATGCGCACCGCCGTCGCGACGGCAAACGGCGCTGCGACCAGCGCCAGCAGCAACCCGGCGGCCAGCAGCGAAAGCTGCGGACCCGCCGACATGCCCGCGCGCAGGGCATCGACGGCGCCGGCGCCGAAGATCAGCACCGGGGCGTAGAGCGGCAGGACCAGGAGCGCAAGCAGGCTGCCGCCCCCGCGAGCGCCCAGCGTCAGCGCCGCCCCAATCGCGCCCAGCAACGACAGGATCGGCGTGCCCAGGAGCAGCGCCGCCGCCAGGATTCCAAGCTCCGTTCCGTCCATCGCGTACTGGCCGCCCAGAACCGGGGCCAGCACGGCGACGGGGAGGCCAGTGGTAAGCCAGTGAGCCGCCATTTTACCGGACACCAGGGCCGGCAGCGGCCGCGGCGACAATGCGATCTGCTCCAGCGTCCCGTCGCTGAAATCGGCGGAAAACAGCCGCGGCAGCGACAGCAGCGAAGCCAGCAGCGCGGCGGTCCACAGCACGCCGGGCCCCAGCGTCGCCAACACCTCGCGCGAGGGCGAGGTCGCCAGCGGGAACAGCGACACGACGATCACATAGAACATCAGCTGGACGCCGAGTTCCGCCTTGGAACGCAGGGCGATCCGCAGGTCGCGGGCGAGCGCCCAGCCGAATGCCGCCGACACCGAGGCGGCGTCCGGTGCGGCGGCGGTCGTCGTAGCTTCGCTCATCGGTGATGCGCGAGCGCGAGGTCGAGCCGGTGCAGTCGCTCCGCCGCGACGGGGAGCGCCTGGTGCGAGGCGGCGACGACGATCCCGCCGCCATCGAGCTGCGCGGCCAGCAGCGCCTCGAGCACGTCGACGCCGTCGCCGTCGAGCGCGGTCAGCGGCTCGTCGAGAATCCACAGCCGCCGCGGTGACAGCGCGAGCCGGGCCAGTCCGATGCGCCGGCGCTGGCCCTGGGAAAGCGCGCGGGCAGGGATGCGCGAGCGCTTCCCGAGCGCGACCCTGTCCAGCGCGCGGTCGATCCCCTGCAGGTCGGCGCGCTCGTTCTCCAGCGTGGTCCATGCCGCCAGATTCTCGATCGCCGTGAGCTCGTCCTTCAGCGCAGGCAGGTGTCCGTTGAAGGCGACGGCGTCGCGCAGACGTGGGTCGAACGGATGCACGCGTGTGCCGCCCAGGAGAATCTCACCCTCGGCCGGGGCGGCAAGTCCGGCGAGCATTCTCAGCAGCGTCGTCTTGCCGCAGCCGTTCGGGCCGGAGACGGCCAGGACCCCGCCCGCAACGAGCGCGAAGCTCACTCCCTGGAAAAGCGTCGCGTAGCCGCGTCTTGCTGCAAGCGATCGGGCTTCGAGCAGGGGCGAGGACAGGGGCATCGATGAGGCGGGTGATCGAGTCGATCGCCGCTAACGCACGACCTCGTCGATGACGATGTCGACGCCTTGCGCTCCCGGCTCGACCGGGGCGCTCGCGCCGCGCAGGTCGCCCGGCGAAGGCGTCGTCGCGCCCGATTTCGAGATCCGCGCCTCGACGATCACCTTGCCCGCCGTGGACAGGCGCGCGGCTGGCGACATCGCCATCGAGTCGTCGAGGGTGAAGCTCTTCGGCAGCGAGCCGGCGTGCTCCTTCAGCACGGCGAGGGGCATCCGCGGTCCATTGACGGCACGCGCGAATATGTACAGTGTTTCGGCGGGCGCGACGCGATCCTTCAGCGCAGGACCGAGACTCACGCGGCCGCTGATGGTGCTGGCGGCGATGTCCGCCGGGGTGGGTGCCGACGCGGAGGGCGTCGCGCCAGGGGGCGCCGGCGCGCCCCCGGCTTGCGCAGCCTCGGCCTCTGCGATCATCTGGTCGACTTCCTTTTCCGGACCGCTGCCCGGCTGGAGTTGCGATCTGAGCTTGCGCCAGTCGGCGATGGCCGCGGCGTAATCCCGCCGCTCGGCGGCGGCGGACCCGGCCAGCGCGAGCGCCTTCGGGTTGTTCGGGTCGATCGCGAGGGCGCGATCGATCAGGCGCGAAGGCTCGCCCTTCAACGTCTGCCCATTCGCCATCGCCAGCGAATCGGCCCACTCGGCGAGGATCGCGGCGTCCGCGGGCGCGAGCGCCGCGGCCCGGCGATACGCGTCGGCCGATTCGCGGAATCGCCCGAGCACCGCGTACGAGCGTCCGAGCAAGGTCCAGCCTTTCGGATCGTCCGGTTGGGATTTCATTCGCGCGGCGAGCTGCTCGACCATTGCCTCGATCTGCGGACCGGATGCCGGCGTCTGCGCCGCGGGCGGATTCGCCGCGACCTGCATCGCGGCGGGGCTTCCGAACATTGCGTACAGCGCGATCGACGCCACCGGGACGGCGAACACCAGGATCAGCGCCCATCCGTAGCGCGCACGGGAGGTTGCAGCGGCCCCGGGTTTGATTGCGGGCGTCGGCGCCTGATCGATCTCGGCCGAGAGCCGCGTCGCGAGCTCGTCGACCGCCGCGTCGCGCTCCTCGACGCTGATCGCGCCGGCCGCGCATTCATCGTCGAGCTGGCGCTTCTGGTCGCGGTAGACCGACGTCGCCGCGTCCGCTTCGCCACCGCCCTGGTCGTCGGCTCCGCCTCGAAGCAGCGGCCACACGATCGCCGCCAGCACCGCGGCGACGAGCAACAGGGCGACGATCCAGAACAGCGGGACGATGGACATGGAGAGGGGTTCCCGGGCGTACCGGTTGCGGCCCGCGCATTATAGCGGCGAGCGCCGCGCGTCCCGCCGTGGCGGTCGCAGCGGGGGCCGGTTCCGGCGGCCGATCGCGCGGCGGCGTTATGATTCGCCCTCGCCCTCGCACCGCCAATCGATACCGGAGCGCCTGTCATGGCCGACCAGGAAACCAACATCCGCGAAGACTCGCTCGCCTATCATCGCCGCGCTCCGGCGGGCAAGATCGCGCTGCTGCCGACCAAGCAGCTGACCAACCAGCGCGACCTCGCGCTCGCCTATTCTCCGGGCGTGGCCGCCGCCTGCGAGGAGATCGTCCGCGACCCGCGCGAAGTCTCGACGCTGACCGCCCGCGGCAACCTCGTCGGCGTCGTCACCAACGGCACGGCCGTGCTCGGCCTCGGCTCGATCGGGCCGCTGGCTGCCAAGCCGGTGATGGAAGGCAAGGCGGTGCTGTTCAAGAAGTTCGCAGGGCTCGATTGCTTCGACATCGAGCTCGCGGAGCGCGATCCCGACAAGCTGGTCGACATGATCTGCGCGCTCGAGCCGACCTTCGGCGGCATCAACCTCGAGGACATCAAGTCGCCGGAGTGCTTCTACATCGAGCGCAAGTGCCGCGAGCGGATGAAGATTCCCGTTTTCCACGACGACCAGCACGGCACCGCCATTATCGTCGGCGCCGCGGTGCTGAACGGACTGCGCGTCGTCGGCAAGGACTTCGCGAAAGTCAAGCTGGTCTGCTCGGGTGCCGGTGCGGCGGCATTGGCCTGCCTCGACCTGCTGGTCGACATGGGACTGCGCCGCGAGAACATCTTCGTGTCCGACATCAAGGGCGTCGTCTGGCAGGGACGCACCGAGGAGATGGACGACAACAAGGCGCGCTACGCCCAGCCGACCGCGGCGCGTACTCTCGCCGAGATCCTTCCCGGCGCGGACATCTTCCTCGGCCTGTCGGCCGGGCGCGTGCTCAAACCGGAATGGCTGCCCGGGATGGCCGACAAGCCGCTGATCCTCGCGCTCGCCAATCCCGAGCCCGAGATCATGCCGGACATCGCGAAAGCTGCGCGGCCCGACGCGATCATCGCGACCGGCCGCTCGGACTTTCCGAACCAGGTCAACAATGTCCTGTGCTTCCCCTTCATTTTCCGCGGGGCGCTGGACGTCGGCGCGACGACGATCAACGAGGCGATGAAGCTCGCGGCGGTGCGGGCGCTCGCGGACCTGGCGACCGTCGAGCAATCGGACGTCGTCACGACCGCCTACAACCTGCACGAGAACCTGCGCTTCGGTCCCGATTACCTGATCCCCCGGCCCTTCGATCCGCGCTTGATCGTGATGATCGCGCCTGCCGTGGCAAGGGCTGCGATGGACTCGGGGGTCGCGACGCGCCCGATCGAGGATTTCGACGCCTATCGGACGAGGCTCACGAGCTTCGTCTACCACTCGGGCCTGCTGATGAAGCCGATCTTCAGCCTGGCGAAGCAGGCCCCGAAGCGTATCGTCTATGCCGAAGGCGAGGACGAGCGCGTACTGCGCGCCGTGCAGGTCGTCGTCGACGAGGGCCTCGCGCAGCCGATCCTGGTCGGCAGGCCCGCGGTGCTCGCCCAGCGCATCGAGCGTTTCGGGCTGCGCCTCAAGCCCGACGTCGATTTCCAGACGATCAACCCGGACTCGGACCCGCGCTTCCGCAGCTACTGGACCGAGTATTTCCGGCTGACCCAGCGCAAGGGCGTGTCGCAGCAGTACGCGCAGATCGAGATGCGCCGGCGCCTGACGCTGATCGGCGCGATGATGATCCACCATGGCGACGCCGACGGCATGCTGTGTGGCACCTTCGGCACCCACGCGCTGCACCGCCATTACGTCGACCAGGTGATCGGCCTGCGCAAGGGCGTGAAGACCTACGCGGCCATGAATGCGGTCCTGATGCCTGGCAGGACCGTGTTCATCGCCGACACCTACGTCAACCCCGATCCCACCGCCGTGCAGCTCGCCGAGATCGCGGTCCTCTGCGCCGCGGAGATCCGCCGTTTCGGCATCACGCCCAAGGCCGCCCTGCTGTCGCACTCGTCGTTCGGAACCAGCGACCACCCGTCGGCGCAGAAGATGCGCGACGCCCTGGCCCTGATCAACGAGCAGGCGCCCGACCTCGAGATCGACGGCGAGATGCACGGCGACGCTGCGCTGAACGAATCCGTCCGCCAGGCGGTGTTTCCCAACTCCCGCCTGGTCGGCGATGCGAACCTGCTGATCATGCCCACGCTCGATGCCGCGAACATCGCGTTCAACCTGCTGAAAGTGGCCTCCGGTGCCGGCGTGACGCTGGGGCCGATACTGCTGGGGGTGGCCAAGCCGGTGCATATCCTGACCCCTTCGGCAACGGTGCGGCGGATCGTCAACATGACGGCGCTGACGGTCGTCGACTGCACGATCGACCGGCAGGTGTAACGCCGCCGCAATCCTCCGGTTTTCCGTCCGCAACCGGGCCCGCCGCTGCTATACTCCGGCGCCCCCGGAGCGAGAAAGGTCCGACGCCGGCCCGCCGATCGATCATGGGGCTCTCCCATGATCCAGCGCGCCCATCGCTTCTTCGAGCGTCTCGGCCCCGGGCTCATCACCGGGGCTGCCGACGACGATCCCAGCGGCATTGCGACCTATTCGCAGGCCGGGGCCCAGTTCGGCCTCGGGATGCTGTGGAGCGTCCTGCTCACGACGCCGCTGATGATCGGCATCCAGGTCGTGAGCGCGCGCATCGGTCGCGTCACCGGCCATGGCATCGCGCGAAACATCCGCGACCACTACTCGCGAACGCTGCTGGTGTTCATCGTGTCGCTGCTGCTGGTCGCAAACACGCTGAACATCGCCGCCGACCTCGGGGCGATGGGCGAGGCGCTGCAACTGGTAACGGGCGGTCCTTCGCACGGCTATGCGCTGGCGTTCGGCGTGTTCGTCGTATTGCTGCAGCTCTTCATTCCGTACCGGCGCCTCGCACCGTTGCTCAAGTGGCTGACGCTGTTCCTGTTCGCCTACGTCGCTGTGCTGTTCACCGTGCGCATCCCCTGGGGACAGCTGATTGCCGCGACGATCCTGCCGCCGGTCAAGCTGACGCGCGAATACCTGATGCTGCTGGTGGGCGTGCTCGGAACGACGATCAGCCCCTACCTGTTCTTCTGGCAGGCGTCGCAGGAGGTCGAGGAGCAACGGATGGTCGCCGGCGAGATGCCGCTGCGCGAGGCTACCGAGGGCGCGCGGCGCCACCTTCGCCGGATCAAGTTCGATACCTGGCTCGGCATGGTGTTCTCGAATGCGATCGCGTTCGCGATCATGCTGACGACCGCGGTGACGCTGCACGACGCCGGAATCACGAACATCGAGACCTCCGCACAGGCGGCGCAGGCGCTGCGCCCGCTTGCCGGCGACCTCGCCTTCACGCTGTTTGCCGCGGGGATCATCGGCACCGGCCTCCTCGCGGTTCCCGTCCTCGCCGGATCGGCCGCGTATGCGGTGGCGGAGGCGATGGAATGGCCGATCGGCCATGGACTGCAGCCAATGGAGGCCAAGGGCTTCTACGGCATCATCATCCTCGCGACGCTGCTCGGCGCCGGCATCGACTTCACCTCGGTCGATCCGATCAAGGCGTTGATCTGGTCGGCGGTGCTGAACGGGATTGTCGCGGTGCCGATCATGGTCGTGATGATGCGCATGGCGGTGCGAACCGAGATCATGGGTGCGTTCGTCATCAAGCGGCGTCTGAAGCGCCTCGGCTGGATAGCGACCGCACTGATGGCGATCACGGTCGTCGCGATGGTCGGGTCGTTCGTCCTGTAGGGGAGGCGGGGTGAGGGCGCAGGCATTCGAGTTAAAATCCGCTCGCAGGCGCGAAGTTGCTCGGATTGACGTGCAAGGCCACCGGAGAGGTGGATGAGCGGTTTAAGTCGCACGCCTGGAAAGCGTGTTTAGGGTAATCCCCTAACGCGGGTTCGGACGATGCGGCGGCCACAGGCCGACGCATCGGGCGTCCGCTAACGTGAGCGCAGCGAACGTTAAGCGAGCGAAGGCGAGCGGCGGATGCTCATCCCGCCCGCGGTCGCAGAGGCAATCGGATTCATGTGCAAGGCCACCGGAGAGGTGGATGAGCGGTTTAAGTCGCACGCCTGGAAAGCGTGTTTAGGGTAATCCCCTAACGCGGGTTCGAATCCCGCCCTCTCCGCCATTTATCATTATAGATCAACAACATACGTTTAGTGCTCCACTTCGTGTTTCAGCAAGCATCGCGCTTGTATTCAAACGTACTCTCGACTGTTAGCCGAATTGTTCTGGTCGGTTCTCGATCAGCGAGTTGCCTAGAAATCAGGCAGCCTTCGCGCTGGTAGCCCGCCACGTCTCGCCGCCCCCGGTGGCCACCGCAATCCCCTGTTGTCGATAATAACAATTGACGGTACTAATGTGTTGCATTAGTATCAGCGGGTGATCCGCTCATTCGCCGACAAGCTCACTGCGGCGGTATTCGATGGCCACAGGGTAAAGTCCTTCGGCCCGCAGGCGCAGGACGTGGCCCGGCGCAAGCTCAAGGCGATCGACGCAGCGAAGTTAATCGATGATTTGCGCGTTCCGCCGGGGAACCGACTGGAAAAGCTGTCGGGAGACCGCAAAGGGCAGTGGAGCATCCGGATCAACGACCAATGGCGCGCATGTTTTCGGTGGGAGAACGGCGACGCACATGATGTGGAAATCACGGACTATCACTGAACGAGGTAACCATGGCTATTCGGCGCGACGACCTCAGGAAGACCGAATTCTCGGATGTCTCGAGCGGCAAGCGGCTCGCCCCGGTGCATCCCGGCGACGTCTTGCTCAAAGACTTTATTGAGCCGCTGGGGATTTCCCGCTATCGCGTCGCCAAGAATATCAATGTTCCGCAGCGGCGTATCGACTTGATATGTCGCGGGGAGGCGGCCGTGTCGGCGGATATGGCTCTGCGCCTCGGGCGCCTGTTCGGCACGACGCCGGAATTCTGGATCAACCTGCAAGCGCAGTACGATCTGGAAGTGGCTGAGCGCGCGGCCGGAAAAGCGATTGCCAAGGCTGTTGTCCCACTGGCGGCGTGACGTACCGAAGGAGCGCCTGGTCAGATCCCGGTCGCCATGGTCGCTGGCAGAGTGGCTTCCGGTGCATTGGGATTTCAACTCCGCATAGGTCCGCGTGTCGTATGGTCTCATCGACGTTCCTACCCTCCAGGCGATTCAGGCGTTGGCCGACGCGCGGACGTTCGCGCGCGGCATGGCCTGTTTTCACGGCGGCCCGGTTGGACTGCTGGACGCCGATGAGTACGAGGCTCGCGCCAGCGTGCGCGGCACGCAGCGATATCGCGTTCGGCTGGGCGCCGCACCGGATGGCGAGCTGGATTACGAGCGCGATTGCCCGGTGGAGGACGACGGAACCTTCTGCAAGCACGCGGTCGCCGTCGCGTTGTCCTGGCTCGAGAAAACTGGAGAGCAAGCCTTCTAGCCAAGTGAGAAGGAACCCGCAAAGTCGCGGAAGAAGTGCAAGACTCATGGGAAGCAGATTCGGGATTACCTGGAAACGTTCGCCAGGCCACGAAGCTCTCCGGCTTCGTCGATTGGCGAGTCGTGGGCAACTATGCCAATCGTCTTGGTGAATCGGCGCAGATCCTTGACGAACGCACCGGCGACGGCAATCCGAAATTGGTTGAGCCAACCGAGGATGCCATCGCACAGGCCGAGGATTCCTTGGGAACGATCGACGACAAGCCCGCTGTGGGACAAAGTCGTGGCCGTTCGCGGCGGAACGCACCCGGAAGGGGCCATCGCGCTCTACAAGAAATTGCTGCCCCACGCCGTGAATGCCGGGACGCGAGGGGCGCAGTACGGCGCGGCATTCGAAATCGTCAAAGCGATACAGCGGCTACGCGCCATCCAAAGGCAGGACGCCGTCTTCAAGCAGGAGCTCGCCGAACGAAGATGTGCTTCCTGCGGTCAGTTTTTGGTCAGGAAAACGTAAAGACCTGAGCCCAGCCTCGCAATACGACGGTCTCGAATCCCGCCCTCCCGCCAGTCTCGCTTCCAGCGGCATCCGGCAACGACAGCCGAACTCAAACAGGTGCTCCCGGTCGCTACCCCCGGCGCGATTCTCTTCTGCCGCGTGGGTGGTGCTTGGCATCCAACCTGCGCAGCCGCGGTTGCTCCCGTCTCTTGCCTTTGATTGCGCTCGATCGCTTAACGCACGGCAGACTGGCCCATACTTGAACAGCCGAGCCAGGCGATGGAGGGCGGGATCATGGTCGACAGAATCTGGCTGAAGCACTATCCCCCCGGCATACCCGCGGAGATCGATCCGGACAGCTTCCGCTCCATCCCGGACCTGTTCGGCAAAACCACCGCCCGGTTTTCCGGAAGGCCGGCTTGTCACAACCTCGGCTACACCTTGAGCTATGCCGCCCTGGAGCGGCTGTCGCGCGATTTCGCGGCCTTTCTGCAGGGACTGCCGGGCATGGGGAAGGGCGAGCGGGTGGCCATCATGTCGCCGAACCTGCTGCAATATCCGGTGGCGCTGCTCGGGATCCTGCGCGCCGGCATGACAGTGGTCAACGTCAATCCCCTTTACACGCCGCGCGAGCTCGAACATCAACTGAAAGACTCGGGCGCCAGGGCCATCGTCATCCTCGAGAACTTCGCGCGCACCCTGCAGGAGGTGCTCCCGGACACGCCGGTCGAGCATGTGATCACGACCCAGGTCGGCGACCTGCTGCCGCTATGGAGGCGCTGGCTCCTGAACTTCATCGTCAAACGCGCAAAGCGGATGGTTCCGGCGTGGCGCATCGAAGGCTCCTTCAAGCTCCGCGCTGCGCTGGCGCGGGGCGCGAGGGCCCCTTTCACGGCGGCCGATGTCGCGCCCGACGACGTCGCGTTCCTGCAGTACACCGGCGGCACCACCGGCGTGGCGAAAGGCGCGATGCTGACCCACCGAAACATTCTTGCCAACATCGAGCAGACCGGGACGTGGGTGTCGGTCAGCTTCAAGGAAGGTTCCGAAATCGTCGTCACGCCCTTGCCGCTTTACCACATCTTCTCTCTCACGGCGACGTTGTCGTTCATGAGATGGGGCAGCCTGATCGTGCTGATCACGAACCCACGCGATATTCGCGCCTTCGTCAGGGAACTGGGAAAGTGGAAGTGGAGCGTCATCACCGGCGTCAATACGCTGTTCAATGGCTTGTTGAATGCGCGCGGATTCGACCGACTCGATTTCTCCGCGGTGAAAGTGGCCGTCGGCGGCGGTGCCGCCATACAGAAAGCGGTGGCCGATCGCTGGAAGCGGGTGACAGGTCATCCGATCACCGAGGCTTACGGCCTGACCGAAAGCTCGCCTGGCGTCTGCGCGAATCCGCTCGACGCCCCGTGGCGTGGCTCGATCGGCCTGCCGTTTCCCTCTACCGAGGTTTCGATTCGTGACGACAGCTTCAACGAGTTGCCGGCATGGAACGGCGACGGTGACCTTGAAAAGCACACCGGCGTGCTGTGCGTGCGGGGGCCGCAGGTGATGAAGGGTTACTGGAACGATCCGGTCGAAACAGCCAAGGTGATGCATGACGGCTGGTTGAAGACGGGCGACGTGGGCCACATGGACGCCGATGGCTATTTCACGATCACCGACCGCAAGAAGGACATCATCGTGGTTTCCGGATTCAAGGTCTACCCAAACGAGGTGGAAGACGTCGTGGCAGGCCATCCGGGCGTGCTGGAGTGCGGCGTCGTGGGCGTGCCCCATCCCAAGACCGGCGAGGCGGTGAAAGTGGTGGTCGTGAAGAAGGATCCGAACCTCACCGAGCAAGCCGTGCTCGAGCACTGCAGGATGCAGCTCACCAGCTACAAGCTGCCGCACCGTGTGGAGTTTCGCAGCGCCTTGCCGAAGTCGCCCATCGGGAAAGTCCTGCGGCGCGAGCTGCGCGATGCGCCCAGGGAGGGAACATGATGATCAGCGCTCGAATCCGGTCCCGCGTTCGTTAGCCGTGGCGGCACAGTGACTGCACGGTACGGCCCGTTGATCCCAGGCGGAAGACAACGTCGCACCGTTCAACCGGGACGTGTCATCGTCGACGCGGGAGGCGTCCTTCCCAAGGACATTCGAAGGTCACGCAGCGGTAGCGCCAGACGGGTCGAAACACGCTGAGCATTCGATCCAGGGGGCGCCGCTTGATTCGTTTCAGCGGTCCTCCGCAACGCGGGCATACTCGCGGTGAGACGGCCGAGCCGGTCTCCTGGTAATGGACCCTGGATAAGGCGTCGGGAACGTGCATGTCCATTGCGGGTACGGTGCTCTCTGGTTTGCGAATCCTTGACAATCTGCCGCGGAGCGCGACCTCGTCCATCGGATCGCAACTGATCGAGTTGTAGGACAGCGCCTACGGCACACGGGACGTGACTTTCCGGCACGGAGGAATTGCCGTGAAACGATGCCCGGTCTGCGGGAGTACCGACGTACAGCGCTCGCATCTTCATCATTCGGAAGGGGGATCCCATCGCTTTCGGTCGCCCTATCGCTGCCAGAGCTGCGGCACGCGCTTCTGGATCGTGGTGCCCGCGCCTGCACCGGGTGCGGCAACGCAGCACTTGACATTGTCATAGCTTGGTATGACACTGGCATACAGTACCGTTGTCAGGTGCTGTCCCATGTGCCCAACCTCCCGATAGGCCAACGCTATGTCGATCTGGAAAGAAAATACGGTCACGCGGCCGCCTCCGGCGCCCGCCTCCGAGATGAAGGACCCACCGCGCTACGACGCGCCGCAAAGGACCGAGATGCCTGCCAGTCCTGTCGCTGCTCCGGCAGCGCGCGCCGATGCCGGCGCGTACCGCAAGGAATCGCTGATCGCCGCCGACATCACCATCGAAGGCAAGATCGAAGGCGGGGGCAGCGTACGCATCGCCGGAAAATTCAAGGGCGACGTCAACGTCCAGGGTGACCTGACCATCGAGGCGGGCGCCAAGCTGACCGGCAGCGTGCGCGCCGACCGGGTCACGATTGCGGGCGAACTCGAGGGCAATGTCGAGCAGGCGTCCCTCGTCGACTTGCTCCAGACCGGCGTGGTGGTCGGCGACCTGAAGGCCGGTTCGCTGACGGTCGCGGCCGGCGCACGCGTGCGCGGTCAGGCCGAGTTCGGCTGGGATGACGGCAAGGTCCCGAAAGCGGGCAAGCTGACCAAGATCCACGACGCGGAGATCGGCACCAGCGCATGAGCAGCGTGCGCCCGGGCACCCCGGGGGCAACCCGCCAGTGTCCGCACTGTCGGGAGACCATCCTCGAAAGCGCAGCCATGTGTCCGGCGTGCCGGCATTACCTGCGCTTCGTTGCCGGCGCCGATGCGTCGCCGGTGCCCGCGCTCACGCCGCTGCGCATCGAAGGCAGCATCCGGCATCCCGTCGATGGCGACCCCTGGGAATACACGGTGGTCGTGTCGATCCGCAACGATCGCGGTGAGGAAATCGCCCACAAGCTCATCGGCGTGGGTGCGGTGAACGCAAACGAGCAGCGCAGCTTCGCGCTGTCGGTCGAGGCTGTTCCAGCCAGAGCGAAAGACGCCGGGAAGAGCAGCGCGCGACACTGAGCGTCGGGTGTTCGGCGGTCGAAGCCGGCATCGACAGTCGACATCGGCCACGGATGGTTTCGGTGAAGTGCGCGGTGACCTCGCTCGCCGGCGACAGTAGCGCCAGGACGCCGTCCGGATGTGACAGCGTCACTGCGAGCGGGCTTGCCGGCGCCGCGGGTGCATTCCGCGAGCCGCCGCGGTACAGTGCTCCCGGGTGCCGAATGGGGCGGTAGATAGCGCGGGCAGACTTGCTCGAGCACGCGCCCCGATGACGCACGTTCATTCCGTTGTGCTGCAGGCGATGCATGAGGAGGCGCTGGTGGCGAACCCGTTGTCCGACCTGTGCCGCCACGCGCTCGACGTCAATTGAAGGCGGCAGCCGCACTCGCAGCGATGCTTGCGGTGTCGACCGCAGCATCAGGAGAGTGGTCGATGAGCTTCAAGATCGAATCCCGTGCGTTCGCTCCCGGCGGCGCGATTCCATCGCGCTACACCTGCGAAGGCGAGGACGTCTCGCCGCCGCTCGAATGGAGCGGGGCGCCTGCGGCGACGAAGAGCTACGCGCTGATCGTCGACGATCCGGATGCGCCCGATCCCGCGGCCCCGAGGATGACCTGGGTGCATTGGGTACTCTACGACATCCCGGTCTCGGCGCGAGCATTCGCGGAGGCGATCGCGCCGGTCGCGCTGCCGCCCGGGACGCACCAGGGGCTCAACGACTGGAAGCGCAGCGGCTACGGAGGACCTTGTCCGCCGATCGGGCGGCATCGCTATTTCTTCAAGCTCTATGCGCTCGACACCGTGCTGCCGAAGCTTGCGCATCCGGACAAGGCGGCACTCGAGAAAGCGCTGACCGGACACGTCCTCGCCGAAGCCACGCTGATCGGAACGTACCGGAAAGTCCGCTAGGTTCCGCTACCCGAGTCCAGCCACCGCGCAAGCTGATGCGCCGGCCCGGCGATTCCGGTGGCACCCAGCATGCCGCCGCGCAGCGCTCGGGCTCGATCCCGGCCGAAATCATCGTTCGGGCTCGAATTCGTCGTGGATCAAGTCGCGGATGCGCTGCTTGAGCGCGACGAAATCAGGATCGGTCTCGCGCCGCGGTCGCGGCAGCTCGACGCGGATCTGCGCTTTCACGCGACCTGGACGGCGCGTGAGCACGACCACGTGGTCGGACAGCAGGATCGCCTCCTCGATGCTGTGGGTCACCAGCACCATCGTCTTGCGCACCCGCGGATCGTTGCTTGCCAGGATGCGCCCCATTTCTTCCTGCATGCGCGAGCGGTTCTGCGCGTCGAGCGCGGCGAACGGCTCGTCCATCAGCAGCACTTCGGGATCCACCGCCAGCGCGCGCGCGATCGACACGCGCTGCTTCATGCCACCGGAGAGCTGGTGCGGGTAGCGGTGCTCGAAGCCCTGCAGTCCGACCAACTCGACGTTGTGAGCCACGATCCCGCGCTGTGCCTCACGCGGGATGCGCTTCATCTCGAGGCCGAAAGCGATGTTCTTCTCGACCGTCATCCAGGGAAACAGCGCGTACTCCTGGAACACGACCGAGCGGCGCCAGGTCGGGCGGCCCACGGGCCGGCCGTCGACCAGGATCCGGCCGCCGCTCGGTGCCTCGAAGCCGGCCATCATCATCAGCAACGTCGTCTTGCCACAACCGCTGTGGCCGAGGATCGAGCAGAATTCGCAGTCGGCGACGCCGAAGCTGACCTCGTCCAGCGCGAGCACCGCCTCATCGTGGGGGCCGTGCCCGGGGTAGAGCTTGCGCAAGCTTTCGACCGTCACGATGCTCAAGAGACGGCCCTCACTTGTTGAGCGCCTGCGACCACGGCATCAGACGGCGGACGGCCTCGCGGATGATGCGGTCGAGTGCGAAGCCGACGACGCCGATCGTTGCCATGCCGACGATCACGTAGTCGGTGCGCAGGATCGTGCGCGAGTCGTTGATCAGGAAGCCGAGGCCCGAATTCGCGCCCACCAACTCGGCGGCTACCAGCGCCATCCAGCCGACGCCGAGGCCGACGCGCACGCCGGTGACGATCTGCGGCAGCGCGGCGCGCAACACGATGCGCCACAGGATCTGCCACACGCCGGCACCGAGGCAGCGGGCGGCGCGCACCAGATTCGGCTCGACGCCTTTCACGCCTGCGACGGTGTTGATCAGGATCGGAAAGAAGCAACCCAGGAAAATGATGAACTCGTTCTGCGTGTTGCCGATTCCGAACCACAGGATCGACAGCGGAATCCAGGCGAGGGGCGGCACTGGGCGCAACATCTCGACGACCGGATCGACCTGCTCCTCGACGGCCTTCCACCAGCCCATCGCGATCCCGACCGGGATCGACAGGCATGCCCAGGAGAACGCGACCAGCTCGCGCATGAGGCTGTCGTGCAGCTGCCGCCAAAGCTCGCCGGAGCGCATCAGCTCCCACGCCGCGCGCACGACCACCTGCGGTGGCGGCAGCAGCGTGCGGGTGCTGCGATCGAGCACGTGCTCGCTCACGTACCACCATGCGGCGAGCAGCACCATCAGCAGCGCGAGGCGGCGCGCGCGGCGCAGGACGGCGCTCAGCACGCGACGCGACCGCGAGGTACGCCGGGCATCACGGCATGTAGGTCTTGCCTGCAAATGACCACGGCTTGACCAGGTCTCCCGGTCCCGGGAAGGGTTGCGGCGTCTTGTCGTCGACCGGGTTGATGTACGGCGGGTAGGGCGGCTTGGCCGGATCACCCTTCCATCCGGGCGGAATGAATGGCGGCTCCTTCGGTACCGCCCAACCGAGCTTGGCGAAGCTGCGCGCCATGTAACGCGCATCGACCGCATCCTCGAAATCCTTCGCGGTGAGCGGTCGCGTGATGCGCTTTTGGTCGTAGAGCCACTTGAAGATGGTCTGGTTGACGGCGCCCCAGAACGCAGCCTGTGGGTAGATGTAGGTCGGCTTGTACAGGTTGTTGTAGGCCCGGATCTGCTGCAACAGAATCGCCTTCGAGAAGTGCTTCAGGCTCGGATCTTCGCCGGTCAGCTCGGCCGCCTTCTCCGGATGGCGCCGGATCCACAGCGTCGCCTCGGCATACGCGTCGGAGAAGGCCTGCACGACGTCGGGGGCGTTTTGCGCGATCTCCGAGCGCACGTAGAACTGCCCTTCGTACATGTTGTACGGAAAGATCGAGTCGATGATGTGTCCGTCCTTCAGCTCGTCGACCATCATCGTCGGCGTCGGATCCCAGGGCACGACGCCGTCGATGCCCTTGGGCAGCGCCATCTGTTCGCCGGGCGGCATGTTCTTGAGGATCACGTCCTTGTCCGGGCGAATGCCGTTCATCGCCATCGCCATCTGGAAATAGAACTCGGCCGATGACCCCGTCACGAGGCCGATGGTGGCGGGCGTCGTGCGGTCCTTGAGGTCCTTGATGCTTTTCAGCGGCGAGTCCTTCGGAACCACCAGCGCGTGCAACAGGTTCGGACTGAGGATCGCGATCGCGGTGACCGGGATGTGCTTATCGAGCAACGAGGTGAACGGGAAGTTGCCGCCGTTGCCGACCTGGAAGCGTCCCGATACGATGGTTTCGTTGATCGCCGGCCCCGACGGGAACGCCTGCCACTTCGCTTCGATGCCGCGCCGCGTCATCAACCCTTCGCGGTCCATCACGATGTTGATGGTGTTCTGGCCCGACCACGGCGCCTGGAAGGCGACCTGCACCGGCCACCAGCCCTTGGACTTCAGCCACTCGACCGATTTGGCCGACACCTGCTCGTAGGGTAACGGCCAGCCCCAGTCGGTGAATTTCTGCTGGGCCATCGCGGGCGTTGCCGCGAGCAGCACCGAAATACCGGCCACAGCGGCCCGCCAGCCCTTGCCCCGTCCTCGCGTCAGCATGCTCATCGTCTCCTCCTCGTCCCCTTTCGGGATGGGTCGTTCACGCCGAGAGCGTCATCTCGGTTCCGGCAAATCGGACCTGCAGGTATTCGATGTCGCGCTGTGCGCCGACATAACGAATCAGTTCGCACAATGGCGTGGTGCGGAAGCTGCATTCCGGCGCAGGATTGCGCAGCGGCTCGAGCAGCTTCCGATCGTAGTAGGCGGCGAGCAGCAGATCCTCGTCGCTGGCGGCGGCACCAAGCTCCTTGCGCAGCCGCGGCAGCCACGGCGCGATGTGCTCGGCGGGGCTCTCACCGACGAATTCATCCGGTCGGATTCGCGCACGCTCGAGGAACTCGTCCGAGGGTTTCGCGGCGAGCCGCCCATAGTAGCCCATCGCGTACTTGCGCACCTCATCGGGAATGGTTTTGTAGCGCTCGCCCTGGACCACGTTGAGCGTCGCCTGTGTGACGATGTATTGTGCGAACGGGCTGACGACGATCGGGTAGCCAAGATCGTGCCGCACGCGCGTCGCCTCGTCGAGGATCTCGGGCAGGCGATGCTCGAGCTTCATGGTCTGAAGCTGATAGCGCAGGTTGGAAATCATGCCCCCTGGGATCTGGTGCTCATACAGCGCCGGGTCATAGGCAGCGACCCGGCCGCGCGGCTTGCCTTCGCGTTCGCAAAGCCAGGTGAAATACCCGGCCACTTCGCGAAGCGCCTGCGCATCGAGTCCGGTGGCGAAACCCGTGCGCCGCGCGCGCGCCTCGATCTCCTCGGTCGCGGGCAGTGACGCGCCGTTCGCCAGCGGCTCGGTCGCCGTATGGCCGAAGCGAAAGCCGCTCTGCATCGCGATCTCGTAGACCTCGGGCGCCAGGCCCGACTGGCAATGCGAATGCAGTTGCACCGGGATCCTGGCCGCGGCGCCCACGACCGCCGGGAACAGCGTCCTGCCGCGCTCCGGCGTGAGCAGCCCGGTCGGGTCCTTGATGGAGATAAAGTCGGCCTTCAGTTTCACGAGCTCGCGGGTGCGCTCGACGTAGTAGTCGTCGGTGTGCACGGGGCTCAGCGTGTACGTCATCATCGTGTTCACGCGCATCCCCGCCGCGTGGCCCGACTTCACCGACGACGCGATGTTGCGGTTGTCGTTGAGGGCGTCGTAGACGGTAAGCACCGAAACGCCACGCTCGGCGAGCGCCTGCGAGTTGAGGGTGACAACGTCGTCGGGGAACAACTCGAACGTGTACAGGCTCTGGCCGCGGGTCAGCGCGTCGCAGGGCGTGGCGAGTCGCCGGCACAGCACGCCGACGCGCTCCCACGGATTCTCCTGCAGGTAGCGCACGCACACGTCGAAAACCGCCCCGCCCAGGATGTTGACGTACGCGTAGCCGACCCGGTCGATCGCCCCGAGGATCGGCGTCATCATCGCGGTGGTCATCCGCGTCGACCACAGGCACTGGTGGGCGTCGCGCAGCGTCACGTCGATGAAGTCGAAGCGCCGCGGCGCGCGCGGTTGGGTCGTTTTCCTCATACCTCCTCCATGACGATGTCCCTGCCTCTTCGGCCATGCGCCGTCCCATCGCCGTGTCGCCGATCGTGCGGATGGCTTGCGCCGGCGGGTCGACGCATTCGGTGCGGATCGCAATCAGCACCCCGCGGATCGTTCGCGGCCTCATGCACCGAGGGACCTCATTGCGGCCGCAGCGCGATGAGCGGCTGGCCGTACTCCACCGGGGAGCCGTCCTCGACCAGGATGTGCGTTACCACGCCGCTCGCACCCGCGGGAATCGAATTCATCAGCTTCATCACCTCGATGATGCAGACCGTGGTGTCGGGGGAAACGGTCAGTCCGACCTGCACGAAGGGGGCGGCCCCGGGCTCGGGCGCGCGATAGAACGTACCGACCATCGGCGAATGCACCAGCACCGAGCCCTCCGGCCAGGTTTGCGCGGGCGCGGCCGAGCGTTTGGGCGCGGGCGCCGCAGGCTCGACGATCAGTTCGCCTCCCCCGACGTGGCGACTGCGCTGCGATGAGGTCCGCGGCGCTTCCGCGGCCGGCTGCGGAGCGGCCCGCGCTTCGGCGGACGGCTCACCTGCGATCGGCAACCCGGCGCGGCGCCGCACGTCGACTTCGACGTCGCCGACTTTGAGATGGAATTCGGAGAACTGGCCGGAGGACTTGATCAGCGCGACGATCTCGAGCAGGTCCTCGTAGGTGAGTGGGTCGCGTTTCGGCACGGCGCGGTCCTCGTTCCTTGGCTGGTCGGTTGCCGGGGCGCATTTGCCGCACGCAGCGATACGCGGGGGCCCGCCCGATGCGGCGCCTGACCGCTTTTCGCCCCATCATTGCATGCGCGGGAAAAAGCTTGCAATAATGGAACATGCGATTTCGCTCAACGAAATCCACAAACGGATCCGAGGAGATCGCGGGGCCGGAGTCCTCGACGCTGCGCGCGTTCGCGCTCCTCGAGCTGATCGCCAGTGCCGAGACGCCGCCATCGCTCGACGATCTGACGCGCGCGAGCGGTCTGCCCAAGCCCACCGTCTATCGCATCCTGGGATTGCTTTCGCGCGGTGCCCTGGTGCAGCGCGAGCCGTTCGAGAAGCGTTACGTCGTCGGCTCGCGCGTGTCCGCGCTTTCGCTCACGGTGCAGGTCCGTTCGCCGATGCGTGGCGCACGCCACGCGATCCTGGCGCGCCTGGTCGAGGAAATCGGGGAGACCTGCAACTTTACGGTGCTCGACGGGAGCGAAGTGCTGTACGTGGATCGCGTCGAGACCTCGGCCAACGTTCGGCTGCACATGAAGGCCGGATCACGCGTGCCGCTGCATTGCACTGCGAGCGGGAAGCTGTTCCTTGCGTTCCTTCCGCCGGCGCAGGTGCGCACGCTGCTCGGCCCGCGGTCCCTCAAACGCTACACCGAGCGCACGATCACCGACTTCGCAGCGCTAGGGCGCGAGCTGCGCAAGGTCCGCGCCAGCGGCATCGGCACCGACGTCGGCGAGTACCTCGACGGCTCGGTGTGCCTCGCGGTCCCCGTCAGCGATCCGCAGGGGCGCATCTGCGCGGCCGTCGCCGTACACGGGCCTGCGCCCCGCATGACGCTCAAGAAGGGCATCGAATTTCTGCCCGCGCTCAAGCGCGCCGCGGCGTCAATCTCGTCGACAATCACGCATCGCGTCAACGCAGAAGGATCGGACGATAGAACCTGCATTCGAACAGGCGCGTCATTTAACCCAATCTTAAGGAGGAGACATGGATAACGTCGAGGATCGCAATCCCCTGGATGAGGCCGAGATACGCAAGGTGGCGTTTGCCAGCGCCATCGGCTGCACGATCGAGTGGTACGACTTCTTCCTCTACAACACGTTTGCTGCGCTGATTTTCAACAAACTGTTCTTCCCCTCGTTCGATCCGCTGATCGGCACGATGCTGGCCTACACGACCGCTCTCGTCGGCTTCATCGCGAGGCCGGTCGCCGGCGTCATCTTCGGTCATTTCGGTGACCGCGTCGGCCGCAAGAAGATGCTGATCCTCACGCTGCTGATCATGGGGCTCGGCACCTTCCTGATCGGCCTCTTGCCGACCTACCAGACGATCGGCGTCTGGGCCCCGATCCTGCTGCTGCTGCTGCGCATCGCCCAGGGCCTCGGTATCGGCGGCGAGTGGGGCGGCGCGGTGCTGATGGCGATCGAGCACTCGCCCAAGGGCAGGCGCGGCTTCTATGGCAGTTGGCCGCAGATGGGGGTGCCCGCGGGGCTGGCGCTCGCCACCGGCATGGTCGCGCTGCTGACCGCGCTGCCGGGCGATGCGTTCCTGGCAGGCGCCTGGCGCATCGCTTTCCTGGTGAGCGCGATCCTGGTGGCGATCGGCGTCTACATCCGACTCAAGATCATGGAGACACCGGCATTCCTGCGCGTGCAGCAGACGCAGACGGTCGCACGCGTGCCGTTCATGGACCTGCTGCGCAACCAGACGCGCGAGGTGGTGCTCGGCATGGGCTGTCGCTACATCGAGGGCGTCGTGTTCAACATCTACGGCGTATTCGTCATCACCTATCTCGTCGTCGCACTGAAGGTGCCCAAGGCCACTGCGCTGCTCGGCGTGACCCTCGCGGCGCTGGTGATGCTGTTCTTCATCCCGACATTCGGCAAGCTGTCCGACCGCCTCGGCCGGCGCAAGGTATTCGCGTGGGGTGCGTTGCTGAGTGGCCTCGCCGGCTTTCCTGCGTTCTGGCTGATGAGCACCGGCGCGCCAAACCCGGTGCTGATCGCGATCGCGATAGTCATCCCGTTCGGCTTCATCTACGCGGCGGTCTACGGCCCGGAGGCGGCGCTGTTCTCCGAATTGTTCGACACGCGAGTGCGCTACAGCGGCATCTCGTTCGTCTACCAGTTCTCGGGGATCTTCGCCAGCGGCCTCACCCCGATCATCGCGACCGCGCTGCTGCGCCAGGGCAACGGACAGCCGTGGCTGGTCGCCGGCTACATGCTGATCGTCGGGGTGATCAGTACGGTCTCGGTGATGCTGCTCAAGGAATCGCTGCACTCCGACCTGATCGCGCCGATGGGGGGGTTCGCGGCAAGGAAGCCCAGCGCTTGATGCCACGCGTCCGGAGCCCCGTCGCGACGGCGGGCCTCGCAGCGCCGTCGTGACCGGTCTGCCTGCGTTGCAGTGGATCTGAACCTGCAAGGCAAGGTCGCGCTGGTCACCGGCGCCGGCGGCGGCATCGGTGCTGCGATCGCCGCCGCGCTCGTCGCCGAGGGCGGCATCGTTTACCTCGGCGACTCGAACGCGAACAGCGCGGTGCGCGCCGCGGCGGCGCTCGGCAGCGCGGCACGGCCCGTCGTGATGGATGTCGGCGATGCGCAGGCGGTGCTGCGGGTGGTCAGGGGCATCGTCGACGATCAGGGGCGCATCGACATCCTGGTGAACAACGCGGGGATCCTGAAGAGCGGACCGGTCGTCGACGCCAGCATCGACGACTGGGACCAGGTCTGCCGGATCAACCTCTCCGGTGTCTACTACTGCTCGAAGGCGGTATTGGCACCGATGCTCGAGCGGCGCTCGGGGAAGATCATCAACATCGCCTCGGTATCGGCCACGAAGGGCGGTGGTGCGATCGGGAACGTGCTGTACGGCGCGACCAAGGCCGGCGTGGTTGCGCTGACCCGGGGATTCGCGCGAGAACTCGCGCCTTTCGGCATCAACGTCAACGCGATCGCGCCGGCGGTCGTCGACACCGGGATGACGAGTTCACTGCTGACGCCGGAGAGCCGGCGCGCCGTGATCGCCGCCATCCCGCTCGGCCGGTTGGCGCTTCCCGCGGAGATCGCGCAGATGGCGTTGATCCTCGCCTCGGACGTGGCCGCCTATGTCACCGGCGAGACGATCGCCGTCGACGGCGGCTACCTGACGAAATGAGGACGCGGACAGCACGCCGGTGCCTCGCGCCTGCGCGCCGCCGAATCGCGCCCGCTGTGCCTCAGCTTCCGTGCAGTGCGTGCACTTCCGGGAAGAACATGTCCTTCCACGACTTCGGCTTGATCTTGATCGAACCGATCCGGTACATGAAATCGGCATAGGTCGTGATCCTGTGCGGCGTGGTCGTGAACTTCACCAGCGGATCATCGAGGATCTTGAGCGGAAGGTCCGCCGGCCCCTTGTAATTGGCCCAGGCGATGTAATTCCGCGCCGCAGCGGGCTTGTCGTGGTTGATCTGTGCGATCGCTTCTTCGAAAGCGGCGAGGAAAGCGCGGTAGATCTTCGGATTGTCCTTGCGGAACGCGGCGGTGGCCCAGACGACGGTGAAGGTGTGGGGGCCGCCGACGATCTTGTAGGAGTCGAGCACCGTGTGGATCCCGGAGTGCTCGAGCTCCTGATACTGGAACGGCGGCGCGGTGAAGTGCGCGGTGATCTCGCTCGCCGGCGACAGCAGCGCCGCCATGCCGTCGGGATGCGACAGCGAGACGGTGAGCTTGTCGAGCTTGTCGTACTGCTTGGTGCCGAACGCCTTGGCTGCGGCCATCTGCAGGTTGACCGCCTGGAACGAGACCTTGACGGCGGGCAGGGCGATCCTGTCCCGGTCGGTGAAGTCCTTGATGCTCTTCACCTTCGGGTCGCGCGTGTTGAGGTAGAGCGGCATCGTGTTCATCGCGCACACGCCTCTCACGTCGAGGTTGCCGCGCGTCTTCGCCCACAGCGTGATCAGCGGGCCGAGTCCGCCGGAGGCGAAATCCAGGCTGTTCGAGAGCAATGCATCGTTCATCACGTTGCCGCCGGCGAATTTCGTCCAGGTCACCTTGACGTCACCGAGGCCTTCCTGTTTCGCGTGCTTCTCGAGAAGCTTCTCGTGCTCCATGTACATCAGCGGCAGGTAGGTGATCCCGAACTGCTGGGCGATTCGGACCTGCGTCACTTCCGCGCGCGTCGGCAGCGCGGCCGAGGCAGCGAAGGCCGCCAGGGCGCAGAGCATCGTCACCTTTCTGGGCATGTAGGAATCCTCCTCCTGAACGTGATGCGTGCCCGTCCATCGAAACGGGGGTCGGTTCCGTGCGCAGCGAAGGCGTACTTTGCCGCAGTTGCATGGCGCGGGCAACCGCCAGCGGGGAGACTTCGATGGCGATGAAGATCGGCTCGAGGCCTTGGGCGTGTCGAACATGCATGCGCTGTCGCCATTTCGTTTCTCGCTGAGGTGCCGACGGAGGGGGGGCGGGGTGATCACCCAGTTGCAGGCGGCGTGCACCGGTGCATCGTGGGATCGGTGGCAGGAGGGGGCGGATTTCATGTTCCTGCAGGGGCGCATCGGATGAGCGGGTCGGCACTGGAGATTCGCCTGCTGCGCTACTTCCTGGCGGTAGCCGAGGCGCGCAGCTTCACGGGAGCCGCCCATGCGCTGGGCATCTCGCAACCGACGCTCTCGCACCAGATCAAGAAGCTCGAGACGTATCTGGGGACGGTGCTGTTCGAGCGTGCCGCCCGGAACGTGACGCTCAGCTCGGCAGGCACGACCTTCAAGCCGTTCTGCGATCGCGTGCTGAAGGAGCTCGATTCCGGTGTGCTCGCGATCTCCGAGCTCACAGGCCTGATGCGGGGAACGCTGCGGATGGCGGTGTTCCACTCGTTCGCCAATTCCGGCCTCGGACCGGTGTTCGCGCAGTTCGCGCGACTGCATCCTGGCGTGCGCATCGAGGCGCGGCTCCTGCCACGCATGGAGATGGAGCGTGAGCTGATCGCCGGGACACTGGACCTGGCGATCGCTTACGTCTCCGAGGATACGGAGCACATTGATGCGGAAAAGCTCACCCAGGAGGAGCTGGTGCTGGTCGTGGGCTCGCAAAGCCGTCTCGCTGCCGGAGCCCGCCTGCAGATGCGGCGGATCGTCGATCTGCCGCTCGTGCTTTTGACGCAGGAATTCGCCGCGCGGCAGTACCTCGATCGCTTTTTCGAAAGTCGCCGCCTGCAGCCGAAGGTGGCGATCGAAATGAACGCCGTCGATCCGATCCTCGCCGTCGTGAGGAACTCGGAGCTCGCCACGGTGATTTCCGAGGGCGCAGTGGGGAAGGCAGATGGTGCGCGCATCGTCCGCCTGGTCGACCCCGCGCCCAGGCGGTCGCTGGCGATCCTCTGGCGGCGGGGCGCACACCGATCGGCCGCGGCGTTGCGCATGGCCGAGATGATCCGATCGGCATACGGTGCCGCATCGGCGAGGACGTCGAGAGCGTCGCCTTCGCGAATCGCGAAGCGGGGCAGATGACGATTGGATCAACGAGACAAAGGAAACGGAGTGCAATAGATCATATCGATGGTAACGATACATACGCTGTATTTGATCTATTGATCGCGGCGCGCTAGGCTTTATCCGAAGCTCTCGGCACAGGGGAGCAGGCATCGGAGGAATTCTCATGGTCGCGGCCGACGGTTCGCCCGGCGAACCGCGTGTTCCCGTCATCCTGGTCACCGGGTTTCTCGGCAGCGGCAAGACGACGCTGGTCAACCGGCTGCTCAAGGCGCCGGCCTTTGCGCGCGCTGCGGTCGTCATCAACGAGTTCGGCACCGTGAGCATCGATCATCTGTACGTCTCGGCGCCCGTCGAGCGCGCCCGGGTGATCGACAGCGGCTGTCTCTGCGGTCACGTGCACGAGCAGGTGGCTTCCAGCCTCCTCGACCTGCACGCCGGGCGCCGGCGCCTCGCCACGGCAGCGTTCGATTGCGTGCTGATCGAGACCTCGGGTCTCGCCGATCCGGTGCCGATCATCCAGATCATCACGACGGACGCGAGCGTGTCCGCGCGCTTCGTACTGCGTACGGTCGTCACCGTCGTCGACGGCGTGCACGGCAGGCAGCAGCTGACCGCGCACGACGAGTCGCGGAAACAGGCGGCGATCGCCGACACGCTGGTGATCAGCAAGGTCGATATCGCCAGCGCCGGCGAGCAGGACGCGCTCGCGGGCGTCCTGCGGGCCGCCAATCCCGGCGCTCGCCAGATCCGGGCGGCCCAGGGGGCGATCGATGCGCAGGAGCTGCTCGACGGCGGGGTTTTTTCCGCGGCGGATCGACCGGAGGCGGCCCGGGCGTGGCTCGGCGATCCGTCGTATGCCGATGCGAATCCTCCGGCGGCGGCCGATTCGTCCATCCGCAGCTTCGCCTTGCGCCACGAAGGGGAGATCACGGTTCCCGGTCTCGTGCTGTGGATGAATCTCCTCGCGGGAATGCGGGGCAAGGGGCTGCTGCGGGTCAAGGGGATCGCCAACGTCGAGGGGCGACCCTACGCGATTCAGGCGGTGCAGACGGTGGTCAGTGAACCGCAGCCGCTCGACGGGTGGCCGGATGACGACCGCGGTACCCGGCTGGTGTTCATCACGCGCGGCATGGACCCCGCCGAAATCGAGCGCACGTTCGCGACCTTCGATTTCGATGCGGGCCGTGCCGCACGCAGCGCTCGCATCGACCCGACGGCCTACCGGCGCTTCGCGGAAACGATGGAGCTGTTCCGTGCCGGCACCATCCAGAACTGATCGAACGGAGCCATCGAGGATGACCGCAACGTCGCCAGTCAACGAGAAAGAGCCACTGCGCTACATCACTGCCGCACGCATGATCGATTGCACGGGCGCGGCACCCGTCGCCGACCCGGTCGTGGTTCTCCGTGGCAAGCGGATCGAGAAGATCGGGACCCGCGAGACCGTGCCGGTGCCGCCGGGCGCGGAGGTGGTCGACTGCAGGGCGTGCACGCTCATGCCGGGCATGCTCGATGTGCACATCCACACGATGATGTTCAACTGCCTGACCTTCCACAACTACCGCGTCGCGCAGTGGGAGATCACGCCGGAGCTGCAGCAGATGTATGGCCTGTTTCACGCGCAGCTGTGCTTCGACATGGGCTTTACGACGCTGCGCGACATGGGACTTGCGGCGTCCCGGGGACTGCTCGTCTCCGAGGCCTGCGCGATACGCGATGCGATCGACGCCGGGATCGTCGAAGGCCCACGGATGCTGGTAGCCGCCTTCACGACAATCACCGGCTCGCACCTCGACCTGATCCAGCCACGCGCCGCGTTGCGCGTCGGCTTCCAGACGGCCGACGGCCCCTGGGAGCTGCGCAAGCTCGCGCGCACGAATCTGCTCGCCGGCTGCGATGTCATCAAGACCTGCGCCTCCGGCGGCGGCGGCACCGACAAGGAAGAACCGGATATCCGGAACATGACGCAGGTGGAGCTCGACGCCCTGGTCGACGAGGCGCACGCCTTTCACAAGACCTGTGCGGTCCACTGTTTCACGCCGTCGGCGCAGCGCATGGCGCTCGAGGCTGGTGCCGACACGATCGAGCACATGGTCTTCTCGGACGACGAGACGATCGGCATGATCAAGGACAAGGGGGTCTACGTGACGCCTACGCTGTCGCACCGCACCGACCATGCGATCCGCCTGCGCAAGGAGCAGGGCACCTCGCAGTTCGTCCTGAACAAGATGAAAGGCCTGCAGGAATACTGCTACGGCACGTTCCAGAAGATGTACAAGGCCGGCGTGAACATCGCAATGGGCACCGACATGGGCTTCGATCCCGAGATGGGCACCAACGCCACCGAGCTGGAGATCTACGTCAAGCTCGGCATGACCCCGATGCACGCGCTGCAGACGGCGACGATCAATGCGGCGCGCGCGATCAAGGTCGACGGCCAGCTCGGGACGCTCGAGGCCGGCAAGCTCGCCGACGTCATCGCCGTCGACGGGAATCCGCTGGAAAACATCGCCTGCTTGAAGGACAAGCGCAACATCCAGATGGTGATGAAGGAAGGGCGGATCCACGCCGATCGCCGTCCCGGGCGGTCGAAAAACGTGGTTTCGGCCGAGCCCGGAAGCTGGAAGATAATCGACTACCTGTGAGCATGACGGCCTTCACGCAAGCGGGCTCGCGGGCCCTCGCCGATCCCGTGTGAGCATGCAGGAGGCCCCCGAAGCCGCGGTGGTGACCGGCGCGAGCGCCGGCATCGGGCAGGCGATCGCGCAGACGCTGCTGGCCAGGGGCATGACCGTCGTCACGCTCCAGCGCTCCGCACCGAAACTTTCGCATCCGAACCTGCGCTGGCGGGCGGTGGACCTGACGGACCTGGCCGCGACCCGCGCCGTCGCCGACGAGATCGCGAAAGAACTGCCGGTGCGCTACCTGGTCAACAACGCGGGAGCGAATTGTCCGAATCCGCTGGACCGCGCGACCGTCGAGGAACTGCACTACGTGACCACGATCACCCTGGGCGCCGCGATGGTTCTAACGCAGATCTTCGTCCCGCAGATGCGCGCGGCGCGCTACGGTCGCATCGTCAACATCTCCTCGCGCGCCGCACTGGGCAAATACGGCCGGACCGTCTATTCGAGTGCCAAGGCGGGTCTGATCGGCATGACACGGACCATCGCGATCGAAGTCGGTGGCGACGGCATTACGGTCAATGCCGTGGTTCCCGGTCCGGTGGCGACCGACCACTTCAACCGCGGACACCCGCCCGGCAGCGCGCAGCGCCAGACGGTCGTCGACGGCATCCTGGTGGGACGCGTCGGCACGCCCGACGACGTTGCCCATGCCGTGGGGTTCCTGCTCGAGCGCGCAAGCGGCTACATCACGGGGCAGGCGATATTCGTGTGCGGGGGCACCAGCGTGACCGGAACGGGAGGACAGTAGCGATGGCCCGTGACGCGGTGCGTGCGGCGCTGCTCGGGATCGGGGCCTGGGGCCGCGTGCTCGCGACCGCCGCGGCCGGGTCGACGGCGATCCGAATCACGCACTGCCTGAGCCGCGACGCCGGGAAGCGCGATGCCTTCGCGCGCGAGTTCGGATTCATCGCCGGCGACGACTACGATGCGATCCTGCGCGACCCGGACATCGACGTCGTCGTGATCGCGTTGCCCAACGAGCTCCACTACTCGTTCGCGCGCCGCGCGGCCGAAGCCCGCAAGCACGTCTATCTCGAGAAGCCGATCGCCAGCACGCTGGTGGACGGCCTGCGCATCGCGGATCTGGAGCGCCGCTACGGCGTGCGCATCAGCGTCGGGCACTGCGCGCGGTTGCTCGGAGGCAACCGGGTCATCGCGAAGGCGATCGCGGACGGCGAGATCGGCCAGCTCAATCGCATCGACGCCGTCTACAGCAACGGTCGCGGACTGCGGCTCTCGCCCAGGGACTGGCGCTGGTACCAGGCGAGCTCCCCGGGCGGGCCGCTCAGCCAGATCGCCATCCACCAGTTCGACGTCCTGCGCTACCTGGGCGGCGACGTCGCGAGCGTCAGCGCGACAGCGGCACGTCGCTCGCCGGTGGGCGCCGAGGTCGAGGACGAATGGCTGGTGACGCTGCGTTTCGCCAGCGGAGCGCTTGGCAGTGTCGCGGCGAGCTGGACCAGCACCGGTGCCTATCGCGTGCAGGTGTCGGGCGATCGCGGCGTCATCGCCTACGAAATCGACCAGAGTCTCTGGAACGTCGCCGACGACCTGCACCTCGGCGCAACGCTCTATCGGCAGGCGCTGGGCAAGCCGCCTCGCGAGCGCGTGCAACTCGAGGTGCCGCGCGGGAACATGTTCCGCGAGGAACTGGAGCTCTTCGCGCGGGCGGTCATCGGGGGAGGCGACTGCGAGCTCTCGGCGGACAATGGCTGCCAGGCGCTCGCCATCGTCGATGCAGCGATCGAATCGGCAGCCTCGGACGGGAGACATGTCGCGCCCGCCGACCTGCTCGCCCGGGCGCGACGCGAGGCGGATGTGCGCGAACCGCGGGCGCCCGAACCGGCCGTTGGCGACCGTGCTGCAGGTTCCGGAGCGGATTAGCGCCATGGCTTGCCGGACGTTCCCAATCTAGCCGAGCGCGTGCATGGCAGAGCGCATCGAAGTCGAGCACGTGTCATACGAGTACATGACCGACCAGCGGAGCGTGCTTGCGGTGCGCGACGTGAGCTTTACCGTCGAGCCGTCCGAATTCCTCTGCGTCCTCGGGCCGAGCGGATGCGGCAAGACGACGATCATGAACATGCTCGCTGGCTTCATGGACCCCACCGAGGGCGAGATCCGCATCGGCGGACACAGGCAGGACGGACGGTCGATCGGACGCGGCGTGGTGTTCCAGGATTTCGCCCAGCTGTTTCCGTGGCGCAGCGCGCGGCGCAACGTCGAGTTCGGGCTGGAGGTGCGCGGCGTCTCCAAGGCCGAGCGGCACGACTTGGCGATGCGTTTCCTCAAGCTCGTCCGCCTCGAGGATTTCGCCGAGTCGTATCCGCACCAGCTCTCGGGGGGCATGCAGCAGCGCGTCGCCATCGCCCGTGCGCTGGCCTACAACCCGGGCGTGCTGCTGATGGACGAGCCGTTTGCAGCGCTCGACGCGATGACCCGCGACGAGATGCAGCGGCAGCTGGCCGACATCTGGCAGCAGACGCGCAAGACCATCGTCTACATCACCCACAATGTCGCCGAGGCGGTCTACCTGGCAGACAAGGTGCTGGTAATGGCCGCACATCCGGGTAGCGTGCGCGCCGAGATCCGGCTCGACATTCAGCGGCCGCGCGATCCGCTCTCCGACGCGTTCGTCGAGGCGCAGCGGGAGATACTCTCCCACCTGAATCACCGGCCGAGCGAGCCCGAACCCGGACGCGCGCCGCCGCCGATCGCAACAACGCGGAGGTCGACCGCCTCCGTGACTCAATCCAATCCAGAAGGAGGCATTCCATGACTGCAAGAACGCTGGGTCGTCGCGAGGTGCTCGGGATTCTCGGCGCCACCGCATTGGCGGGGTTCGTCCCCAGGGCGCGTGCGCAGGGCGCGTCGGCGCCCCTGACCCTGGGCATCCAGAACACGTCCTGGGGGGTCGTCGGGATGGTCGCAGAGGGCGAACAGACCTTCAAGAAGCACGGCGCGAACGTCAAGGTCCTGTTGTTCGACACCGGGAAGACCACGCGCGACGCCATGATCGCAGGACGCGTCGACATCGGGGTGCTCGGCGCGACGCCGTTCATCATCGGCGCGGCCAAAGGCGAGATGCTGGGCATCGGAATGTCGATGTATGCGGGACGCACCAATGCGCTGGTCGTCGCGAAGGGAAGCGGGATCAAGACCGTCGCCGACCTCAAGGGGCGCAAGGTGGCCTCGCAACTCGGGTCCGCGACCGACTACGTCTTCGAGAACAAGATCATGCCGAAATTCGGCCTGAAGAAGGGCGACGTGCAGATCATCAATACCCAGTTCCAGAACCAGGTGTCGGCATTGGTCAGCAAGTCGGTGGATGCCTTCGCGGGTGTCGAGCCGTTCCCGTCGGTGGCCGAGGTCGATGGCATCGGAACCGTGCTGCTCGACTACTCGCAATTCGACATGGTTCCGGTGATCCTGGCTGCCAACCGTCCGGTGCTCGAGCACAAGCACGAGGCAGCCGTGGCGTTCTTCCGCGGCTGGCTCGACGCCGTCGGCATCATGAAGAGGGATCCGGCGCATGCGGCCAAGATCGTCTGGAATCATTTCAAGAGTCAGGGCTACGAGGTCAAGGAGGCGGTGATCGAGCGCATGATCGCCAAGCTCGAGATTGATCCCAACTACTCGCCCAAGCTCATCGCGTACCTGGCCGAGCAGTCGCAGATCCTGGTGAAGCAGCACAAGATCGCGGCGGTCCCCGACTGGAGCAAGCTGCTCGACACGACCGTGATGAAGGCCGCCGAAAAGGCATGATGCGCCGGGCCTTGCGCATGCGCGATCGGGCGGTGGGCGTGGTCGCGCCGGCCGTCCTGATCGTTGCTTGCGCGCTCGCCTGGGAGGCCGTCGCGCGCTACGGCAATTTTCCTCCCAAGCTGGTGCCCGACCTGCCGACGATCGCGGGCGCGTTCCTGCGCCTGCTTGAAAGCGGGACGCTGGCCGCAGCGACCGGCGCGACACTGGCTCGCCTCGGGGCCGGGTTTGCGCTCGCCGCGGCGTTCGGCGTGAGCGTCGGCGTCCTGATGGGACGCTATCCGTTCGTCGAGGACACGCTGCTGCCGATCGTGTCCTTTCTCTACCCCATTCCAGGCATCGCCTACGCGCCGCTGTTCGTCATGTGGTTCGGCCTGGGTGACCTGCCGTCGATACTCCTGGTCGGGGTCTCGGCGAGCTTCACGATCATCATCAACGCCTGGAAAGGCGTGCGTGCCGTCCGGCCGATCTGGCTGCGCTCCGCCCATATGATGGGTGCGAACGAGCGCACGATATTCACGAAGGTCATCCTTCCTGCAGCACTTCCTTATGTACTCACGGGATTGCGGCTCGGCCTGGCGTCGGCATGGCGGATCCTGGTCGCGGTGGAAATGCTGATGTCCGTCCAGCAAGGCCTGGGGTGGTTGATCTTCGGCTCGCAGCAGTTCCTCAATACCGACGTCATGCTGGCGACGATCGCCGTGATCGGGGCGATCGGCATGCTGCTCGAGAAGCAGCTATTCGAGCGCATCGAGCGTTACACGCTCGTCCGCTGGGGCATGATGACCGCATGACCGCCAGCGTGCTTTGCGAACGAGACGGGGCGGCGGTTCGGACGACTCCCAATCGCCGGCGCCGGGCCGTGCGCGGAACACTCGGGATCGTGGCGTTTCTCGCCATCTACGAGGCCTTTGCGCGCAGCGGAATGTTCTCGACCGCGATCACGCCGCCGCTCGAGACCATCGCTGCGGCATTCGTGTCCTCGCTCGCGGGCGGCTACATCTTCCTGCAGGCCGGGGCGACGCTGCTGCGCGTGGCGATCGGCATGACGTTCGCGCTGATCATCGCGGTGCCGCTAGGCATGCTGATGGGCCGGCACCGGCTGGCCGAGCGTGCGCTGGCGCCATTGGTCAGCATCCTGATGCCGATTCCGTCGCTCGCCTGGGTGCCGTTGATCGTCCTGTGGTTCGGCATCGGGAACACGGCGACGATCCTCGTCGTCGTCTATGCCGCCGCGTTCCCGCTGCTGTTCAACGTGTGGACCGGTGTGCGGACCGTCAACCAGGTATGGGTCCGCGCCGCGGTGGTCATGGGGGCATCGCGTGCCTGCGTGTTCAGGCAGGTCATCCTCCCGGCGGCATTGCCCTACGTGATCACCGGCGTCCGGCTCGCGTTCGGTCGGGCATGGATCGCCGTCATCGGCGGCGAGCTGCTCGCGAGTCCCGAAACCGGCCTCGGGAAGGTGATCTTCGACGCGAACGAATACCTCAACGCCGACGTGATGCTGAGCGCCTTGGTGGTCATCGGCATGATCGGTCTTTTCTTCGAGCGCATGGTGTTCAACCGGCTCGAGCGCGTGACGGTCGAGCGCTGGGGCATGACGGCGAAGAGCGGGCGATGAGCCTGCGCCGGATCGGCTTCGTCGGCGTGGGTCGCATGGGAGACGCGATGGCCGCGCGGCTCCTGCGGCGCGGATTCGACGTGGTCGCCTACGACCGGGATCCCCTCCGCCTCGCAGGCTTCGTCGCGCAGCACGGCGGCAGCGCGGCGCGCTCGCTCGCGGAAGCGGCGGCGGGCGCTGATGCCCTGATTACGATGCTCCCGCACGGCGGCGTCGTGCGGGAGGCCCTGCTCGGGCCCGGTGGCGCCGCAGGTGTGCTCGCCGCGGACAGCATCGTCATCGACATGAGCAGCACCGATCCTGAGTCCACCAAGGCGACCGGTGCGGAACTGGCGCAACGCGGAATCCGGATGGTCGATGCCCCGGTCATGGGCGGCGTGGTGTTCGCGCGCAACGCATCGCTGGATATCCTCGCCGGAGGCGACCCTGGCGACATCGATCGCTGCGAGGAATTGCTGTCGTCGCTGGGCCGCAGGATCTATCGCTGCGGTCCGCTGGGTTCGGGCCATACCCTCAAGGCGATCGCGAACTACATCAACGCGGCGACGTTTTCCGCCGTGCTCGAAGGCATGACCGTCGGTCGAAAGGCGGGGCTCGACACGGCATTGATGGCCGAGGCGCTGACCGCGCTTTGTGCGGGTCGCCAGCATCCGCTGGAGAAGAAGGTGATACCGCAGGTGCTCACGCGCAGCTATGCGACCGGAATGACGCTCGACCTGATCGCCAAGGACCTGCGGATCGCGGTGGGTCTCGCGGCGGCGCATCGGGCGGCGGCACCGATCGCGGCCTGCGTCGCGTCGATCTGGGACGACGCGAGCGAGCACTTCGGCGCCGACGTGGACCAAGCCGAGATCGTCAGGTACTGGGAAGAGCGCGGCAATGTCCGGCTCTAGCGATCGCAGGCGCAGGGCGCGTCGTGGCTGACGATCCGCACCTGCGCAGGCGGTTGCGGGATATCGTCGGCGAGCGCGGCATCGTGGCCGACGAGGCCGAGGCCGCGGCCTACCTGACGGACTGGCGTCGCGCCTTCCGCGGACGCGCCGCGGCGATCGTCCGGCCCGCGTCCACCGAGGAAGTGGCGGCGGTCGTGAAGCTCTGCGCGGGGGCGGGCATCCCCATCGTGCCGCAGGGAGGCAATACCGGCATGTGCGGGGGCGCGATCGCCGACGACAGCGGCCGCAGCGTCGTCATCGCGATGGGACGTATGAACCGCATCGTCGATGTCGATGCGCGCAACGATGCGGCGACTGTCGAGGCAGGCTGCGTGCTCGCCGACCTGCAGGCGGCTGCGGCGCGGGAGGGCCGGCTGTTTCCGCTCAGCCTCGCTGCAGAGGGAAGCTGCCAGATCGGCGGCAACGTCGCGACCAATGCAGGCGGGATCAGCGTGCTGCGCTATGGCAACACACGCGAGCTGACGCTCGGGCTCGAAGCGGTACTGCCGGACGGCAGGGTATGGAACGGGCTGCGCAGCCTGCGCAAGGACAACGCCGGCTACGACCTGAAGCAGCTGTTCATCGGTGGCGAGGGAACGCTTGGGATCGTGACGCAGGCGGTCGTCAAGCTGCATCCTGCGATCCTCGAGCGGAGCACGGTGCTGGCCGCGGTCGCGACGGTCGACGCCGCCGTCGCGCTGCTCGGCCGGCTGCGCGAGCACTGCGGCGATACGATCAGCGCCTTCGAGCTCGTCTCACGCCGGTGCCTGGATCTGGTGTTGCAGCACACGCCGGCGACCCGCGATCCGTTCGCGCACGCGAGCGCGTGGTACGTGCTGGCGGAAGTCGGCGATACCCGTGCCGGAGGCGACCTGCGCGACCGGCTCGAGGCTGGATTGCTCGGGGCAGGCGAGAACGGGATCGTCACCGACGCGGTCATCGCGGAAAGCATCGCGCAGCGCGAGGCGCTCTGGCGCCTGCGCGAAACGCTACCCGAGGCCATCCGCGCCGAAGGCCTGGCGTTCCGGTCGGACATCGCCGTGGCCGTGGGGCGCGTGCCCGCGTTCGTCGAGGCGGCGGAAGGTGATCTGCTGCGTGAGTTTCCCGGGATCCGCATCGTGTGCTTCGGTCACCTGGGCGACGGCAACCTCCACTTCAATGCCTTGCCGAACCGCGATGCCCCGCTGTCCTCCGACTGGGGGCGGGACGTGGGCCGGGTCCTCTACGATGCGGTTCGCGGCTACGACGGGAGCATCAGCGCCGAGCACGGCATCGGCCAGGCGAAGCGGGCCGCGCTGCTGCGTTGCAAGAGCGAGATCGAGATTGAGCTGATGCGCAAGGTCAAGCAGATGCTGGATCCTGATGGCCTCATGAATCCCGGTAAGCTGCTTTAGCCGAGTCCGGCGCGGCGCGGTGTTGCCGCCACGCGAACCATGCGATGTCCACCGCATCGACCCTGTCGCATCCTCAACGCTGCCTGGAGATGACATGAATGACATGACCCTTGCCCTGGCCTCCGAACTTGCCGACGGCACGCTCGCCGCAGGGCGCGCGGACGGCTGCGCGCCGCTTGCCGTCGTGGTGCTCGACGCCGGCGGCCACGATGTCGTCGTCAAGCGCGAGGACCGTTGCGGCATCCTGCGCACCGACATCGCGCGCGGCAAGGCCTGGGGCGCGCTCGGCATGGGCCTCGGCTCGCGCGATCTTGCGAAGCGCGCCGAGGGCAATCCGCGTTTCTTCGCGGCGCTCGCCGCGCTGTCCGGCGGCCGCGTGATTCCCAATCCCGGCGGCGTACTGGTGCGAAATGCCGACGGCGACGTCATAGGCGCCGTCGGCGCGAGTGGAGATACCTCGGACCGGGACGAGGCCTGCGCAGTGGCGTCGATCGAGCGGGCGGGAATGACGGCCGACGCCGGGTGAGTGCCTGGTCGACGGGGCGCGGATTGCGTCGCGCGCGCGGCGATCAGACCAGCCCGGTGACAGGCAACGCCGCGCCATGAACGGCGCGAGCGTCGTCGGAGGCGAGGAACGCGATCACGTTCGCGAGATCCTGCGGTGCGACCCATTTCGCCGGATCGGCGCGAGGCATTGCGGCGCGATTGTCCGGCGTGTCGATGATCGTCGGCAGCACGCAGTTCACATTGATACGATGCTCACGCAGCTCGGCGTCCATCGCCTCGGTCAGGCGCACCACTGAGCTCTTGGCGGCGCTGTAGGCGCCCATCAATGCTGCGCCTTTGCGGGCGGCGAACGCGGCGACGTTGACGATGCGTCCGCCATTGCCGGCGCGCATCACGGGCACCACTGCGTGCGCGGCGTTGACGAGCGTGCGCACGTTGGCGTCGAACAGGAAGTCGAGAGTCGCATCCGGGAGCTCGTGGACCGGCTCGCCCATGCGGAAGGCGCCGGTGATGTTGCACAGGACATCGATGCCGCCGAATCGCTCGACCGTCGTCGCGACGGCGCGGGCGAAATCGTCGCGCTTCAGGAGGTCGGCGACGAGCAGCAGCGTGGTCGGCCCGTCGGTCCCGAATGTCTCGGCGAGCTGTTCTTTACGGCGGGCGATCAGCGCGAGATTCGCGCCCCGCTCGGCGAATGCCGCCGCCACGGCGCGGCCGAGATGCCCGGCTGCGCCGGTCACGACGACGGTGCGGTTGGCGAAGTCCATGCCTTTGGATCCTCGGATTCGACAGCCTGGTCGGGGGTCGATCGGCGCAGCACTCCAATTAGCGGAACTGCAGCGCCTGCTGGAACCGCTCGCGGAATGTCGCTGGATCGTGGTGCATGGTCCGCGCGCCCCTCACAGCGACGGCGTCCCCTCGTGCGCGTAGGTCTTCTCGCGCTGCCGCTGGCAGGGTTGGCAGCGCTTCGCCGTCGGATAGGCACGCAGGCGCTCGACGCCGATGTGCTCGCCGCAGTCGATGCAGACTCCGTAGGTGCCGGCCTTGATCCGAAGCTTCGCGGCATCGATGTCGCGCAGTTCCTGGACGTGCCGATCGATGATTGCGAGGTTGAGGTCGGCCAGCGCATCGCCGACTGATTGGTCGCCGATGTCGGGAGGGACGCGCCCGATGAGCTCGATGTATTGCTGGTTCTCGCTGTGCTCGAGTGCGTCGCGAACTTCCTCGAGCAGCGCATCGCGGCGCCGGTCGAGTCGACCGGCGAGTTCTGCCAGCCGGGCTTTGGAAAGTGCCATTGCTGTCGTTCTCCGCACGTCGTTTCGCGACAATGCCTCGGATTGTAGGCCTGGCGACGATGCGGCGTTTGACCTGGCGCAACGGCGAAGCGTTCCAGCTGCGGGGACCCGGGCGCTGCCGGGAGCGCGGCTCAGCCCATCGCCGGCAAGCGCATCGCGGCCAGCAGGTCCTGCGCCAGGTACTGCTGGCGATAGGTCTCGAACGGCAGGCGATCCGACGCCTCGATTTCCCGCTGCGCGGCCACCGATTCGTCGGCCATGCGCCTGAAGCGCGATTCCTGGGCAGCGGAAAACGGCAGCGCGAGCAGGTCCTCGCGTTTCTGCAGCGACCGGGCATGCGTGAACTCGAAGTACGACTTGCCGTAATCCTGCTCGATTTCGCGCAGCACGCGTGCCGATGGCGTCGTCGCCGGGTCGGCCAGTGCCGTGCGGGCCGCAGCGAGCACATCGCGATGCGCATGGCCGCCGCGGGCGGCGTCGAGTGCGGCGGCGAACGGCTCGCAGTCGTCGATGATCTCGGCTCCCCAGTCGGCCAGGGCGCGCTCGCGGCCGCGCTGCAGCAGGCGCAGGCCCGCCTCGCGACCCCGCTCGGCGACACGGTACTGGTTGGCTGCGATCTCGGCGATCTCGTCCGGCGTGTCCGGCGAGCTGTCGGAAAGCAGGCAGTGCAGCAGGAACGCGTCGAGAAAGTGCATCGTCGGTGCATCGACGCCGACCGGCGCGTACGGATCGACGTCGAGGCTGCGGACTTCGACGTACTCCACGCCGCGCTCGGTCAGCGCGTGCAGCGGCCGCTCGCCGCGCCGGATGCGGCGCTTCGGACGGATCGTCCCATAGAACTCGTTCTCGATCTGCAGCAGCGTCGTCGCGAGCTGCAGGTAGCGGTCGCCATTGCGCAGGCCGATCGCCTCGTAAGGCGGATAGGGTTCGGTCATCGCCCGCTGCAGCGAGCGGGCGTAGCTCGCGAGGCTGTTGAAGCTGACCTCGAGCGCGGCCTGCGCGTCGCTCTGGTATCCGAGCGGGCCCATGCGCAGCGATGTCGCGTTTGGCAGGTATACCGTGCGCGAGCCGAGGCTCTGCAGCGCGTGTCGACGGCCCTCGACGAAACACTGGCAGGCGGCCGGCGACGTGCCGAACAGGTACAGCGGGAGCCACGATTTGCGCCGGAAATTGCGGATGAGCGCGAAATACGCATCGGTGCGGTAATCCCGTGGATCTCCGACGTGCGCGTCGGCCTGCTGCAAAGCCGCCCAGGCCGCATCGGGGAGCGAGAAGTTGTAATGCACGCCGGAGATCGTCTGCATCCTGCGCCCGTAGCGGTGCGCGAGTCCGGTCCGGTAGACGGTCTTGATCCTCCCCAGGTTGGAGCTGCCGTAATGCCCGATCGGAATGTGGTCATCGTCGGGCAGGAGGCAGGGCATGCTGCCCGACCACATCGCCTCATGGCCGATCTGGCGGTAGACGAACTGGTGGATCTCGGTCAGCTCGCCGATGCAGGCGTCGGCGCTCGCGTGCACGCCGGTGATGAGCTCGAGCTGGGATTCGCTGAAATCGGTCGTGATGTGGGGGTGCGTGAGCGCAGATCCCAGCGCTTCGGGATGCCGGGTCGCCGCCAGCGTGCCGTCCGGGGAGATGCGCAGGCTCTCCTTCTCGACGCCGCGCAGGAGGCCCGTCAGCATCGGCGGCGAAAGCGCGCTCAGGCGTTGTTGCGCATCGGGCAAGGGGACCTCCTTCGAGTCGTGCGGATGGATCGGGACCGACCTGCCTGCAGGCGTGTGCGCATCGCGGGCCGCGAACGTCACGGTCAACCGGGCGGGAACGGCGAAGGCGGCGCTGCCTTTCCCGGCATTATGCCTGCCGTCGCGGACGCGCCTTGGCCGCGAGGCGCGTATCGCTGCCCGAAATTCCCTCCGCGATCTGCGGATCATCGGGATCGGGCGAGCCCGCGAGCGCTGCGCAGCCGCGGTGGCTTCTCGGGGCCGGCGGCCTCACGCCGGTTGATGTACGTCAAAACGATCCCGACGTCATGGGGCCAGAATTGGTTCGAACCACGGAGCCGCAACCCCGCGGCAGGCACGGAGCAGCTACGGAGCAGCCAGGGCGCGGCAACGCTGCGGCAACGCGGCGGCCACGCCGGGTTCGCGGCAGGTGACCTGACCACACTGGAGATTTCCATGGCAAACATCACCCGATTCGATCCATTCGGCGAAATCGCGACGTTCTCGCCCTTCCGCGACATCGAGGATTTCCTGCGCGTGCCGCGCCTGCGCAGCTGGGGCCGCGATTTCCCGGCCGCGCCGGAGATCAAGATCGATGTGACCGAGGACGACAAGACCTACCACGTCAAGGCCGAGGTTCCCGGCGTGAAGAAGGAAGACATCCACGTCGCGGTCGAGGGCAACCAGGTGTCGATCAGCGCCGAGGTCCGGAAGGACGAGGAGGAAAAGAAAGGGAAGACGGTCCTGCGCAGTGAACGCTACTTCGGCAAGCAGGAGCGCAGCTTCACGCTGATGCACGACATCGACGAGAGCAAGGCCGAGGCGAAGTACCAGGACGGCGTCCTGGACCTCGTCCTGCCCAAGAAGAACGGCGCGGTATCGAAACAGTTGGCGGTGAAGTAGAGCGCTGCGGCGTCGAAGCAAACGCGGTCCGGAACAGTCGTCGGTTCCGCGAGTCCCCGGTTGCAGGATCGCCGGTAACCGACGATGGAATCCACATGACAAGTTCAAGGGCTTCCTCCAAGGCCGGTGCGCCGCCGGCGGCCGGCATGCGTTCGGGCCAACGCGTCTTCGACGCCCGGCAACATGACCCGTACCAGGCCGCCGGCAAGCACCCGGAGCCCACGGTCTGCCCGGATTGCCACGCGATCTTCCATGCCGGACACTGGCAGTGGGGCAGTGCGCCCGACGGGGCGCATCAGACGCGGTGCCCCGCATGTCGGCGCATCCGCGACAAGCTGCCTGCGGGCTGGCTGACACTCGGCGGTGCGCATTTCAACGCGCACCGCGCGGATGTACTCGCACACGTGCACAAGGTGGCGGCGCGCGAGCGCGAGGAGCATCCGCTCAATCGCGTCATGGCGATCGAGGAAGGACCCGACGAGGTCGTCGTCACCACGACCGACGTCCATACGCCGCAGCGCATCGCCGAGGCGCTCGAGCGCCAGCACCACGGCGAATTCGAAGTCCAATACGGCCACGACGAATACTCGGTGCGCGTGCACTGGCGCGCCTGATCTGGCGTACTTGGGTACGCGGACCTGGCGGGGACGGCGGACTTTGACCGTCGGTGCGGGCGTCAAGCGTAGCGGCGCGCCGACGCGGTCTCTGCTGCATACTCGCCGCGGTGCGAATCCCCCGGTGCAGCAGCATGAAGGTGACAGTCCTCGGCAGCGGCGTGATCGGCGTGTCGACCGCCTACCACCTGGCGAAGGCCGGGCACCGGGTGACGGTCGTCGACCGGCAGCCGGGCGCTGCGCTGGAAACGAGCTTCGGCAATGCCGGCGAGGTCTCGGCCGGACTCGCGGCGCCCTGGGCCGGCCCGGGCATTCCACTGAAGGCCCTCAAGTGGGCGTTCATGCGGCACCGCCCGCTGGTGATCTGGCCCTTGCCGGATCCCGCCATGTGGCGCTGGGCGCTGCAGATGCTTGGCAACTGCACGGCAGCGCGCTACGAGCGCAACAAGACGCGGATGCTGCGGCTCGCCCAGTACAGCCGCGACCGCCTGCGCGTGTTGCGCGCCGAGACCGGCATCCGTTACAGCGAGCGCAGCCTCGGAACGCTACAGCTCTTTCGCACGCAGAAGGATTTCGACGCCACCGGCCGGGATACCGAGGTGCTCGATCGCCACGGCGTGCCGTACCAGCTGCTCGACCGGGAAGGCTGCATCGGCGTCGAACCGGCGCTCGCGCGCGTCAGGGAGAAGTTCGTCGGGGGCTTGCGGCTCACCGACGACGAGACCGGCGATTGCCACCAGTTCACGACAAGGCTCGCGGCCCTCGCGCAGGACCTGGGTGTCGAGTTCCGGTTCGGCGTCGACATCCGGCGCATCGTCCCGAACGGCGGGCGAATCAGCGGCGTCGCGACCGACCAGGGCGAGTTGCGCGCGGATGCCTACGTCGTCGCGCTGGGCAGCTATTCGCCGCTGCTCCTGAAGCCGTTGCGGATCGACCTTCCCGTGTATCCGGTAAAGGGGTATTCGATCACGATCCCGATCGGGGACCCGTCGGGTGCGCCCGAATCGACGGTGATGGACGAGACCTTCAAGGTCGCGGTGACGCGCCTCGACGACCGCATCCGGGTCGGGGGCACCGCCGAGCTCGCCGGCTATTCACGCACGCTGCGCCCGAGCCGACGCGCGACGCTCGAGCATGTCGTCACCGACCTGTTCCCCGCAGGCGGCGATGTCGCCAAAGCGACCTTCTGGACCGGACTGCGGCCGATGACCCCGGATGGCACGCCGGTCATCGGGCCGAGCCCGTATGCGAACCTGTTCCTCGCGACCGGCCACGGAACCCTCGGCTGGACCATGTCGGCCGGCACGGGGCAGGTCCTCGCCGACGTCGTGTCGGGACGTAAGCCCGAGATCGATCTCACCGGGCTCACCTACGCACGCTACGCCGGGGCATAGCGAGCCGCTCCAGGCACCCGGCCGCGTCCCGCACTGTCGCCGCTAGGCAACAGTCGACATCCTGTGCAACAATGATCGCAATTATTTGCATCAGGGTGACCGCGATGCTGGACCGTGACGGCTATCGCCCGAACGTCGCCATCGTCATCGCCAACGGCAGAAACCTGGTTTTCTGGGGCAAGAGGATCCGCGAGCATTCCTGGCAGTTTCCGCAAGGCGGCATCAATCCCGGTGAGGCGCCCGAGCAGGCGATGTACCGGGAACTGCGTGAGGAAGTGGGACTCCAGCCGCAGCATGTCAGGATCCTCGGCCGTACGCGGGAATGGCTGCGTTACGAGGTACCGCAACACTGGATCAAACGCGAATTCCGCGGCAGCTACCGTGGGCAGAAGCAGATCTGGTACCTGCTGCGGCTCACCGGCCGCGACACCGACGTCAGCCTGCGCGCGACCGACCATCCGGAATTCGACGCCTGGCGCTGGCACGACTACTGGATTCCGCTCGAATCCGTGATCGACTTCAAGCGCGATGTCTATCGGCGAGCGCTGCGCGAGCTCGAACGCTACCTGCACGCGCGCCCTCAGACGCGTCGCGACCGGCTCTATGGCTGGGGGCGGCCCGAGATCCCCGCGTCCTACGTCGACCCCCAGGCGCAGCCTGAAAGCTGACCCGCGCCGCGGAAAGCGCGAAAAATGGGGTCAGAGCTGTAATTAGCGCGGGCGTTGGGGTCAGAGCGGCGGAATTGGGGTCAGAGCTGTAATAAACGCCAAACTGGAGGAGACGCTCCTTCCAAAGGCTTATTACAGCTCTGACCCC
>JAGXBK010000226.1 GCA_018971195.1 Betaproteobacteria bacterium
GCACGAGTCCCTATGCGTTCCAGGGCAAGGGTGTCGAGGGCCTGGCGATGCTGAAGGACGCCGCGTCGCGCCATGGCCTGCCGATCGTCACTGAATTGATGGACGTGCGCATGCTCGACACCTTCCTCGAGCACACAGTCGACGTGATCCAGATCGGCACGCGCAACATGCAGAATTTCGACCTCCTGAAGGAAGTGGGCAAGGTCGACGTTCCGGTGATCCTCAAGCGCGGCATGAGCGCGACGATAGGCGAATGGCTGATGGCGGCCGAGTACATCGCTGCCGGCGGCAATCACCGGATCATGCTGTGCGAGCGCGGCATCCGGACCTTCGAAACCGCGTACCGCAACGTGCTCGACGTGACCGCGATCGCGGTGCTGAAGAAGGAGACGCACCTTCCGGTGATCGTCGATCCTTCGCATGCCGGCGGCAAGGCCTGGATGGTGCCCGCGCTGTCCTGTGCGGCGGTCGCCGCGGGCGCCGATGCGCTGCTGATCGAGGTGCATCCATGCCCGGCGGAGGCCTGGTGCGATGCCGACCAGGCGCTTTCGATCGACGAGTTCACGTCGTTGATGGCGAGGCTCGACGCGGTTGCGCGTGCCATCGGGCGCAACGTCGATCACGGCGTGGCCGCCAACGATCCGCTCGCGGCCTGAAGCGCCAGGGGCCGGATGGAGCGGATCGACAGCGTCGTCATCGGTGCCGGGGTCATCGGGCTGGCGGTGGCGCGCGAGCTCGCGCGCGCGGGCCGCGAGGTGATCGTCGTCGAAGCTACGGATGCAATCGGGACGGTCACCAGTGCGCGCAACAGCGAGGTGGTGCATGCGGGCATCTACTATCCACCCGGCTCGCTGAAGGCGCGGCTGTGCGTGACTGGACGCGAGCGCCTCTACGAGTACTGCGCCGGCCACGGCGTTGCCCATCGCCGCTGCGGCAAGCTGATCGTCGCGACCGGGAACGACCAGCTGGGCGATCTCGCGCGTCTCGAGGCCCAGGCGCGCGCCAACGGCGTCGACGACCTCGTGCCGCTCGACGTGCCCGCAATCGCCGCCCTCGAGCCGGCGCTGTCCTGCATCGCAGCGCTTCATTCGCCCTCCACGGGCATCATCGACAGCCACCAGTACATGCTTGCGCTGGAAGGCGATGCCCGCGACGCGGGTGCGGTGTTCGCGTTCGGCAGTCCGGTCGTCGGCGGCGACGTGATGGGCGACGGCATCGGGCTCGTCGTCGGTGGCGCCGAACCCATGACGCTGTGCGCGCGCAGCGTCGTCAATTGCGCGGGCCACGACGCCCCGCGCGTCGCGCGCTCGATCGCCGGCCTGCCGGGGGTATCGATACCGCGGGCGCACTTGTGCAAGGGCAACTACTTTCGCCTGAAGGGGCGCTCGCCGTTCTCGCGACTGATCTACCCGGTTCCCGAGGCGGCGGGGCTCGGCGTGCACGTGACCCTCGACCTCGGAGGCCAGGCGCGCTTCGGTCCCGACGTCGAGTGGGTCGAGGCGATCGATTACGCCGTCGATCCCGCGCGCGCCGAACGCTTCTATCCTGCCATTCGCCGCTACTGGCCCGCCCTGCCCGACGGCGCGCTGGTCCCCGATTACGCGGGCATCCGCCCCAAGATCCAGGCCCCCGGAGACGCCGCGCGTGATTTCGTCATCGACGGCCCGCGCGAGCACGGGGTCGCGGGGCTGGTCAACCTGTTCGGCATCGAGTCGCCGGGGCTCACCGCATCGCTCGCCATCGCCGAGTACGCGGTCGGGAAGCTGCGCGAGAGCGGGTGAGGGAACGCATCCGCTACAATTCCAAGCTTTTCCCTCGTTTGCCGCGCCCCATGGAACTCGCCAAGAGCTTCGAACCCCACGCCATCGAGGCGAAGTGGTATCCGCTGTGGGAGTTGCGCGGCTGGTTCAAGCCGACATACGCGCCTGGCGCCCAGCCGTACTGCATCCAGCTGCCACCGCCCAACGTCACCGGCACGTTGCACATGGGGCACGCGTTCCAGCAGACGCTGATGGACGTGCTGATCCGCTACCACCGGATGTGCGGCGACAACACGCTGTGGCAGGTCGGCACCGACCACGCGGGCATCGCGACCCAGATCGTCGTCGAGCAGCAACTGAAGGCGAAGGGCCAGACGCGCCACGACTTGGGCCGCGAGGCTTTCGCCGAGCGTGTCTGGGCGTGGAAGGAGGAGTCGGGCTCGACGATCACTCACCAGATGCGGCGCCTGGGTGCCGCCGCCGACTGGTCGCGCGAGCGCTTCACGATGGACGAGGGCCTTTCGACCGCGGTGCGCGAGACTTTCGTGCGCCTCTTCGAGGACGGGCTCATCTACCGCGGCAAGCGGCTGGTCAACTGGGACCCGAAGCTGATGACCGCGGTCTCCGACCTCGAGGTCGACAGCGAGGAGGAGCAGGGGAAACTGTGGGAGCTGTCGTATCCGCTGGCCGACGGCTCGGGAACGCTGACGGTCGCGACAACGCGGCCCGAGACGATGCTGGGCGACACCGCGGTCGCCGTGCATCCGGACGACGAGCGCTATCGCGCACTCGTGGGCAGGCGCGTGCGCCTGCCGCTGACCGGCCGCGACATTCCGGTGATCGCCGACGACTACGTCGACCGCGGATTCGGCACCGGGGTGGTCAAGATCACCCCCGCACACGATTTCAACGACTGGGCGATCGGGCAACGGCACCGGCTTCCGGCGATCTCGATCTTCAATCTCGACGCGACGGTCAACGACCAGGCGCCGGAGAGATACCGCGGGCTCGACCGTTACGTGGCGCGCAGGGCGGTGCTCGCCGACCTGCGCGCGGCGAGCCTCGTGGTGTCGGAGAAGCCGCACAAAATGGTCGTGCCCCGCTGCGGTCGCACCGGCGAGGCGGTCGAGCCGATGCTGACCGACCAGTGGTACGTCGCGATGTGCAAGGCCGCGCCCGCGTCGCATCCCTGGTTTCCCGGCAGGTCGATCCAGGACCTGTGCCTCGCCGCCGTCGGCGACGGATTGCCGCGCGCTGCACCCGGCCGCGGTTCGGCGGTCCCGGGCGCCGGCCAGAAAGTCCGGTTCGTTCCCGGCGATTGGCAGTCGACCTACCTGCACTGGATCGACAACATCCAGGACTGGTGCATCTCGCGCCAACTGTGGTGGGGACATCAGATCCCGGCGTGGTACGACGAAATGGGGAATGTCTACGTCGCGCGCAGCGAGACCGATGCACTGGCGCAGGCGATGGCGAAGCTCGGGCGCGCGCCTGCGTCGTTCACGCGCGACGAGGACGTCCTCGACACCTGGTTCTCCTCGGCGCTGTGGCCGTTCTCGACGCTCGGCTGGCCG
>JAGXBK010000227.1 GCA_018971195.1 Betaproteobacteria bacterium
CTTGCCGCCGCGCGCCCGCTGGTCGGACAGATTGCCGCACCCATCATGGCTGCGCTGCTGCGGCGCAGGCTGGCTGAACTCACAGAACTGCCCGGGGACCAAGTGGCAAGACTGCTCGGCGACGGCCCCGCCGCCCAGGACCGCGTGCAACGCAATGCGTCCGCGCGCCAGACCCCGCCGCGCGGTCAGGCCCGGCGCCCGCCATCGCTGTTGCGCGCGCTGATCCAGGGCGTGCTGCTCGAGCCCGGGCTCGCCTCCCGCCACGACCTCCCGCGCCCGGAGGCTGGAGACCAAGGTCCCGAAGGCGATGCGCTGGTGGCGCTGCTCGACCATTGCTGCACCGCGGAGGGCGAGCTGACAACGGCCGGGGTCATCCAGCATTTTGCCGGTAGCCTGCATGCCGAGGTCTATGCGGCAGCGCTCGCCTCGGCGGCCGACCACGGGCTCTCGCCCGAGCAGGCCCGGACACAGGCGCTCGCGGCCGCCGAGCGCTGGCGGCATCAGGAAGACGGGCGCGGATTGACGGCCCTGCTCTCACGGCCTCTGAACGGGTTGACCGCCGACGAGCGGGAAACGCTGACCCAGGGGCTCAAAGCGCATGCCAAGCCGGGACCGGCGTAAGCGCGCCGCCCGCGATGAATGAATTTGATCGGGCTCCTGCCCCCGCGTTATAATTTGAGGTTTTTCGCGGCGCCCCCACTTTGAACTGAGGATGGCGCTGGCCCTGCGTCGGTCCGCGTCGCTCCCCGGGGAGCGACACCGTCGAGACAAGGATGATCATGGTCAAGAAGCACGCGAAGCCCGCCCGCAAATCCCCCGCCTCCGCCAGGTCGAAGCGCGGCGCCGCTAAAGCTGCGTCGGGCAAGCCGGCGGCGAGGAAGGCTGCCGCAGGGGCCAGGCGTCCGGCCGCCAAGCGCCCGGCCGCCGCCGCCGCGAAGAAGAAAACCAAGCCGGCGGCGAAGTCGCCTGCCCGCAAGCCCGCGGCCAAGGCCGGATCGTCCCGGAAGCCTGCGCCCAAGCCAAAGCACGCCGGGCCAGCCGCCAGGCTCGCGGCGTCGGGGAACGCCCGCGGCGCGACCAAGCCTGGCAAGTCGGGCAAGCCGGTCGGCAAGCCCGCGCCGGCCAAGGTGGCAGCGACCAAGGTCGTACCGGCCAAGTCCGTGCCCACCAAGCTCGCACCGGCCAAGCCCGACAGGAAAGCGGCCAAGCCGGTCGCGGCAAGCCCCGCTGCAGCCGCAGCCAAGGCCGGCACCAACGGCAATCACAAGCCGTCGGTCGGCGAGATCGCCGCGCGGATTGCCGGCAAGCGCGCGGAAGACGCCGCGCACAGGAAAGGCAAGAACGGCAGGCAAGCCGAGGCCGCCCCACGCGAGCTGACGCCCGCCGACGTCGAGGCCCGCAAGCGCCGCCTGAAGACGCTGATCGTGCTCGGCAAGGAGCGGGGCTACCTGACCTACGCCGAGATCAACGACCACCTGCCGGACGACATCCTCGACGCCGAGCAGATCGAGGGCATCATCTCGATGATCGGGGACATGGGTATCCAGGTCTACGACGAGGCCCCCGACGCCGAGACGCTGCTGATGTCGGAAACGACGCCGACGGTGCCTGCCGAGGACGTCGAGGAGGAGGCCGAGGCGGCGGCGTCGACGCTCGACTCCGAATTCGGCCGCACGACCGACCCGGTGCGCATGTACATGCGCGAGATGGGGTCGGTCGAGCTCCTGACCCGCGAAGGCGAGATCGAGATCGCCAAGCGGATCGAGGAGGGTCTGAAGCACATGATCCTCGCGATCTCGGCATGCCCGATGACGGTCACCCAGATCCTCGACCTCGCCGACAAGATCGCCAAGGACGAGCTCAAGATCGACGACGTCGTCGACGGCCTGCTCGACTTCAACGAGGAGTTGACCGCGATCGAGGAAGCCGAGGACCAGGTCGAGGAGGAAGAGGACGAAGCCGATCCGGGCGTCGTCGAAAGCGAGAACCTCGAGCGTCTGAAGGTGGCCGCGCTCGCGCGCTTCGCGACGATCCGCAGGCATTTCACGCGCATGCTCGCCGTGCTGCAGAAGGATGGCCACAAGGCGCCGAGGTATCTCGATCTGCAGAAGAAGATCTCGGCGGAACTGATGCAGATCCGCTTCTCGGCGCGGATGGTCGAGAGGCTGTGCGACTCGGTGCGCACCGAGGTCGACAACATCCGCCAGATCGAGCGCAAGATCCAGGACCTCGTCGTCAACAAGGGCGGCATGCCGCGGCCGGACTTCATCAAGGCGTTCCCGGCGAACGAGACTTCGCTGCGCTGGATCGACCGCGAGGTCGGCGGGCACCACCCGTTCAGCGAGCAGCTCGCCAAGTACCGGCAGGCGATCGTCGAGCAGCAGCAGAAGCTGCTCGACCTGCAGATCCGCGTGATGATCCCCCTGAAGGACCTGAAGGAGATCAACAAGCAGATGTCGACCGGCGAGGCGAAGGCGCGCAAGGCGAAGCGCGAGATGACCGAGGCGAACCTTCGCCTCGTGATCTCGATCGCCAAGAAATACACGAACCGCGGGCTGCAGTTCCTGGACCTGATCCAGGAAGGCAACATCGGCCTGATGAAGGCCGTCGACAAGTTCGAGTACCGGCGCGGCTACAAATTCTCGACCTACGCGACGTGGTGGATCCGCCAGGCGATCACGCGCTCGATCGCCGACCAGGCACGCACGATCCGCATCCCGGTGCACATGATCGAGACGATCAACAAGATGAACCGGATCTCGCGCCAGATCCTGCAGGAGACCGGACAGGAGCCCGATCCCGCGACGCTCGCCGTCAAGATGGAGATGCCCGAGGAGAAGATTCGCAAGATCCTCAAGATCTCCAAGGAGCCGATTTCCATGGAGACGCCGATCGGCGACGACGACGATTCGCATCTCGGCGACTTCATCGAGGACCAGTCGACGATCGCGCCATCGGAGGCGGCGGTCAACGCGAGCCTGCGCGACGTGTGCAAGGACATCCTCGACACGCTGACGCCGCGCGAGGCGAAGGTGCTGCGCATGCGCTTCGGCATCGAGATGAACACCGATCACACGCTCGAGGAAGTCGGCAAGCAGTTCGACGTCACGCGCGAGCGCATCCGCCAGATCGAGGCGAAGGCGCTGCGCAAGCTGCGGCACCCGTCCCGCTCCGAGAAGCTGCGCAGCTTCCTCGAGGGCGAGTGAGGCCGGCGCGCGAGACGTAAGCCGAGCGAAGGCCCGCAGGGCCCGCCGCCGGCCGACCGAGGGCGGCCGACACACCGCC
>JAGXBK010000062.1 GCA_018971195.1 Betaproteobacteria bacterium
GCGCTGCGAGCCCCCGCGGTCGTGCCGGCACCCCCCGCGGTCGTGCCGTCAGCCCCCGCCGCCGCGCCTTCGTTCCGCTTCCTGGGTGTCGAGCATGGCGGCGCCGGCGGCAGCGATCAGCACCATCATCACCGTGCCGATCAGCCAGGCGAAGTACCACGACCCATAGGCACCGAGGATGACCGCCATGACGATGACGCAGATGGCGATGAACATATAGACGACAAAACGGATGAACGTGCCCATGACGAAGGCGGCTTCCTAATAGGCGTGCTCGTCGGATTCGATGCGTTGCGCGCTCACCTTGCCGCGCATCACCCAGAACGCCCAGCTCGTGTACCAGAGGATCAGCGGCATGAACACCGCGGTGAACCCGGTCATCCACGCCAGCGTGTATTCGCTGGAGGACGAGTTCCACACGGTCAGGCTGTGCGAGGGCTCGGAGGACGAGGGCATCATGAACGGGAACATCGCGGTGCCGACGGTGCCGATGACGCCGATCCAGGCGAGCGCCCCGAGCCACCACGCGAGGTGCGAGGCGCCCCTGCGCGCCGCGATGAGGCCCGGCAGCAGGCCGGCGTAGGCGGACGCGGGCACCAGCCACAGGATCGGGTGGCCACGGAAGTTGACCAGCCAGTCGCCGGTCGAGCGCTCGACGATCTGCCGCAGCGGTGTCTGGGCCGTCGCCGGGTCGGGCCCACGCACCAGGTGATAGCCCTGCATGCGACTCACCCAGAGTCCGCCGATGGTGAACAGCAGCAGCGCGCCGATGCCACTCCACTGCGCGAGGCGACGGGCGCGCTCGCGGATCACGCCTTCGCCGCGGCTCATGACCATCGTCGCGCCCATGTAGACCGACATCGCCACCGACAGCAGGCCGCAAAGGAGCGCGAACGGATTGAGGAGCGCGGCGAAGCTGCCGGTGTAGCGGGACGTCAGGTTCCAGTCGAAATGGAATGGCACGCCCTGCAGGAGATTGCCGACCGCCGCCCCGAACACCAGCATCGGCACGAAGCCGCTGACGAACAGCGCCCAGTCCCAGGCGCCGCGCCATTGCGCCGATGCGAGCTTGCTGCGGTACTCGAAGCCCAGCGGCCGGACGATCATGGTCCACAGCAGCAGCAGCATCACGACATAGAAGCCCGAGAACGCGGTCGCGTAGATCAGCGGCCACGCGGCGAAGATCGCCCCGCCGCCCAGAACGAACCAAACCTGGTTGCCTTCCCAGTGGGGGCCGACGATGTTGAGTACGACGCGGCGCTCGGTGTCGGTGCGGCCGACATGGCGCAGGATCGTGCCCACGCCCATGTCCATCCCCACCATGACGGCCAGCCCGACCAGCAGGACGCCCAGCAGGACCCACCAGACGAGCTTGAGCAGCAGATAGGTCTCCACCGTCAGACCTCCCAGCGGCTCGCGAGCCGTCCCGCAGATGCCGGCGCCGCCTGCGCGACGGTGGCCCTCCGTTGCGGCCCTGCGGCGTCGGGCCCGTCGGTCTCGGGGCCCGCGCGCACCGCCCGGACCATCAGGTACATCTCGATGGCGATGAATATCGAGTAGAGCACGACGAAGCCGGTGAGCGAGAAGACCATGTAGGCGACGCTGTGGGTCGAGGCCGACATCCAGGTCGGCAGAATCTGGTAGATGGTCCATGGCTGGCGACCGACCTCGGCCACCAGCCAGCCCATTTCGCAGGCGATGAAAGGCACCGGAATCGACCACAGCGCGAGGCGCAGGAAGCCGCGCTGGCGCTCGACCTCGTTGCGCAGCGTGTAGATGACCGCGAGGATGAAGTAGCCGAGCATCAGCAACCCGAGGCCCACCATGATGCGGAACGACCAGAATACCGGCGCCACCTGGGGTATGGTGTCGCGCGCGGCCTCCAGGATCGCCTCGGGCGTGGACTTGGAGGCGTCCTGGTCGGGGGCGTAGCGCTGCACGAGGAACCCGTAGCCCAGGTCCTTCTCGTGGGCCCTGAATTGCGCCATCGCCTGCGCGTCGGATGGGTCTTGCGCGAGACGCTTCAGCGCGACGACCGCGGGGATGCCGTTTCGGATGCGTCCGGCTGCCTGTCTCTCGAGTTCGTCGGCCCCCGGGACCGTGCCGTCCAGCGAGTGGGTGACGAGCAGCGACAACCCGGCCGGCACCTGGATCTGCCACAGATTCGCCCGCTCGGACTGCGAAGGCGCGGCGACGACGTTGAATGCGACCGGCGCGGGCTCGGTCTTCCACAGCGCTTCCATGGCCGCGAGCTTCGTCGGCTGGGCCTGGCCGCCGATGAAGCCGAGCGCGTCGCCCAGCGTGATCACCCCCGCGGTCGCGAGCACGCCGAACAGCGCCGCCATCCGGAACGAGCGCCTCGCAAGCTCCATATGGCGGTTTTTCAGCATGTAGAACGCGCTGATGCCGCCGACGAACATTGCGGCGGTCACGTAGCCCGCGATGCTCGTATGCACGAATTTCGACTGGGCGTCGGCGTTGAAGATCAGGTCCGAGAAGTTGGTAAGCTCCATCCGCATCGTCAGCGGGTTGAATCGCGCACCCTGAGGATCCTGCATGAACCCGTTGGCGACCAGGATCCACACGGCCGAGAGATTGGATCCCAGTGCGACCAGGTAGGTGACGATCAGGTGTTGCGCCTTCGACATGCGCTCCCAGCCGAACACCATCAGGCCGACGAATGTCGACTCCATGAAGAAAGCCATCAGGCCTTCGATCGCGAGCGGTGCACCGAAGGTGTCGCCGACGAAGCTCGAGTAGAACGACCAGTTGGTCCCGAACTGGAACTCCATCGTCAGGCCGGTGGCGACCCCCAGCGCGAAGTTGATCAGGAACAGCCTGCCCCAGAACTGGGCCATCCGCCGGTAGATGTCGCGGCCGGTGGTGACGTAGACCGTCTCCATCGCGGCGAGCAGGAACGTGAGCCCGAGCGTCAGCGGAACGAAGAGGAAGTGATAGAGCGCGGTTGCGGCGAACTGCCATCGCGACAGCTCGACCACCGTGTTGTCGATCATCGAGTAACCTCCCGCGTCTCGCATCGGGGCCCCGACCGCGACGCCGGCAGCCCCCTGGGCCCGTGGAGTGTCGCATCGAGCAGGAGGCGAGGCAACTGCCGTAGAATCCGGTCGCTGAGCCGCATTCGCGGCCGTCCGCATTCATCGATCATGACCGACACCACCGCTTCCAGCACCCGTCGCGAGACCCTGGGCTTCCAGGCCGAGGTCAGGCAACTGCTCGACCTGATGATCCATTCTCTTTACTCGAATCGCGAGATCTTCCTGCGCGAGCTCATATCCAACGCGTCGGACGCCTGCGACAGGCTGCGTTTCGAGGGACTGCACAACCCGGCGCTGTTCGAGGACGATCCCGAGCTCGTCATCCACATCGACTACGACGCGGCGCAACGGACGCTGACGATCGCTGACAACGGCATAGGCATGAGCCGCGACGAGGTGGTCGCGAACCTCGGCACGATCGCCAAGTCGGGGACGCGCGAGTTCTTCGCGCGATTGTCGGGCGATCAGCAGAAGGACGCGCAGCTGATCGGCCAGTTCGGCGTCGGGTTCTACTCGTCGTTCATCGTCGCCGACCGGGTCACGGTGGTGACGCGCCGGGCCGGGGAGAATCCCGACCAGGGAGTGCGCTGGGAATCCACGGGCGCCGGCGAGTTCGACGTCGAAATGACCGCGAAGCCGGACCGGGGCACCGTGATCACGCTGCACCTGCGCGACGGACACGACGACCTGCTCTCCGGTTCGAAGCTGCGCTCGATCATCCGCAGGTATTCGGACCACATCGTCCAGCCGATCCGGATGACGAAGGAGCAGTGGAAGGACGGCAAGCCGGAACGGCAGTCCGGGGAGGAGACGGTCAACCAGGCCTCGGCGCTGTGGGCCCGGCCCCGCAGCGAGATCAGCGACGAGCAGTACAAGGAGTTCTACAAGCACGTCGGCCACGATTTCGAGGATCCTCTGGCGTGGACGCATGCGCGCGTCGAGGGGCGATCCGAGTACACGCAGCTGCTCTACATCCCGTCGCGGGCGCCCTTCGACCTGTGGGACCGCAACGCGCGGCACGGCGTCAAGCTCTATGTGCGCCGCGTGTTCATCATGGACGATGCCGAGCAGCTGCTGCCGCCGTATCTCCGGTTCGTCCGCGGGATCGTCGACTCGGCCGACCTTCCGCTCAATGTCTCGCGCGAGATCCTTCAGGAGTCGCGGGACATCGAGGCGATCCGGGGCGGCTGTACCAAGAAGGTCCTGGACCTGCTTGCGCACCTCGCTGGCGAGGAACCGGCGAAGTACGCGAAGTTCTGGGGCGAGTTCGGGACTGTGCTGAAAGAAGGCATCGGCGAGGACCCCGCGAACCGCGAAAGGATTGCGGGGCTGCTGCGGTTCGCGTCGACCCATGCCGACACTGCGGACGAGTCGGTGTCGCTCGGCGATTACGTCGGCCGGATGAAGAGCGGACAGCAGGGGATCTACTACGTCACGGCCGAGACCTTCAAAGCGGCGCGCAACAGCCCGCATCTCGAGGTGTTCCGCAGCAAGGGCATCGAGGTGCTGCTGCTGTGCGACCGCGTCGACGAATGGGTCGTGGCGCACCTGACGGAATTCGAGGGCAAGCCGCTGGTGTCCGTCGCCAAGGGCGGGCTCGATCTCGGAACGCTGGAAGACGCTGCGGAGAAGGACGAAGACCGGCACGAGGCGGACGAGTTGAAGCCGCTCGTCGACAGGCTCAAGGCGAGCCTGGGCGAGCGCGTCAAGGATGTCCGGGTGACGCGCAGGCTGACCGAGTCCCCGGCGTGCCTGGTCGCCGACGAGCACGACATGAGTGCGAATCTCGCGCGGATGCTGCGGACTGCCGGCCAACCGGGTCCCGCGTGGAAGCCCATACTCGAGGTCAATCCCCGCCATCCGGTCGTTGCAAGGATGCGCGACCAGGAGCGCAGCTTCGACGACTGGGCCAGCGTGCTATTCGATCAAGCGCTGCTGGCCGAGGGCGGCCAGCTCGACGATCCCGCGACGTTCGTCAAGCGCATCAACCAGCTGATGCTGGAGATGAGCGCGGGCGCGTCGTCGGCGGCGCCGGACGGGGCCCGGGAGTCGCGCGGGGAATGACCTTGGACGCAAAGGCGCGCATCTGCGGCGTGCTGGCGCCGGTGGTGACGCCATTCGCGGCCGACCATGCGCCGGACGTCGGGCGCTTCCTGCGCCACTGCCGATGGCTGCTCGACCAAGGGGTCGGTCTCGCGGTGTTCGGTACCAATTCGGAGGCGAATTCGCTGGGCATCGACGAGCGCATCGAGTTGCTGGACCGGCTGGTCGCCGCGGGTGCCGATCCGGCGAGGATCATGCCGGGGACCGGCACCTGCGCATTGACCGACTCGGTCCGCCTGACAGCACACGCGGTCAGGCTCGGCTGCGCCGGGACCCTGATGCTCCCGCCGTTCTATTACAAGGGGGTCACGGACGAAGGTCTCTACCGCAGCTACGCGCAGATCATCGAGCGCGTCGGCGATGCGCGGCTGCGCATCTATCTCTATCACATCCCGCCGGTGTCGCAGGTGCCATTGAGCCTGGCGCTGGTCGAGCGGTTGCTCCGGGACTACCCGGGGACGGTCGCGGGCGCGAAGGATTCCTCGGGCGACTGGAACAACTCGAAAGCCATGCTCGACCGTTTCGCCGGCGCGGGATTCGACGTTTTCGTCGGCAGCGAACGCCTCCTGCTTGCCAACCTGCGCCATGGGGGCAAAGGCTGCATCAGCGCGACGGCCAACGTGAATCCATCGGCAATCCACCGGCTGTACGGGCAATGGCGGGACGCGGATGCCGATGCCATGCAGCGGGGCCTCGACCGCGTGCGCGCGATCTTCGAGAAATATCCGATGATTCCGGCGCTCAAGCACGCGATCGCGCACTGGGGCCGCGACCCCGCCTGGGTGCGCGTGCGTCCGCCGCTGGTCGAGTTGCCCGATGCGCAGTCGGCTGCGCTGGTCGCCGACCTCGTGGCCGGCGGCTTTTCGATGCACAAACTGGAGGATCCTCGATGCGGGCATTGAAGAGCAAGCGTGGCCGCGACTACGCGGGCGGGATGCTGATGGCTGCCATCGGATTGGCTGCGGCATTCCAGGGTTCGAGCTACCAGCTCGGGACGCTGGAGCGCATGGGTCCGGGGTTCTTCCCGACCGCGCTGGGCGTGATCCTCACCGCGGTGGGCGTCGCGATCGCGGTCACGGCGCGCTTTGCCCGCTACGAAGGCGAGCTCGAGGTCCTGGCGCCGGAGTGGCGTGGCTGGGCCTGCATCATCGGCGCACTGGTCGCCTTCGTGGTGCTGGGCAAGTACGGCGGTCTGCTCCCGGCGACCTTCGCCATCGTGTTCATCTCCGCGCTGGGTGACCGGCAGAACACGTTCCTGGGGGCGATGGTGCTCGGTCTGGCGGCCGTGGCGGTGGCGATCGTCGTCTTCTGGTGGGCGCTGCAGCTTCAGTTCCCGCTGTTCCAGTGGGGCGGGGGCTGATCGTGCACCAGGCGCTCACCGATCTGTGGTACGGCTTCGGCGTGGCGCTGGAGCCGCACAACCTGATGTGGTCGTTCTTCGGCGTGCTGGTCGGCAACCTGATCGGCGTGCTGCCGGGCATGGGGGCGCTGTCGGCGATCTCGATGCTGCTGCCGATCACGTACACGATGCATCCGGTCCCGGCTTTCCTGATGCTGGCCGGCATCTTCTACGGCTCGATGTACGGCGGTGCGATCGGGGCGATCCTGCTCAACCTTCCGTCGCATCCGCCGCACGCGGTGACCTGCCTCGACGGCTATCCGATGACCCGCGCGGGACGGGGCGGCGCGGCACTGGGCGTGACCATGATTGCGTCGTTCTTCGCCGCGTCGTTCGGCATCACGGTCATGATCTTCGCCTCGCCGCTGCTGGTCAATGCGGCGCTGAAGTTCGGGCCCACCGAGATCTGCTCGATCATGCTGCTGGGCCTGCTCGCCGGGGGCACGATGGCGCGGGGCTCGCCGCTGAAGGGCATTGCGATGACCGTCATCGGGCTCTTGATCGGCACCGTCGGCACCGACGTCAACAGCGGCGTCATCCGCTTTTCATTCGGCTTTCCGGAGCTGACCGACCGGGTCGAGCTGGTGGCGCTGGCGCTGGGCATGTTCGGTGCCGCGGATTTCCTGCGCAGCGTCAACCGGATGAAGTTCATCGGCAACGAGACCAAGGTTCGCCTGCGCGACATGCGGCCGAGCCGGGCCGAGCTCAAGCAGTCGTTCTTCCCGATGGTCCGCGGGACGCTGATCGGGACCTTGTTCGGCGCGATGCCGGGGACCGGCCCGACGATCACGACCTTCATCGCCTATGCCTTCGAGCGCAAGATCTCGAAGACCCCCGAGCGCTTCGGCCACGGCGCGATCGAGGGCGTCGCGAGTCCGGAGGCGGCATCGCATTCCAAGACCCAGGTCGACTTCATTCCGACAATGAGCCTCGGCATCCCCGGCGACCCGGTGATGGCGCTGCTGCTGGGCGCGTTGATGGTGCAGGGGATCGCGCCGGGCCCGCAGCTCATCACCGAGCACGCCGACCTGTTCTGGGGCCTGATCGCGAGCTTCTGGGTCGGCAACGTTCTGCTGCTGATCCTCAATGTCCCGCTGATCGGGGTATGGGTCAAGGTGCTGCGCGTTCCGTACCGGATGATGTTCCCCTGCGCCCTGTTCTTCATCGCGGTCGGGGTCTACAGCACCAACAACAGCCTGTTCGAGGTGAACGAGGTGCTGGTGTTCGGGATCGCCGGCGCGATCTTCATGGCACTGGAGTTTCCGGTGGCGCCTGTGCTGCTGGGCTACGTGCTGGGCCCGCTGGTCGAGGAGAACTTCCGGCGTGCGCTGCTGCTGTCGCGCGGCAACATGGGGGTGTTCCTGGAGCGGCCGATCAGCCTGACCTTCGTCTCGCTGTGCGCGCTGCTGATCGCGCTGCAGGTGTTCTTCGCGGTGCGGGCGGCATGGGCCAAGCGGCACGCCAGGCGTACGCTCGCCTACCCAGGGACACCGGCGCGTGTCACGCTGCCGGGCGACTGACCTGCAGCGAAGCGCGGGTTACCGGACGGGCACCGGCGCCAGCGCTTCCTCGAGGAAGCCGACGCTGCGATCGATGTTCTGCAGCTTGTCGAGGCCGAACAGCCCGATCCTGAATGTCATGAAGTCGGCGGGCTCGTCGCATTGCAGCGGGACGCCCGCCGCCGTCTGCAGCCCCATGCCGCGGAATCGCTTGCCGGACTGGATGTCCGGATCGTCGGTGTAGCTGACGACGACGCCCGGGGCGCCGAAGCCGTCGGCGGCGACGCTGCCGAAGCCACGCCCGGCCAGCATCGTGCGCACGCGGTCCCCGAGCGACTGCTGGGCGGCGCGCGCCTTCTCGAAGCCGAAGCGCTCGGTCTCCGTCATCGCGTCCCGCAGGCGTGCCAGCCCATCGGTCGGAAGCGTCGCGTAGTACGCATGGCCGCCGGCCTCGTAGGCCTCCACGATGCCCAGCCACTTGCGCAGGTCGCAGGCGAAACTCGTGCTCGTCGTCGAATCGATCGCAGCCCGCGCCTTCTCGCCCAGCATCACCAGCGCGCAGCCCGCGGGACTGCTCCATCCTTTCTGGGGCGCGCTGATCAGGATGTCGACGCCGGTGGCTGCCATATCGACCCACATCGCCCCTGACGCAATGCAATCGAGGACGAACATGCCGCCGACGCGATGAGCGGCGTCGGCCACCGCGCGCAGATACGGATCGGGCAGGATGATTCCCGACGCGGTCTCGACATGGGGCGCGAAGACGAGCGCTGGCCGCTCGCGCTCGATGGTGCGCGTCACCTCGTCGAGCGGTGCGGGCGCGTAAGCTGCCCGGCCGCCCTCGTCGACCGGGCGCGCCTTGAGGACCGTCGCTTGCGACGGGATGCTCCCCGCGTCGAAGATCTGCGTCCATCGATAGCTGAACCAGCCGTTGCGCAGCACCAGGCACTTCCTTCCCGTCGCGAACTGACGCGCGACCGCCTCCATGCCGAAGGTCCCGCTTCCCGGCACGATGATTGCCGAGCGCGCGCGATATACGCGTTTCAGCGTGTCCGAGACGTCGCGCATGACGCCCTGGAACCGCCGCGACATGTGATTGAGCGCGCGGTCGGTATAGACGACCGAGTACTCGAGCAGGCCTTCGGGATCGACGTCGGGAAGCAAGCCGGGCACGGTCAACTCCAGTGCATTGGGATGTGGAGTAATCGATGAGCTTAGCACGCCCGGTTTGCCGCTTCCGGACACGCTTGGATCCGCGCCGAGGCGCCCCGGCGGCGCGAGCGGCCGGCGTTTTCCTGACGTGGTCGTGGCGGCCAGACGCGCAACGTCACTCGCACCACGACGTGACGCGCGACGTACCGTCCTGGTGCGCGATGTTGGCAGACGCACTAGGCGAGTGCTTATCCGGCCTCGGAAGCAAGACGTCCCCTTCGGTGTCCAACGCATCGGGACGGCAATGCGCAGCGTCCGCTGCGGTGACGCTGCCGCGTTGGCACGACCCGTGCATCGCCGGGGTTGGGATTGGCACGACTTATGCGCCAGAAGTCTCGAGTTTCTTCAAGGATCGGCAGTTCTGCGAACGGTTCGAATCGAATGCGGTCGCGATCCGATGCCAGGCTACACCGCCGGTGCCACGCCTCTTCTGTGGCCGGCGGATCGGCAGGCTGCCACGTGAATTTCCACAAGACCAAAAAGGTATGCCGGGACAGGAAAGGAGCGTTCGCGCTCCGATCGTCCGCGCAGCCACCTGATTGGGACATGCCATGACCACATTGCTGGAACAGTTCCGCTCCGACTACTCGGCTGCCCGTGACGAGGAGATGAGCCTCGAGGAATACCTCGGGTCGTGCAGGCGCGATCCGGGCTCCTACGCCACCGCCGCCGAGCGCATGGTGGCGGGCATCGGGGAGCCTGAGCTCGTCGACACGCGCAACGACCCGCGGCTGTCGCGGATCTTCGGCAATCGCGTCATCCGGCGCTATCCCGCTTTCCGAGAGTTCTACGGAATGGAGGAAGCGGTGGAGCAGATCGTCGCCTTCTTCCGGCACGCCGCGCAGGGACTCGAGGAGAGGAAGCAGATCCTCTATCTGCTGGGCCCGGTCGGCGGCGGCAAGTCGTCGATCGCCGAGCGGCTGAAAGCGGTGATGGAGACGCGCCCGATCTACGCCCTCAAAGGCTCGCCGGTCAACGAGTCGCCGCTCGGCCTGTTCGCGCCGGAGCGATTCGGCGACGTGCTCGAGAACGATTACGGCATCCCGCGGCGCTACCTGTCGGGGATCATGTCGCCGTGGGCGGTCAAGCGGCTGCAGGAATACGGGGGCGATCTGTCGAAGTTCCGCGTCGTGCGCGTGAATCCGTCGGTGCTGCGCCAGGTCGCGATCACCAAGACCGAGCCCGGCGACGAGAACAACCAGGACATCTCGTCGCTGGTCGGCAAGGTCGACATCCGCAAGCTCGAGAGCCTGTCGCAGAACGATCCCGATGCCTACAGCTACTCGGGCGGACTCTGCCTCGCCAACCAGGGGTTGCTCGAATTCGTCGAGATGTTCAAGGCACCGATCAAGATGCTGCATCCGCTGCTGACGGCGACGCAGGAAGGCAATTTCAAGGGCACCGAAGGCTTCTCGGCGATACCGTTCAACGGGCTGATCGTCGCGCACTCCAACGAGTCGGAGTGGCACAGCTTTCGCAACAACAAGAACAACGAGGCATTCCTCGATCGCATCTTCATCGTCAAGGTGCCGTATTGCCTGCGCGTGTCGGAAGAGATCAGGATCTACGACAAGCTGCTCGCCAACTCTTCGCTTGCAAAGGCACCCTGCGCGCCCGGAACCCTGGACATGATGGCTCAGTTCTCGGTGCTGACGCGCCTGAAGGATCCCGAGAATTCGAGCATCTATTCGAAGATGCGCGTCTACGACGGCGAGACCCTGAAGGACGTCGATCCGAAGGCCAAGACGATCCAGGAATACCGCGACTACGCGGGTCCGGACGAGGGCATGACCGGCATGTCGACGCGTTTCGCCTACAAGGTCCTTTCCGCCGTGTTCAATTACGACCAGACGGAGATCGCCGCCAACCCGGTGCACCTGATGTATGTCCTCGAGCAGCGTCTCGCGCGGGAGGACCTGCCCGACGAGACGCGCCGCCGCTACGTCGAGCACATCAAGGGCTACCTCGCGCCGCGATACGCCGAATTCATAGGCAAGGAAATCCAGACCGCCTACCTCGAGTCGTACTCGGAGTACGGCCAGAACATCTTCGACCGCTATGTCACCTACGCGGACTGCTGGATCCAGGAAGAGGACTACCGCGATCCCGAGACCGGCGAGAGCTTCGACCGGGCGGCGCTCAATGCCGAGCTCGAGAAGATCGAGAAGCCTGCGGGGATCGGCAATCCCAAGGACTTCCGCAACGAGATCGTCAACTTCGTGCTGCGCGCGCGCGCCCACAATGCGGGCCGGAACCCGGCGTGGAACAGCTACGAAAAGCTGCGCGAGGTGATCGAGAGGAAGATGTTCTCGAACACCGAAGACCTGCTGCCGGTGATCTCGTTCAACGCGAAGGCGTCCGCCGACGAGCTCGAGAAGCACCAGAGCTTCGTCGCGCGCATGGTCGCCAAGGGCTACACCGAGAAGCAGGTGCGCCTGCTCGCCGAGTGGTACCTGCGCGTCCACAAGTCGTCGTGACCGGCGCGAGGCTGCCGGAGGAGAGCCGCACATGGTGCAGCTGATCGATCGGCGCGCGAGCAGTCGCGGGCGCAGCGCCGTCAACCGCGAGCGCTTCCTGCGGCGCTACAAGTTGCATATCCAGCAGGCGGTCCGGAAGATGGTCGACGAGCGGCGTCTGGCCGACATGGAGCAGGGCGGGGAAGTCCGGGTGCCGAAGAAGGACATTTCGGAGCCCTCGTTCGGCTACGGCGCCGGCGGCGACCGCGAGTTCGTGCTGCCCGGCAATCGCGAGTATGTCGCGGGCGACCGGATACCGCGGCCCCGCGGGGCGGGCGGCGGCGGAGTCGGCGAGGCGGGAGGCGCGGGCGACAGCGAGGATGCGTTCGTCTTCTCGCTGTCGCGCGAGGAATTCCTGCGGATCTTCTTCGACGATCTCGAGCTGCCGCATCTCGCGCGCACCCAATTCGGGCGCACCGAGCAGAAGCGGAGCGTGCGCGCGGGGTTCACCAAGGCAGGTGTGCCGGCCAACCTCTCGATCGTGCGTACGCTCACCCAGTCGCTGGCGCGCCGGATTGCGCTGCAGGGCAACCTCCGGCGCGAAGCGCAGGTCCTCGAGGCGAGCTTCGGCATCGCGACCGCTGCCGGGCAATCGGTGCATGCCGCCGGAATCTATGCCGAGCTCGAGCGGGTCCAGCGCCGCCGCGGCACGCTGCCGTTCATCGACGACCCCGACCTGCGCTACCGCAATCGCGCGTGGCGCCCCGAGCCGATCGCTCGGGCCGTGATGTTCTGCCTGATGGACGTGTCGGCGTCGATGGACGAGGACAAGAAGGACCTCGCCAAGCGGTTCTTCACGCTGCTCCATCTGTTCCTGACGCGCAAGTACGCCGAGGTCGACCTGGTGTTCATCCGGCACACCGAGGATGCCGAGGAAGTCGACGAGGACGCGTTCTTCCACGACACGCGATCCGGCGGCACCGTCGTCATGTCGGCGCTCGAGCTTGCCGACAAGCTGCGCAGCGCGCGCTATGCGCAGGACTGGAACGTCTACGTCGCGCAAGCCTCCGACGGCGACGCTTTCGGGGCCGACCCGGCCCGCAGCGCGCGCTTCCTGCGCGAGAAGCTCCTCGCGGCGACGCGGTACTACACGTACCTGGAGCTGGCCGACCCGCGGTCGGCAAACCGCCCTTCGGCGCTGTGGTCCGAGTACGAGCGCGTTGCGGAATCCGCCGACAATTTCGCGATGCGCCGCGCGACCGGCGGCGACCAGATCTACCCGGTGTTCCGGGAGCTGTTCCGAAAGGACTCCACGTCATGACCCCGATCTCCCGAGGCGCCGACTGGGATTTCGACCTGCTCGAACGCTACGACTCGGCGATCGCCGGGGTCGCAGCGGAATTCGGGCTCGACACCTACCCGAACCAGGTCGAGGTGATCACCTCCGAGCAGATGCTCGACGCCTATGCGTCGAGCGGGCTGCCGATCGGCTACCCCCATTGGTCCTACGGCAAGGAATTCATCCGCAACGAGCAGGCCTACCGCCACGGCATGCAGGGACTCGCCTACGAGATCGTCATCAACTCCGACCCGTGCATCGCGTACCTGATGGAGGAGAACACGGCGGCGACGCAGGCACTGGTGATCGCGCACGCCTGCTACGGCCACAATTCGTTCTTCAAGGGCAACCACCTGTTCCGGCAGTGGACGCAGGCGGACGCCATCCTCGACTACCTCGTGTTCGCGCGCCGCTACGTGATGGAGTGCGAGGAGCGGCACGGCGCCGGCGCAGTCGAGGAGGTCCTCGATGCCTCCCACGCGCTGATGGCGCACGGGGTCGATCGATACCGGCGGCCGGCGGCGGCGACGCTGCGGGCCGAGACGGCGCGACTGGCGGCGCGCGAGGTGCATCGCGAGCGGCAGTTCAACGACCTGTGGCGGACCGTCCCCGAGAGCCCGCGCGATTCCGCGGCGCCTTCGCAACGGTGCTTCCCGCCCGATCCGCAGGAGAACGTCCTCTACTTCGTCGAGAAGCACTCGCCGAAGCTCGAGCCCTGGCAGCGCGAGCTCGTACGCATCGTGCGCAAGCTCGCGCAGTATTTCCACCCCCAGGCGCAGACCAAGGTGATGAACGAGGGCTGGGCGACGTTCTGGCATTACACGATCGTCAATCGCCTCCACGAGCAGGGCTCGGTCGACGACGGGTTCATGCTCGAGTTCCTGAAGAGCCACACCAACGTCGTCGCCCAGCCGGCGTTCGACTCGAAAGGCTACGGAGGGATCAATCCCTATGCGCTTGGGTTCGCGATGTTCGCCGACCTGAAGCGCGTGTGCGAAGCGCCGGATGCCGAGGACCGCGCGTGGTTCCCGGGCGTCGCCGGCAGCGACTGGCGCGCCACCCTCGACTTCGCGATGCGCAATTTCAAGGATGAATCGTTCATCGCCCAGTACCTGTCGCCGCGGCTGATGCGCGAGTTCCACCTGTTCGCGATCGCCGATCACTCCGGCGAGGATGCGCTCGTCGTCGACAGCATCCACGACGAGCGCGGGTACCGGCGCGTGCGCAAGCTGCTCGCGCAGCAGTATGCGCAGGAGTCGTGGGTCCCCGATGTCCAGATCCTTCGCTTCGATCGCGACGGCGATCGCTCGCTGACGCTGCGCCATCAGCTGCGCCGCGGCCGGCCGCTGACCGAGGCCGCGGCGGAGGTCGTGGCGCACCTGCGGCGGCTCTGGGGCTTCCCCGTGCGGCTCGAGACTCACGCGGCCGAGGGCCGCGTCGGCGCGATCCTCGAATGCGCGGCGTAGCGTAATCCCCCTCGTCCGCTCTGCTATGCTCCACCCCCGCGGCGAGCGCAGCCGCCGCGCATCGCGAGAAGGAGGGCAGGAGCATGGTGACGATCTTCGTGCTGGTCGCAGTTGTGGTCATAGTCTTTTTCCTTGTCGGTATCTACAACGGACTGGTCACCGCGCGCAACGGCTACAAGAACGCCTTCGCGCAGATCGACGTGCAGCTGACGCGTCGCCACGACCTGATTCCGAACCTGGTCGAGGTTGCCAAGGGCTACATCGCGCACGAGCGTGGCACGTTGGAGGCCGTCACCGAGGCCCGTACCGCAGCGGTCAACGGTCTCGCCGGCGCCAAGTCGCAGCCGGGCGATCCGAAGGCGATGCAGCAGCTTGCCGGCAGCGAGAACCAGTTGACCCAGGCCGTCGGTCGTCTGTTCGCGGTTGCCGAGGCCTATCCCGACCTCAAGGCCAACCAGACCATGATGCAGCTGTCGGAGGAGTTGAGCTCCACCGAGAACCGCGTCGCCTTCGCGCGCCAGGCCTACAACGACAGCGTGATGAACTACAACAACCGCTGCCAGGTGTTCCCGTCGTCGTTGGTCGCCAACAGCTTCGGCTTCCAGCCGGCGCAATCGCTCGAGATGGACGATCCGGCCAAGCGCGAGGCGCCGAAGGTCTCGTTCAGCTGATCGCCGGCGGCGCGGCATGGACTTCTTCGCACACCAGGATCGGGCCCGGCGGCACACGCGCCACCTGATCGCCTTGTTCGTGCTCGCCGTGGCGGCGATCGTCGTCGCCGTGGATGCGGTGGTGGTGGTCGCCCTCGGGCTGATGGCGCAGCGTCCCGACGGCGGCACCGCGCTGCCGCTGGGCACGGTGGTCGGCGTCAGCGTGGCTGTGCTGGCGGTGATCGGACTGGCCTCGCTGTACCGCACCGCCAGCCTGAGCGGCGGCGGTGGCGCGGTGGCGCGCGGCGTCGGGGCCAGCCTGGTGCCGGCGGACACCGCAGATCCCGCCCTGCGTCGCCTGCGCAACGTCATCGAGGAAGTGGCGATCGGCTCCGGCGTGCCGGTGCCGGAGATCTACATCCTCGAGCACGAGCCCGGGATCAATGCCTTCGCCGCCGGTTTCAGCCCCGCCGATGCCGCGGTCTGCGTGACCCAGGGCTGCCTGCAGCAGCTCAACCGCGACGAACTGCAGGGCGTGATCGCGCACGAGTTCAGCCACGTGCTCAATGGCGACATGCGCATCAACATCCGCCTGATGGGCCTGCTGTTCGGCATCCTCGCGCTGAGCGTGATCGGCCGCCAGCTCCTCTACGCCGGCTACTGGGGTGGCGCTTCGGTCGGCTCCTCGCGCGGACGCCGCGACGGCAATGGCAATGCGATCGTATTCGTCGGTATCGGCCTGCTGGCGGTCGGGGCGATCGGCGTGTTCTTCGGACGCCTGATCAAAGCCGGTGTGTCGCGTTCGCGCGAGTCGCTGGCCGACGCTTCCGCGGTGCAGTACACGCGCCAGACCAGCGGCATTGCCGGCGCGCTGAAGAAGATCGCCGCGCTCGAGGCCGGTTCGAAATTCACCGATACCCACGGCGAGGAGGTCTCGCACATGCTGTTCGGCGAAGCCGGCGCCTATTCGGCGCTCTTCGCCACCCACCCGCCGCTGGTCGAGCGCATCCGAGCGCTGGAGCCGCAGTTCGATCCGCGCGAACTCGAGCAGGTCGCCCGCGAATGGTCCGACCTGCGCCGCGCCGCCGATCCCGCCGATCCGCGCGCCAGCCTGACCGGCCTGCTGCCGGCGGTGCTGGCGGCGACCGCGGCGGGCGCCGGTGCCGCGCCGACGGCGCAGGTCTTGCCCGCCGTCGCCGCGCGCGCGGGGCTGACGCCGGCGGCGGTGGCGGCGCAGGTTGGCCACGCCGATGCCGGCGACTATGCACACGCGGCGCAGGTGCAGGCCGGGATCCCGCCGGCCCTGCTCGCCGCCGCGCGCGATGTCGCCCAGGCGCCGGCGCTGGTGCTGGCGCTGGCACTGT
>JAGXBK010000228.1 GCA_018971195.1 Betaproteobacteria bacterium
GCTGGGCGTCGCTGCACTGCCCGCTTACGCGGCCAACCCCGAAGTCGAGCTGGACACGAGCGCAGGGGTGATCAAGCTCGAGCTGTTCCCCAACGCGGCGCCGAAGACCGTCGAGAACTTCCTCGACTACGTCAAGGCCAGGCATTACGACGGGACGCAATTCCATCGGGTCATCGCGGGCTTCATGATCCAGGGCGGCGGCTACGACGCCAGGTTCTGGCAGAAGCCGACGCGGCCGCCGATTCCGATCGAATCCGAGCAAAGCGTCAAGGCGGGGCTGTCGAACATCCCCGGAACCGTGGCCATGGCACGCACCGGGGACCCGAATTCGGCCACCGCGCAGTTTTTCATCAATGTCGCCGACAACAAGCGCCTCGACTTCCATTCCCGCGACCCGCAGGGCTGGGGCTACACCGTGTTCGGAAAGGTCGTCGCGGGCATGGACGTCGTCGACAGGATCGCCAAGTCGAAGACCGGCCCCGGCGGCCCGTTCTCCTCCGACGTTCCGGTGGAGCGCGTCATGATCAAATCCGCGCGCATCGTCACGCCATCCCACTGAGGCACATCCGATGGTCATCCTGCATACGAATCACGGCGACATCACGCTCGACCTCGACGTCGAGAACGCCCCGGCATCGGTCGCGAACTTCCTGCAATACGTGCGAGACGGACATTACGACAACACGCTGTTCCATCGCGTGATCCCCGGCTTCATGATCCAGGGAGGCGGCTTCGCGCCCGGCATGTCGCAGAAACCGACGCGCGCGGCCGTCGCCAACGAGGCGGGCAACGGGGTCAGGAACGCACGCTACACGGTCGCGATGGCGCGCACGTCCGACCCGCATTCCGCAACGGCGCAGTTCTTCATCAACGTCGCCGACAACGCGTTCCTCGACCACAAGGGGCCGAGCCCGCAGGGCTGGGGGTATTGCGTCTTCGGCAAGGTCGTCGGCGGCACCGAGGTCGTCGACCGGATCGCCGGCGTTGCAACCGGCACGAGCGGCTTCCACCAGGACGTGCCCAGGGAGGACGTCGTCATCACGCGCGCCGAGGAAGTCGCCGCGGCCGCCTGAACCCAGGGGCAGCAGCGCGCCTTTGCCGATGAAGCCGACGCTGCTGCTCTCGGACCTCCACCTCGCCCCCGAGCGTCCGGCCACGGCGGCCGCGTTCCACGCCTTCACCCGCGGCCCCGCGCGGGGCGCGGCGGGGGTGTACATCCTGGGAGACCTCTTCGACTCCTGGGTCGGCGACGACCAATGCCGCGAGCCATTCGCGCGCCAGGTCGTCGAGTCGCTGCGTGCGCTGACCCACGCCGGCGTTCCGGTCTACGTCGCGCGCGGCAACCGCGATTTCCTGCTGGGCGGGGATTTCGCGCGCGCGACCGGCGCGATCCTGCTCGGCGAGCAGACGATCGTCGACATCCACGGGACGCGCACCCTGCTGTCGCATGGCGACGAGTTCTGCACCGGCGACCTTGCCTACCAGCGCTATCGTGCGTGGGCGCGCGACCCGGCGCGCCAGCGCCGCCTGCTGCGACTGCCGTATCGGCTGCGCCGCTGGGTCGCGGCCTGGATGCGGCGCGGGAGCCGCAGCGCGACCGCGCGCAAGCCCGAGTCGATCCTCGACGTCGACGCCGGGGCGATCGAAGGCGCGTTTCGCGCGAACGGAATTACGCGGATGATCCACGGCCACACGCACCGACCGGCGCATCATGCATTGGTGGTCGACGGCACGCCGCGCGAGCGCATCGTGCTCGCCGACTGGGACGACCGCGGCCACTTCGTCGAGATCGACGCTGCCGGCCTGCGCAACCACGAGGTCGACGGCTGAGCCGCGGGGCCTGAACCGTCGCATGGCTCTTTGCGCCGGCCGGGACCCCGTTCCGGACCGCCGGCTCAGTGAACGAGCTTGGGTTCCGGCTTCTTCGGCTGCTTGGGCTTTTTCGGTTCCTTGCGCTGCTTGTCGCGGTTTCCCATCCTGGCCTCCTCGTCTGCGTGGCGAACAGCGCCGATTATGCTCCCGAGAGTCACGCCGCGGCGAGCGCCTGGGCAAAGTCGGCGACCAGATCGGCCTGGTCCTCGATGCCGACCGAAACCCGCACCAGCGAATCGGCGATGCCCATCTCGGCGCGGCGCGCAGCCCCCATCTCCCAGTAGATCGTCTGCGCGACCGGAATCGCCAGCGTCCGGTTGTCACCGAGGTTCGACGACAACACGACGGTGCGCAGTCGGTCGAGCACGGCGAGCACGTCGCAGCCGTCGGCGAGCTCGAACGAGAATAGCGCGCCGGGGGCCCGGAACAGCGCCTTCGCGAGGCCATGCTGCGGATGGGCGGCGAGCCCCGGGTAATACACGGCACGCACCTTCGGATGCGCGACCAGAAAATCGGCGAGCGCCTGCGCGTTCGCGCATTGGCGGTCCATCCGCAAGGCCAGCGTCTCCGCGCCGACCGCGATGTGGTGCGCCTGCTCGGCCGACAGCGTGGCGCCGAAATCACGCAAGCCTTTCTTGCGCATCTGCGTGATGCCCCACATCGCGGGCTTCTGCGACTTGTAGCTCTCGGCGATGTTGGGGTAGCGCGTCCAGTCGAAACGCCCGGTGTCGGTGACCGCGCCCCCCAGCGCGTTGCCGTGCCCGCCGATGTACTTGGTCAGTGCGTTGACGACGAGCGTCGCATCGACGACGGCCGGCCTGAACAGCCACGGCGAGGTCATCGTGTTGTCGACGACGTAGATCAGGCCCCGCTCGCGGCACAGCGCCCCGATGCGCACGAGGTCCGCGACCTGCGTGCGTGGATTGGCGATCGTCTCGACGAACACCATCCGGGTCCGCGGGGTCAACGCGCGCTCGACATTTTCGGCCGCCGTCGCGTCGACGAAGCTGACCGGCGTCCCGTGGTCGGCCACCGTGCCGAGCAGGCTGTTGGTATTGCCGAACACGTAGGAGCTCGAGACGACATGGTCGCCGCCGCGCAGCAGCGACACCATGATCGCGCCGATCGCCGCCATGCCGGTCGCGAAGCACGCGGTCGCCACACCCTGCTCCATCGCCGTCACCTTGGCTTCCAGCGCTGCCGTCGTCGGGTTGCCCTGGCGCCCATAGGCGTAGCCCGAGGCCCGGCCCTGGAATACCGCGATCAGGCCGGCGACCTCGCGATATCCGTATGCGACCGACAGGTGCAGCGGCTTGTGCAACGCACCGTGCTCGATCACCGATTCACGGTCGGCGTGAAGGATCGCGGTCGTGAATCCGCACTCGCGTGTCTCGTTGGTCA